>PIVM01000502.1 GCA_003353945.1 Gammaproteobacteria bacterium
AATGGTGGTTTTTCGATCTCTAAAACTTCCAATTTCCCGCCCCAGATAACAGTGACAGTGGAATCATAAGCGGCCTCAACATCCTCCACATCTTCCCTGGGGAAAACAGTGAGGGTGTAAGTATCAATTTCTGCCTGATATTTAGCCCGAAGCGTGCCATATACTTTTTTGTTCCAGCTCACCACACCATCAACAAGAACCACCTTTGGTGGTGGTGTTATCTGGCCAGCCTCATCATAAACATTACCCTCCCATGCAGCTGAGAGCAGGGTCTTGATTCGTACCCCAACGTCAAGAGTGTCGGTGATTTCTTTAAGGGTATAGGACTTGTCAATCTCTGAAATGGTAATGGTTTTTTCAGAGAGTTTGCCCCAGGTGGTAGTGATGGTGTATGGCAGATCCGGACGAGATGTTTTTACAAAAAGAGAAGTACTAAAAGAACCATCTTCACCACTGCAAACAGATCGATATTGCTGGGCCAGATCAAAAACATTAAAAAGTGTTGGCACAATACCGTTATCAGACAGCCAGGAAGTAAAGTTAGTACCGGTTGATTCCGGCCACTGTTCCTGTTCAAGCTTCAGCCAGTCCTCAACAGCAGCACCACTTTGTAAGGGCCTGCCAGAAAAGGTTATGGTGAGAGATTGTTCCATTATGCAGTTTCGCCGGTTGTTACTTTGATAATCTTGTTATTTGCCATGGCTGCAGCTCCTTCAGGCACAACCCGTTTTTCCCAAAGGGGTACTGCTGCAGGATGACTCTCACCCACGATGGTATCACCGGCCACAAAAGTACCGCCAAAACCAGCTGCTTCCAGCTTGAAGAGTGGCTTGGACCAGTCACCATTAATTGGGATGAAATCAGCGCCAATTATTCCGGAACCAAGCGTGCCGCGAGAATCACCAACTGCGGTAAAATTGGTGGCATCGTCAAAGGTGATGGTATTTGTTTCATCAACTGTGCCGATGTTGTCCAGAATCGGCGGGTATGTAACCTGATCATAGGTTCCGGCGGCAGAGGTCAACACCCAGTTATCAAACGATGCTTTGACATCACCAGGCTTATAGATCCCGGAAATTTTAGTGTTGCTTAAAGTGGTGTAGTTATTGGCCAGTGTTCCGGCAAGAGTAATAGTTACCAATGTACCGTTGACAGAGGGTACACCATTAATCACGTGTTCTTCCTGATTGCCAGTGCCACTGTCAGCCGTGGGTTTATCACTGATCATGACAGCCATGAGGTCGGCAAACATGGAAACAAAATCCACATGCCCCACATCAACAATAATGACTGAACCACCGGCGTTAACATCGGTATCAAGCCAGCCACTACCAAATATTTGCCCGGCATAGACTTTTGCCTCTGCCTGAGTATCGCGCTGGGTTCCAGGCCAAAACACGCAATAATCTTCACCTGATGTTGGTTCAAACAGGTAATACCCAGCAGCAAACAAAGTTTCGTCTGCATCATTTGACACCTTGTCAAAGATTTTCCTGTATTTGGTAGAACCTATTGTGCGTTCAGCCTTGAACACATGAGCAAAAACATTTTGCGGCACACCTGAAGGAATTACATTGGCAGACATGCGCCCACCGTTGGTGTCAAGATCAGAACGCTCCAGGGCGTGAAAGGATTGTAGTTCTTCGTTTTGTATCGTCATTTTTAGACC
>PIVM01000061.1 GCA_003353945.1 Gammaproteobacteria bacterium
GCTTTAACTCTCTGTGCTCTCTGTGTTCTCTGTGGTGAAAAAATGGAGATGGGTTTCACCATTCTACTGGTTTCGTTATTGATGTCTTGTATGCAGGATGCAATCAAATATATGTTTATGTATCATCTAGATGCTTGGAAACAAAAACCCTACAAGGCTTCATTATAAGCTCTATTTATAGCGCTTTGAATTGCCAATTACGAGGGAAGAATCAATGAGACGCTGCACTAGTTACACAACGGGGTTTCATGCGCCTACGCCGGGCCAACAAAGCTCACTTCATTTTAGCAGTACGCTGTCGAAACAACATTTAACTATCCGTCCAAACAAATTTGACGATATTTCGAATAATAATATCAGCGCCATGATTCTGATGGCATTCGGCAAATGTGAACAAGAACATCTGGCTATGGAGATTGCAATTTTGTAAAGAAAAACCAGCATCCTAAAGTAATAAAGGACAATACGAAGCGACCAATAGGAAATCACATTATGAATGTCTGATATTAGCCGCTCCCGGTCAAACTACTGCACACCGAATCACGTGCTATGGAAAGTCCGTTCGGGCATAATCGAGGGAGTTTTCTCATCCCTTCGTGCTTGAATCAATTTCAAGTTGAATAAAAATACCTGAATGATTAAAATTGACGTCAGTCTCGTAGCAATATTAGTTTTTACTCTGACCCGAAGGGCATTTTGCTAATTATCTCTCCACTGCCTGAGTTTTCTCTCAACTAATTTCAATGGTGACGAAACAGACTTCTTTAAACCCGATTGCATTTCCTTCACCGACAATACGGTTGTTCTGTAACCTTCTGCATAGATCTCCCAGACATTTTTTGGATCAGTACGGCTGTACTGTGATAGCTCCATGCGAATAATGAGATCTGCTACTCGCTCTTGCACCTCAGCTTGTTTATATACAGCGATATCCATTGCATTAAATAATACATCGCTGAAAGACTCCGGCCGGTCATATTTGTGATAGCCGTTGAGATCCACACCAACAATGTAATTGGCGCCCATCTCTTTAAGGGGTGAAATAGGCACGTTCTCCACTATTCCACCGTCAACTAATATTCGATCACTAATTGTAACGGGCACGAAAAATCCTGGAATACAACTACTGGCCATAATTGCCGAAGCAACATCTCCCTTCTTGATAACAACCTTCTCTCCTGTTGAGATGTCGGTAGCGACTAAGGCCAGAGGGATGGGAGAATCCTCAATCTTGATGTCACCAAATTGTTCGCGAATGGTGTTGCCCATATTTTCATTAGACAGCAGACCATATTTGGACAAGGTCAATTTGGACACATCAAACCAATTCATCTTCAGCGCCAAGCCGCGTATATCATCGGTCTTCATACCAAAAGCATACAATGCGGCAACCAAAGCTCCTATACTTGTTCCGCTCAGCAGATCCGGGACGAGTGCCTGCTCTTCCAAGGCTTTAAGTGCACCAATATGGGCAGCCCCCCTCACTGCACCTCCGCCCAGTGCCAAACCAAGGCGAGGCTTGTCGTTAGTATCTTCATCCATAATCGCTACCATTTCATTCTGAATTTACCCAGTCGCACCATTGCATGCTCCGAGTGTATCATTCTTGAGCCTTGCTGATAACGTTATGGGGATGTAGCAACACGCAGGGACAGGTCTTAAAAGTTGTGAGGGAGAAATAAGTACCGTTTTCTACCCAGTGCTTTTCCGCAGGATATGCAAAGTATGGAACCGTCTATAACTCAAACGCAGGTCTTGTTTGAAAGGCAAATACGCATGGGAGCGGTGCTGAAACAAATCACTCTTTGACCCGCTGGCTCGCCGCCACTCTGAATGCCCTTCCTCCCTCAATGAGGGAAAACTGGGCGGGATACCAAAGGGGAGCTGTATCCCGAGCTGGATAGGGTTCTTTTCTCGATGAAGGCGGGTGAAATCAATCAACCCATCAGGACTGACCTGGGTTTTCATCTGCCCTTTTGCTCAGATATTAAGCAAGAACAGACATTGGCTATTAAAACAGTTGCTGATGACATCCGTGATCAGCTTTTTACTGCCCGCATACAGCAAGCGCAACGTGATTGGATTTGTAATCTAGACTGTCCGAGAAAATAGTTTTGCCAGCGGCTGTGCTTTATCGGAAAATACGCACTTTTACGACTTTGACAGGCAGTATATGACAACAATTACCGTGGTAATGGCACAGGTCGATCCGTTGGTAGGCGATATCGACGGCAACACGCAGTTAGTGATCGACGAGGCAATTCGAGCAAAGCAGGCGCTACAGGCTGATGTGGTGGTTTTCCCAGAACTGACCTTGTGCGGCTACCCCCCGGAAGACCTGCTGCTACGCCCGAGCGTGCAGATTCGTATCGAAAATGCTTTGCAGCGTTTATACGCCTGTAAGGAGTTATGGGATATCCATTTGGTGTTCGGCTATCCACAAACCAGTCATGGTCAGCTATTGAATATGGCCGGTATCATGTACAACGGCGAGATGATTGCCGAATATGCCAAGCAACAATTACCCAACTACCAAGTCTTTGACGAGAAACGCTACTTCAGTGCGGGTAATTGCCCCTGTGTCGTCAATATTAAAGGAATTCCAGTCGCCATCACAATCTGCGAAGATATTTGGTATTTGGAGCCCGTATTGCAGGCCAAGCAGGCAGGTGCAAAACTGATGATAAACCTGAATGCCTCACCGTTTCATCGCAATAAGCAGCAGCAGCGACAGGAGTTGGTCGCACAGCGTTGTCGCGAAGGTGCCATGCCGGTGATTTATGTCAATCAGATAGGTGGGCAGGATGAGCTGGTATTTGATGGCGGCTCGATGGCACTGGATGCCGAAGGAGAAGTCAAAGTCCATGCCCCAAACTTTGTCTCTGGACAATACCCTGTGGAATGTAGTTTTGATGGCAATAGCTGCCAAATTCTTTCTGGTGAAATTAGCCCCGCTCTTGATCTCCATGCCAGCGTATACCAGGCATTGGTACTTGGGGTGAGGGACTACGTCAACAAAAATGGTTTCAACGGCGTGGTGTTGGGATTGTCAGGAGGCATAGATTCCGCTCTTACTCTGGCAGTTGCGGTTGATGCCCTGGGAGCTGAACGAGTTTCAGCGGTAATGATGCCATTTCGTTATACGTCAGATATGAGCAAGGATGATGCGGCCGAAGAAGCGGAAGCACTGGGCGTTAACTACAGCTCTATTTCCATTGAGTCGATGTTTGATGCCTTTATGGGAGCGCTGAAAGAAGAATTTAAAGATACCCAGCGTGATACCACCGAGGAGAATATGCAGGCGCGTTGTCGGGGTGTTTTGTTGATGGCAATCTCCAACAAAAAGGGTTATCTAGTGCTGACCACTGGTAATAAAAGTGAGATGGCTGTGGGTTATTCAACTCTTTATGGTGATATGGCCGGAGGCTTTGATGTGCTCAAGGACGTACCAAAGATGTTGGTATTTGAGTTGTCTGTATACCGCAACTCAATATCGCCCGTCATACCTCAGCGCGTTATTGACCGCCCCCCCTCGGCAGAGTTGGCGCCAGACCAAAAAGACGAGGACTCTCTGCCCCCTTATTCGGTATTGGATCAGATTCTAGAACTGTATGTTGAACAGGATTACAGCGCGGAAGCCATTATTTCCGAAGGATTTGAACCTGATGTCGTTCGCAGGATATTGCGTTTAGTGGACATCAATGAGTACAAACGTCGCCAAGCACCCGTTGGTGTGAGAATCAGCCAACGTGGCTTTGGTCGTGATCGTCGTTATCCAATCACCTCAGGTTGGAAACCGGGCGAGTAGTTTGCAATAAGCTTGCACATTGCGGAGCCTACAGCATAAGCGAAGCGAGTGTTTTGGGTGCCATTGAAAATACGTAAAATCGGTGCAATGCACAAACTTATTGCACCCTGCATACTGCACAAACCTCTACCTTGTGAGAAATAAGAACTTACTCTCGTTGAAGCTACGAAATGTATTCGTTGCTGGTTTAGGTGATCTATTAGTATTACGGTTCGGGAAATCCAAAAGAAAATAAGGGCGTGGTTCAAATGAGGGTTACACCTTTCACATCAGTCCTCTGCACTTAAGCCAAACATATTGCGCACTAACCAACCAATTCATAAGCTGCCCATCTTTGATATAATCGCAGCATTTCTTCCGCACACATAAGGATACGTTTGCTTTGGAACACTCTACGATTACACCTTTTCCCGCTAAACAAATGACTAATCTTCAAAGAAAAAGCATCGCTTTACAGGCCAGCAAATACAACCATACCGACACTGCCATATCTAATCAACTGAATGTGAGCCGTAAGTTCATCGCTAAGCAACGCGTTAAAATGGCGAATGCTATCGATAAAGCCTTCATGGATAATGAGCCTGATGACAACAAAGTGCTCTTTAACCTGCCGGTAACAAAAGTATGGATTGAGCAATTTTCTCTTTGCTTAATGCTTCACGGCAGAGCATCTTTTCGTGGTGCACAAAAAATAATAAAAGATGTCTTAGATTATGACATTGCCCATTCATCTATCCATAATATTTCCATCAAGGCGCAACAAACCGCCATTATTTAGAATGATAAAAAAGATCTCTCTGAGGTAAAACTAGCCGCTCATGATGAATTGTTCCACCACAATAAACCAGTTCTTGCCGGCATCGATATCCCCTCTCTATATTGTTACCTTCTTGCTCAAGAAGAACAACGTGATAGAGATACCTGGGGTATTCATTTCATGGATCTAGAACAACAACAATTTAATCCGGAGCGCATCATCGGTGATGATGGCACTGAAAAGCTCGCGAAGATGCTGTCATTCTGGCGTTGACGAGTACAGAGCGAACCAGTTCGATGGTTGAGAATCTCAATAACCGACTGAGAACCTACTTTTGTTTACGACAAGATATCGGGCATGGCTATTTGGATTTGTTGCGTTTCTTTCTAAATCACAAACCGTTTGATAAGAGAAACCATCCAAGTCGCCAAGGTAGATCACCAGCAGAATTACTCACGGGAAAATCCCATCCGCACTGGCTTGAGATGCTCGGGTATTCTCGTTTTAGGCGTGCGGCCTAGCTGATCCTACTAAGTTTCGACAGATTTTATCATGCTGTTAAATTGGTAGGCAAAAGTGTGTCTGATTGCTACCCAAAATACGCTATAATTGAACCGTGCCCAAATTGCCGAAGGAAATGCGAGTGGCACTGGAACAGGCAATAATAGATCTTGATGTTGACCTGATGATGAGTGCGGTCAAAAAGATTGGGAGAATTGACGCTTCCGTTTCAGCTGATTTTGAACGCTTAATCCAGGATTTCAAATACGAAAAAATATTGGCTCTTTTACAGGCGGCAGGCGATCGGGACGATGGGTTGGGTGGTACTTAAGAATTCAAATAATGGTGATGCGAAAGGGCTTATAGATGGAAAACAGCACAAACCTAATCAACGCGGAAAATAATAGCCGGGGCAGCATACTGATTGTTGATGATAACCCCAATAACCTCCGATACTTATCCAGCATTTTGATCGAAAACGGCTACAAGGTTCGTCCTGCGCCTAATGGATCAATTGCCTTGAGGTCAGTGCAGTCCATACTGCCGGATCTGATTTTACTCGACATCAGACTGCCGGACATTGACGGCTATGAAGTCTGCCGGAGATTGAAACAAGATGAATATTCAAGGGATGTTCCGGTCATATTTATCAGCGCACTGGATGAACTTGGAGATAAAGCCACAGCCTATAAGCTCGGCGCTGTGGATTATATTTCCAAACCGATTCTGCAAGAGGAGTTGCTCGCTCGCGTGCATACTCATGTCACACTGTCTACGCTGCAGAGAAGACTTGCACAGTTGATGCAGGAGAATAACGCAGCAAATATAAATGAAATGGAGTAATTACATAAAGATATTGCAGCACATGAAGCGATTGAGATACTGACAAACGTAAAAAGCGGTTTCATGAGCAACAAAAACGAATAGACAGTTTTTTTCAATATTAAAAGTAATGTGGCAATCATCATTTGCTTACCGTCAGACACCTAAAACAGAACGAAACGTTCCGCCCTGCCATAAAAAACCTCCCCTTTTCAGTGAGTTAACATTCCACAAAATTGTGCAGACAAATTTCCATAAAGACATGACGTTGTGTGTAGGATTTTTCTGACTCAATATCGCGCAATATTCCTGCTTTTTTTTATTTGAATACGAGAAATACTAACCTAACGAACAGTGTTATGCGCCGAAAGCAGAGAGGTTGAGCAAAAACATAATACTAACAGGTATAACTAACCTAAAAGCAATTCAGTGAGTTACGTATGAGGAACACGCCATCACCAAATAAATGTCCAACACCGTTGAATCTGGCTTCATTTGTTGAGCTATCAAAATACTCATTGCAAAGCATGGATGAGGCCATTATTGGTGTGGATAAACGTGGCCGTGATTATGATGCGATAACGCACATCATAAATCTGCTGGAAAACATCTTCACGCCAGCACGCCAGTTGAAACTTGACGCTATTGTTGAAGTAACGCTGGAACTGAAAAGCTATTTGCAACAGATTAAACGAGCGGAGGTACCCATTAACAGCCATGTTGTGCTGCGACTGTTTTCTTGCCGGTATCTGTTGAGTGATCTGATAAGCGAATTGTCTGACAAGCCTCAGCTCAGCGCTAAGGACAGGGAGTAACACGGTTTACTACTGCCCGTTATGTAATATGAGCGAGGCGCACAGCGCTGAGAAAACAGGGATTCGACTCACTTTTAATGCGTTTTAGAAGGAAACAAAGAGCAGTAAACCACATTGATGGTTGAAGACTCGGCAAATATCTCTCTGATTTAAAATTCCAATAACACAAAAAATGTGTACTCACTCCGTCAGAATATTCTGACAGATAATCGCGTCATATTCTTGCATCAATTTGTATTGCATGCGCCATACTAACACGCATTATAAGCGGCTTGCGTCAGGAGTTTTATTAAAACCTGAATCTGGTTGAGTTAAATAGTGAGGCAGCAGTTATGAATTTCACAAACTTAAACGTCAAAACCAAAATCATTGCAGGTTGTTTTATCCCACTAATATTTATGGTGATTCTCGGTGTTGTGGTGTATGGCAATATCAATACGCTGGTCAGCACCTACGGGAGCGTGGAGCATACCCATAAAGTGCTTGAAAAATCGAGCAGTATTGTGGGCTCGGCAGTGGATATGGAGACCGGGATGCGGGGCTATCTGCTCTCTGGCAAAGATGGTTTTCTGGCTCCCTATCAATCGGGGAAAAAGGCTTTACACGCGAAAATCGATGCTCTGAAAGAGACCGTGAATGATAACCTCAAGCAAGTCAAACGCCTCGATGAGGTCGATGCGATCATGCACGAGTGGGAAAGCAAAGTCACTGAGCCGACCATTGCAATGCGCGGAGAAATTGGTGATGCCAAGACCATGAATGATGTGGCCAGTCTGGTGGGCGAAGCAAAGGGTAAGGTTTACTTTGATCAGTTCCGCCAGCAAATCCAGACATTTATTAATCGTGAGCAATCGTTATTAAACAAACGCCGGGAAGATTTCACCGCCGCGTTTAAGAAACTCAATAGCGGGCAACTGTCTGATCGACAATCTGAAAAATTGCTCAGTGTATTGAAACAAAATGAAGAATGGGTCACCCATACCTATGTAGTGATTGGGCAGGCGAATGATATTATTGCTGCCGCAGTGGATATGGAGACCGGTATGCGCGGTTATCTGCTTGCGGGTAAGGAAGCATTTCTCGCCCCCTATAATGCAGGTAATGAACGTTTTAATAAAATCCTGTCAGATCTTCAGAAAACCGTCAGCGATAACCCTGCTCAGGCCCAACTATTAGGCGAGATCAGGCAGACCATCCGTGATTGGCGCGAGAAGATCGTCGAGCCGATGATCAGTTTGCGTCGTGAAATCGGCGATGCCAAAACAATGGACGATATGGCTGATCTGGTTGGCGAAGCACGAGGCAAGCAATACTTTGACAGGTTCAGGGAGATAATGGCCGATTTCAGTGCGGAAGAGACGGCACTGATGAACGTTCGCCAAGACAATAATACCCAAACTGTCGCGATGACCAAAACACTCGTCATCACCTTGGCCGTTGCGGCTGTTGTTATCGGGCTAATCATCAGCTTCCAGGTCATCCGCGCCATAACCATTCCTCTTGAGAAGTGTGTCAGCTTTGCCAAAACTGTTGCCAGTGGCGACTTGACCAGTGATATCGACATAGATCAAAAAGATGAACTGGGCGTACTGGCCGTTGCCTTGCGCGAAATGGTGTCACGGCTGAAAGGAATTGTTGTTGAAGTCAATTCTGCCGCCGCTAATGTGTCTACTGGCGCCGGTGAACTCTCCACCACAGCGCAATCCGTTTCGCAAGGTGCCAGCGAACAGGCCGCCACAGTTGAGCAGCTTTCTTCCTCTATGGAAGAGATGGCCGCCATCGTGTCACAGAGCGCCGAAAACTCCCAAGAGACAGCCAAAACATCCTCAAAGGCCTCTGTTGATGCTGAAAAGGGCGGCATCGCCGTAAATGAAACCGTTTCCGCCATGAAGTCCATTGCTGAAAAGATCGACCTCATCAATGACATCGCTTACAAGACCAATCTATTGGCACTGAATGCTGCAATTGAAGCTGCACGTGCCGGCGAACATGGCAAGGGATTTGCGGTAGTGGCCGATGAAGTTCGCAAGTTGGCTGAACGCAGTGCAACCTCGGCCGATGAGATTAAGGGCGTGGCTGAATCAAGTGTTGAAATTGCGGCCAATGCAGGTAATTTGATTACCAATATCGTTCCTCAGATACAAAACACTGCGCAGCTGATTGAAGAAATTGATGCCTCCAGCAAGGAGCAGGAACTGGGTTTTCAGCAAAGTGCCCAAGGCATTGAAGAGCTTAACAAAGTCGTACAGCAAAATAGCGCATCGGCTGAAGAAATGGCCGCAACCACCGAGGAACTTTCAAGCCAGTCAGCCGCGTTAGTGCAGACGATGTCATTTTTCATGGTTGATACAGCAACACGCAATTCAGTGGCCTCGAGAGTGGACGTAGCGTAATGCAGGTTCGCCAGATAAATGAATAGATAAAGTGGTGCCCAAGATGGCAATAAACTGTTGGGCAGGTCGATACATGACGTCTAGGATTATGTAGCTGAGTTAGGTGTTTGACCTGCCGCAACCGCTACTGAAGCTGACGGTTACTGCGGTGGCAGGAATGGTGGTCGTGGCTGCGCCTATATTGCGGGCACTTTTTTTGTGGCGGCAGTATTCAGGGAACCGTGGCAGAAAAGGAGAAGAGTTGTGCTCAATGTGATTTTTATAAGCTCCTGAAAAAGGAGCACAGCATTGAACAAAGCTTGTAAACGTCTTGGGGAAACCTGAACGTGATATGGTTGACTCCAATAAGCGAAAAAAAGTGTTATGGTGACGGTTAATCAAAATGAGCTAACGGAACGACGTGATACCGGTGATTGACAAAGAGCCGGTCGCGCTATCAAAGTACCTGACTTTTTGGTCACTGACGTTTTTTGATATCAGATCTATTCCAGCCTGCCTAGTTGGAACATTCATTTTTTCTCAGCGTTTTTAACAATAATACGGGGCAACAATTATTATTCTAGCCCGATGAGATCGATCACAACAATAATAATTGATCCGCTTTTACTTTCTATGATGAAGCCAAATGAACTCCGAACAAAACGTTTTACATCATACTTGTTTTCAGTTCGATATAACGTTCTTCCAACTCGATATGTTGGGTCTGAAGATTCAGCAATTCCTGCTGCACTTCCGACAGTTTGTCTCTTAAAGTATTGGCTTCTTCACTACTGGCCTCGCCACCAATATCGCCCATAGCCAACTGATCTTTTAACTGTTGATTTTCCTGCTCAAGAATCGAAATGGAGTTAAGCATTTCACGACTTTCACTCACATAACCTTCTATCATCTCATTGACTTCTTCCTCGTTGCGCCCACCACTTGAAACAACCGCCCCATCAACACCACCGGCTTTCAGCGCTTTCAGCTCAGTCGACAACTGTTCTGCCTCCTTATGAGCCGCTGACAGTTCCTCTTCCAACAACTGTATACAGGTTTCAGATTCCTTGAGAAAACGCTCCTGTTTTTCCAGCTCCTCTGTCATATTATCAACAATCTGCGCCTTATCCTCTTCCGATTCACTCTCACGGAGTTGACGTTTGAGTTCCGAAATAATTTCATGTTGGTTGTACATCATGGAACGTAAACGCTCCACTTCCTCTTTATTAGAAACAATAATCTGTGTAGTGCCCACAGGCCTTGTTTGATCATCAATGCTGTCTTCAACCCGGACACTGCCACCTTCAATACTCCGTCCTTCAGCAAAAGAATCATCAAAAAGCTCATAAGATCGGGAATAACTGTCCAGCACATTATTGAAATCCTCCCCACTTTCCATTTTTGCGGCCATGGCTTTCAACTGATCATAATAACCTTGTGCCTCTTTTCTGGCCGTATCCCACTTGTTTTCCATATCAAAAAACAGCTTTTTGAATTTCTCCAGATTGTCGACACGTTTTTTGTAGTTGTTGAGTTCTTCCTGCAAGCGATTTAGTTCTTCGCTCGGTGCCGCATCTTCTGGAACCGGCTCATCTGCTGTTACTTCTTCTTCTGCTTCACCCTCTAACTTTTCCCCAAGCTCCTCACCTTCCTCCTGACTAAATGCATGCTCGTAAAAACTGATGATCTGTTCGAGTTTTAGCCGTATGACCTCCCAACTCGGTTCATCTTCATCACCAGCGTAATTTGCCTCTTTCTCAGCAATCAGAAAAGCATGACGTAAAGCGGCGGCTTGTCGTTCAATGGACACTTCGATATCCAGATCCAGAACAATGTCTTTATCTGGTGATTGTTCCAGATGATAATTACGCGTATTCTCCAATTGATCTTCGATATAATCGACATAAGCCTTGGCATCAAGGCCGCGTGCGTCCTGAATAAGTTGTTTGGCATTTTCCTTGGTCAAAGCGATGGTATTGCGCAACGATGTGATTTTTTCTTCAAGCTTGGCAATCAGGCTTTTTAAACTGCGAATATGCATCAGCAAGTAGATACAAATACACAAGAGTAGAAGCGCTAACTCCCCCATTGCATATGCCATCATGCTCGACTCCATTATCAGCTTAACTCTCTTTTATTGTTCATTTGTAAGGTCAAACTAAATCCTTCTGCGGGAACAAGTAACAGCCGCTTGTTTTACGCATAAAGTCACAGTTATTTCTCCCTAATACCAAGCCCCCGCCCCTCATTTTGTGCTTCCTCCTGTAGGAAGAAAAAATTTCAGGAGCAACCGTGTTATTATCGATAATATTCTATATGATCAATATACGGTAAGCTTTTGTTTCTGCTAGCTTTACCATACAACTCACATCACTCACAGTATGGTATAGATTGCTTGGATATGCGAATTTTTACGGAGCTGGCACAGACCGGTCATTAAAGCACTATTGACGAACAAGGCGGGTATTATCCGCTTCGCTAAGATAATTGCTCCGCAACGGGTTGATATCGAGTCCTCCACGACGTAAATAACGGGCAGTAACGCTCAACTTCTCTGGCTGACAGCGGGCCATGATATCGACGAATAATCGTTCAACACACTGCTCATGAAACTCAGGGTGCTCCCGATAAGAAATCACATATTTCAACAAGCCCACCCGGTCTATTTTTGCACCATGGTAGCGAACAATGACACTCCCCCAATCCGGTTGCCCTGTCACCGGACATAGCGAGCGCAATAAATGCGTATTGAGTGTTTCCGTCACCTCTTCGTTTTCAACACAACACAGAAATGCGGGCTCTGGACAATAACAATTGGTTTCAACCCACTGATGATCCAAAGAATCACCCTCGCAGGTACTTACTGGTTCCATCGCCATTTGATCAAGTGTTTTCAGTTCAACATTGACTTTTGCCCCTGCGACCGCCGATAAATCCCCCTCTATCAGCTTCTGCACATCCGTTTTCCGATCAAAACAGGATTGATTCAGACTGTTGAGGTATAACTTGAGCGATTTGGACTCGATCAGATTAGGAGAACGACAGGGAACACGAAAAGTCCCCATTGCTACGGCAGGTTTACCCCGCGTATCAAGCCACGACAGTTCATAGGCATTCCAGATATCAACACCGTCAAAAGGCAGCTGCTCACCGTGCAAACCGAGCAGCTCTCGGCTTGGCGCTCGCGGTATACCACATAGCAATGTCGGCGTGTATTTACTGACAGCTTCGCTGTGTTTACCTAAAGGCGTATTTAGTGGGGTATGGGACTTGCTCATAATATGCTGTTTTTTAGTAAATAAGACTATTTAGCTACGCAATCGTTTACCGGTATTTAACAAATAGAGGCTGTACCAGGAAGCAGCCACTATAAAACCCGTGATCATAGTAAAAGCCCAAAGGATATTGATATCTGATATCCCCAAGACGCCATAGCGAAATGCATTGACCATGTACAAAACAGGATTGAGTTTCGATACGCCCGCCCAAAAATCCGGTAATAAGTCAATTGAGTAAAACACGCCGCCCAGATAAATCAGTGGCGTCAGCACAAAGGTGGGAATAATCGAAATATCGTCAAAACTATCCGCATAAATTGCATTGATTAGGCCTGCAAGAGAAAACAAAATGGCTGTCAAAATGACTATCGCTATCGTTACTCCGACATGCTCAATATGCAGCCTGGCAAAAAACAGCGACAACACGGTAACAATTAAACCGACAGCCAATCCCCGTGCAACTCCGCCTAAAACAAACCCCCAGAGAATGACATAGTTCGGTACGGGAGAAACCAATATTTCCTCTATACTGCGTTGAAATTTTGCGCCATAAAAGGAGGACACCACATTGGAATAGGCATTGGTGATCACCGCCATCATGATCAGACCTGGAACAACAAACTGCATATAGTCAAAGCCATCCATTGTGCCGATACGGCTACCGATCAAATTACCAAAAATGATGAAATACAATACGATCGTGATCGCCGGAGGCACAAGGGTCTGAATCCAGATGCGCATAAAGCGGCGAATTTCACGCGTCAAGATAGTTCTGAAGGCAATGAATTGTTCATGCGCTCTCATCAGCTATTCCTCAACCTGTTTGTTCACCAGTGCCACAAACAGCTCTTCAAGACGGTTGGTCTTGTTGCGCATACTGGCTATTTCAATCCCTTGCTCAGACAATTGCATAAACAGGGCATTGACATTTTGTGATTTTTCCAATGATGCTTCAAGTGTATGTTCATCAATGCGTTTTACATCATAGCCATCAATTGAAAGGTCGTTTTGCACCGAGTTGCGTGTATCCAACACAAAGGTTTCCTTCTGCAGGGTCAACAGCAGGTTTTTCATGCTGGTGTTTTCAACAATGAGGCCTTGATCAATAATGGCAATGTTTCGGCACAGATTTTCAGCTTCTTCCAGATAGTGAGTTGTCAGAATGATGGTTGTGCCCGCCAGATTAATCTCTTGCAGAAACTGCCACATGGAACGTCGCAACTCAATATCCACACCCGCTGTCGGCTCATCCAGTATCAATAATCGTGGCTCATGCACCAGCGCTCTGGCAATCATCAGGCGCCGTTTCATGCCACCGGAGAGATTTCTGGACTGAATATCACGCTTATCCCAAATCCCGAGCTTCTTCAAGTACTTTTCTGCCCGCTCCTCAGCTAAGCTGGCGGGCATACCGTAGTAACCTGCCTGAGTGGTGAGAATATCTTTCACCTTTTCAAAATTATTAAAATTGAACTCCTGAGGAACGATACCAATTTGTTGTTTAGCCTCGGAAAAATGCGTATCGACATCGTAGCTAAAAATTTCCACTTGCCCGGCAGTTTTATTGACCAGAGAACAGATGATACCAATCGTTGTCGATTTACCCGCGCCATTTGGGCCAAGTAGTGCAAAAAAATCGCCCTGCTGCACATGGAGATCAATGCCCTTGAGTGCTTCAAAACCATCGTCATAGATTTTTTTTAATTTTGATATATGCAGCGCAGTCGTCATTGGACATCATTATGGTGCGAGTAAAGTAGGTTTATATGGGTACGGATGTGGGTATTTGCAAGTCACTGCAGTGATAGATCACAGCTAGAAACTCGCTTTATTGGCAAGCACAAACAAAAACGGAGCATCGCTGCTCCGTTTGTAAAGATTTGGAGCGGGAAACCGGGTTCGAACCGGCGACCTCAACCTTGGCAAGGTTGCGCTCTACCAACTGAGCTATTCCCGCTGATACTCTTTCAAAGAGGCAATAACTGCCATTCAAAAGAGCGCGCATTCTATTGGGATTTTTTGTTTTCGTCAATGCCTTGTGAGCAGAGGTAAATGCTTTTACTCATCTGTTATGCTTTATTTTAAGCAGCACTTACTGAGAGCTTAAAATCTGGGGATTCTCCGACAGCAGGCGCTCAACAGTTTCAACAATCACTTGAGTTTGACGATCAATTTCAAAGTTTACCCTTTCACCCAGCAGCTTTTCACCATGGGTTGTCATACGTAAGGTTTCCGGGATATAACACACCGTAAATGTCGCGTCACTTTTATTAACATCGGCAATCGTTAAACTACAGCCATTGAGAGCAATAAAACCTTTTTTAAATATATACTTGAAATGCTTTGTGTCGATACGATAATGAACAAGGCAGTTATTATCAGGCGTCTCGACTGATACCACTTCGACAGTGCCATCGACATGACCTGACACAGGATGACCTCCCACCTCTGCTCCCTGCTTTGCTGATCTTTCAATATTTACCCGCCCGCCCTGCTTTAACTGTCCCAGAGTAGTGAGATCAAGTGTTTCCTGCATAACATCGAACACCAACTGCCTGTTGTCAAATTGAGTAACCGTCAAGCAAACGCCGTCCACAGCGACACTTGCGCCAGTTTCTATGCCTTCCAATAATTCTTCGGGCAATTCGATATGTAATGTATGAAGCCCCTGTCTACGCTCGATGAGGACTACGGGATATGCACCCTTAACAATTCCAGTATACATGGAGCACCCTCCTGTTTATAAATTACCTTCCGCAATAATTTCTGCCTGCCGTTCCTCCTCCAGGGCACCCGCTATCGTGCTGCGCGCTTCCCTAATAAGCGTCCTTACCCCAGCGCTAGCAACACGCTCTGTGCTGATGGCCGGATGTATTACCATATCGACCATGCCTGGGTAAAGGTCCAGAGTATCACTTGGCAAAATCTCACCAGTTCCCTTTATAGTGATTGGCAGAATGGGCAAGCCCAAATCCTTGGCCATGACAAATGCTCCTGCCTTAAATGGCAACATTTTCCCATCCCGGCTACGTGTGCCTTCTGGAAAAAATACGACAGACTTGCCCGCAACCAAGGTCTTTTTAGCCGCACGCAGTGTTTTCATGGCGCCATCGCTATCGGATCGATCGATAAAGATGTGTCCCATAGCGGCACAGGCCGCACCAATAACGGGTACCTTACGCATCTCCGCCTTCATTACCCACTTAATATCAAGGTCCAACCAGCCATACAATACAAAAATATCACATTGACTGACGTGATTTGCCACCACCACATAGGATTGTTTAGCATCAACGTGTTGCGCACCTCGAATCCTGACAGCAGCGGGCGTTGCCAACAGGGCCATTCGAGCCCAGGGGCTCGCTCCATACTTACCTGCAATTGAGCCATTGATAAAGCTCAGCAAAATCACCCAGCCTCCCATCACCAATGTATTTAGGAAAACTAAAGGTAAATATATCAACCACTTATATGGCTGATAACAAATTTTCAACATAACTAAGCCTGCTATTAAAAACTGTTTCTTTATTTTTACGAACGTGCCTGTTGCTTTATTTCATCAAGCAATTGCAGCGTAATTCATACAATGCGACGTTGTTTTGCCGCATTTTCCACCCGCCCTTATCATTGACCGAATGAATAAAGGGTGCTTTTTATAATTTTTCTTTTTCTTCAACTGACCATTCAACAGCACTCATTTTAAGCCCCCCGCATGAGCGACCCTCGAGAGCAATCCTCGTGTCACAAAATGAGCTCATCCATATATCGTTCAATTTCCTGTTTAAGCGGCCTGGCAACGGTCGAAGCCAATATACCGAGTCGAATTTCCAAATCAATCTGAGCCTCTCGGATATACAGCTCTCCTTTCACCCCCCGGCGGTGAAAGTTGATCACATCACCCTCCCATTTGTGTTCCAATTTTGCCTCCTTATGGAGTCGATCGGCAACCATTTTTAACACATCGTCCAGATCGTTTCTTGACATACTATAGGGCTTACTTAGTTTAATGACTGCCATACCTGTTATTGAACACCCACCTACCTTCACCATTTTCAAAGTACAGTATTGTACTCATTCAAACAGATGATTTCATTGGCTATGTTTAACCCACGCTCAATCTGCATGATTGAGTGTTTTTTGCCCATTTATTGTTAGACAACCCTCTTGTTCAGAATGATCATTAGACAAAGCCGTTTTTGACAAACAAAATACGCCATTACTCCAGAAGAATTTTCTAGTTCACACTCCAATCGCGCTATACTTCAATAACAAATTGAAAACTTCGCAATAGGGAAATTCTAAGTGCCCTCTCCTACAGATAAGCTTCAACTGATTGCACATCGCGGCTACCAGCAGCTCTATCCCGAAAACACCCTGCTTTCCTTGAAAAAAGCCATTGAAGCAGGCGCTCAACATATTGAAATGGACGTGCAGTTCTCGCAAGATGGTGAGGCGGTATTGTTTCACGACCGCAATCTCGGTCGTGTTTGTAACCGGCGAGGTGTGGTAGGCGACTACAGTCTGGAGGAATTAAGCAACTTTAGCGCGCACGAACCAAAACGATTTGCAGACAAATTTCATTTAGAACGTATTACCACACTCGACAACTTTATTTCGTTAATGCAGCAGCACCCCGAAGTCCACTGCTTTGTTGAAATAAAGCGCGTGAGTCTGGAACAGCATTCTGCACAAAACGTGGTCTCATATCTGATTGAGAAATTGTCGAAGCTATCCAATACCGTTACTCTAATCAGTTTTTCACTGGAAGTTATTCAGCTGGCTAAACAGATGCAATGGCAAAATATTGGCTTAATTATTTCAGAGTGGCAGCAGGTTTTCAGCCCCACACTGGAATCCTTATCACCAAGCTTTATTTTTGCTAACGTTGACTTGCTTCCTAGAAGTGGTGATTTGGATATCCCACACGGTAAACTTGCGATTTATGAAATTGGAAATTCCAGTTTGGCTCTACGTCTGCACAAACGCCACGTTAACTACATAGAGACATTTTCTATTGGCGACATGATATCTAAGTGCTCTCAAAACAAGACCCTATAAGCAATAATCCTTATCTTGTTAGGGCCTTGGAAAACACCACAAAACAAGCGTGTTAAAAACCTGTCAATTGCTGCTCCATCTCATCTAACCACAATCGGTAACGACCTTTTATGAACTCATTGCGCGGAGTAAAATCGGCTGCTCTTTTGCGGTGATGCCATGCCTCTGGGCAAGCTGCCAGATGAAAAGCGGCTCCCCTTGCACTGGCTTCCACCACCTGTGAACGATGTACCGGATATCCACTGAGATCTGACATCGACTGGCAAAGTGCCGATGAGCGAGACAATCCTCCTCCCACAACCACTTTGTCAATCCGCACACCGATTTCTAACATATGATCAATGTTTTTTTGCAACATAAACAAAATACTTTCCGCCACTGCCACCAATTGACTCGTGGTATCACCCCCTCCAATAAAGCGAGATGAAAAGTCACTGCACCAGTAGGGCGAACCCAAACCACCAATACCATTTAAAAAAAGAGGACCATGCTCAACCCTGGCTGCTTGCTCCAAAGTCCGATCCAGCAACGCATAATCAATACTCACTCCCAGCTCCTGTGCAGCCCAGTCTAACGCACAGGCCGCACCATTGACCGTACCTTCCAATAACACAACTGGGACCGTATTCCACAATGCCAGTGTTTTCAGTAAGCGATCACTCCTAACTTTCTCATTAAGCACTGCACAGAATGCTCCCGTACCCATATTGATATAGGCAGTGTGTCGCTGCATGGCACCATAGGCAAAAAATGCAGCATTCTGATCACCATTGACATAACTTAGAGGTAACTGACATCGACCAAGATCAAGCTGCCCGTATTCATGAAGAGTAGGGTGCACGCTAGGTAGTACGCTGGCGGGAATACCAAAACAAGTCAGTAAGTCATCATCCCAACACAGTCGTTCAATATCCCATAGCATGCTGCGTGACGCATTTCCTGCATCCAGCATCACTCGCCGCTGTGTTGTCAGCTGCGACACCAGATAAGCTGCCAGTGGCGCGCAATACAATTGATGATGTTTCAGTGCTTCACCCGCCTCAGGCACATTGTCCAAGACCCAGCGTATTTTGCTGGCACCGAAATGTGCATTGGGAATCAAACCCGTCCGTTCATGAATTTGTTGAGCTAAACCGGATTGTTTCTGTAACAGTTCGTCCAACCAGTTTGCAGCTCGACGATCCTGCCAACTGATTACGTTGTAGAGCGGTTCAAACGTGTTACGATTCCATACGGCAATACTGGAACGCTGACAAATCAGGGCGGCCGATTTCAGTAGCGATTGATTACTCTTCGATAGGCGAGCAACCACTGTCTTGGCAGCCTCTCGCAAGGTCAACACCAACTCAATCGGGTCCTGTTCGATAGTTTCCTGGGATGCACAAAGGGTACGAACAGCACGCTCTTCTACGTCCAACACCTGCCCCTGACTGTTAAAAATGACAGCCCGACTGGCATGACCACCTTGATCTAACACTAAATAACAAGCGTCTAGCTCTTCCATTGCGTTGTCTCTACTAAAGACCATGTATATAAAAGTTACACGAACTCACCATGCGCCCCTTGATACGTCTCGCTTGATACGCCTACTGCTGGTGAAGTTGAACCAATATTCTCCCCCAATCTCAGGACAATGCTTTATTTCCAAAGCCCTACAGTCCTTTCCATCCTGCCTAAATGAATTCAACATAAAATCACGTAAAATCAACACCGTACACACACCTTCAATTAATATCTATCAGTTTTCCGGTTTAAGCGCCGAATCTATATGCATATCGTTTGATTGCTTACTTTTTTCTATTTAGATTGGGATCTTTATCGCGCATTGAAATATACTACCGTTCGTTCCATAATATCGGAATGCCATGTGCCGCTTATTGGTAGCTCTAGTGCGGACTTCTCACAAGGATTTCGCCTTGAAAGTAAGGGCTGGCGCTTTGTATGGGATTTTAGGAGGAAACCAGGTATTGGGTATACCCGTGACCGAGTAAAATGCTTTACAGAGTGTCAGAACCAGTTTCGAGCGAAATAGGCAAATTGCACTAAGTGACCAGTAAAAAAACAAAACTCGAACTGCCGTCTTGTGAGAAACCCGGACTAAGGTAATGGGTGTTAAAGCATGAAACCACCTGCCCGCATAACGATAATAATCTGGAGACACACAATGAAAAAAACTCTTAGCTGTATAGGCCTTGCTGTAGCAGGTTCGTTACTTCTGATATCAAGCTGTATGCCACCTCCCATGTACTGTGGCGATCCTGCAGGCATTAGCTACCATCAAGACCTTGGACATTTTATTACACCGGATGATCTCACCGGACGATGGTACGTGGTCGGCACCACCATGGAACCTAACGGTTCCACCTGGGCCAATGGTCAATGCCCACAACAATATTTCAAACCATTGGAATCACAGCCCGGCCAGGCCACCTTTGAGGAAAACGGTACTTGGATCAATCCTACCGGTTCATTCACGGGAATAAACACCATGATTGACCTCAACACACCGTATCAGATGCTATTTACCAAACCCGATGCGGGTAGTCTAGGTGAGCTACTTGAAACCCCTTGGAAAATGATCGCCAGAGGCTCTGAGCCAGTGGACTATTTGGCGCTTTATTTCTGCCGAAGCTTCAGCGACGGCAGTACCCTTCCGGTTTTGCAAGGCATGGATATTCTAACCAGAACCCAGGATCCTGCTTTGATTGCCGAAATCGAACAGAAAGTGCTTTCTTCAGCACAGGCTCAAGGCGTATTTATCGACAATTATCTGCAAAAATCTCGGAATGGTTGCGCTGAAATCACCGATTTTGCAACCAACTAACCACTCCCCCCTAGCGGCCCGAATCTTACATCCGCGCCGCTTTGATTAAATCTCTGCCCCCTCGCCTATCAAATTACTCCAAATCACTTTACCGAAAACTGCATATAAACTGACTCGCCTTATCATCAAGCTCACCTTCCAACAGTTCGATATTGAACTACACTGTCGTTTGTAGAGAGTAATTATTATCAACCGTATTGTCAAAAAATCAGATAACAGAAAGAGTCATCCCTGATGCACCATAAACGAACCACCGCGCTAGCAACTCAGTCACCAGAGGGTAATAAAGAATACACATGAACATCGAAAAACTGTACAAGAAAAAATGCGTCTCAGCCCAACAGGCCGTGTCTCACATTCGATCCGGTACCCGATTACTGGTCGGTTCCGGTTGCGCTGAACCACAATCACTCGTGGATGCACTGTGTGAAAATTACCGTGATATGCATGACGTAGAACTGGTGCATTTATTAACGTTGGGCGGGGCAGATTATGTTGACCCGAAGTATGTCGATCATTTCCGTCATAACGCGTTTTTTATTGGCGCCAATGTCAGAAAGGCTGTTAGCCAGGGTAGAGCCGATTACACACCCATTTTTTTAAGTGAGATTCCAGATTTAATCAAGCGCGGACAGCGCCGTTGCCAAGCCGTACTACTGCAATTGTCTCCTCCCGATAAACATGGCTACTGCAGCATGGGCATCCATGTCGATATCCAAAGAGCTGCGTTGGAAAGTGCAGACCTGGTGATTGCTGAAATCAATCCCAATATGCCTCGTACCTTTGGTCATACAGAAGTCCATCTGGATCAGATAGATTATCTTGTCGAAGTTGATACTCCGCTACTGGAAATCCCCGTCACTGAACCGGACAAGACAGCCATGCGCATTGGTTTTCATATAGCGCGTCTTATAGAAAACGGTAGCTGCCTGCAAATGGGTATTGGTAATATCCCTAACGCTGTATTGAAATTTCTAGGCGACAAACATGATCTGGGCATACATACTGAAATGTTCAGTGACGGTGTGCTCGAACTGATCAAAAATGGCAACATCACTAATCGATACAAAAAAGTACAGCCAGGAAAAATCGTCACCAGCTTCACGATGGGAAGCCGCGAACTGTACGATTTCGTTGATGACAATCCTGCTGTTCGCTTTCTAACCTCCGACATAGTCAATGACCCACGTGTTATCGCCGAAAACGACCGAGTGGTTGCGGTTAATTCAGCCCTGCAGGTTGATTTGACTGGTCAGGTCTGTGCAGACAGCATCGGTTATAAATTTTATTCCGGCATTGGTGGGCAAGTTGACTTTATTCGTGGCGCAGCGCTTAGCAAAGGCGGCATGCCCATTCTCGCATTGCCGAGCACCGCATTAAAAGGCACAGTCAGCCGGATTGTACCAACATTGGATGAGGGGGCTGGCGTTGTTACCAGTCGGGGCGATGTGCATTATGTGGTGACCGAATATGGATCAGCCTACTTACATGGCAAAACCATTCGCGAGCGCGCCCTGGCGTTAATATCGATTGCACACCCAGATTTTCGTTCGGAATTACTCCAGTCCATGGTCGAACGTCAGTATGTTTTCCAGGATGAAAAAGTATTGCAACAGGATTATCGCAAATATCCGGAGGACCTGGAGCACTGGCATCAATTCAAACATCATAATTTAATGATCCGTCCCATGAAAGTAACGGACGAAAGAACAGTGCAGGAGTTTTTCTATAGTCATAAACCGGAAACCGTGTATAACCGTCATTTCAATTCCAAAAAGCAGCTTAGCCGTCACGAAGCCGCTTCCCTAGTATGCGTGGATTATGAAAACCAGATGGCATTGGCAGCGTTTGAAAAAGTAGACCAAGGTGAACAATTGGTTGGAGTGGCTCGCTACACCTTGAATCCACGGCGCAACTTTGCAGAAACGGCTGTTGTCGTTCACGAAGAATACCGACGCCAAGGCATTGCTGATCACCTGTTAACACAGCTGCAAGAGTATGCTGAAAAACAAGGCATTGAGGGATTTTATTCAGAAATACTACCCTCTAATCGTGCCGTGCTTGAGCTACACCGCAAACGTAATCATGCAGTAAAATACAGTGAAGATCATGAAGTTTTCCATGTGAAGAATTCTTTTAAGCAGGAAAGATATGACGAAAACCTAGATAAACCCACTGAGTCTGATTAGGCAGCTTTTTTAGAATACGAGGACAATCCTAAAAATATCTACCGAATCGCACGGTTCGACTGGGTTTCCTAGGAGCCTGTCGGATCTCTGGGAAACTGCCACTGACGTTAGACTTCGCCACAGAAAACATGGCAATAGGTTTTTTTAACTAAACGATCAATTATTACGCTATCTCTATGAATTTCCAGGTGTTTTAAGATTGTAAATCCAACATTAAAGCGAATCGGTTTGACCAACCTGCCTTTTACGGCATACAACACAGCAAACTCGGTCTCAAAGTAGGACCACGAAATCGCTTGCCCTAATGGCAAGAACGGGTGTTTTGGAATGAGTTAGTCAAGAAGGTTGGGGCGGGGAGAAAATCATATTAACGTGCATTCACATGGTGTTTTTTCACTGTTTGTCAGGTTGTTAGCCTTTTTCAGCGTCCGCTAAACAACAGAAATATTGATAAGATATTTGAAAGGTAGTAAGAATCGCTTTATGATTACTAACGAACATAGTGAAACAAATAATAATTAACATTCGCCGTCAGGTAGGACTGTATACAGCCTCTACCCACTCTAGGGTATCGTTTTGAAGAATATTATTCTAGCGCGCTTCTATGAATATAGTGCCGCAAATTAAATATAATTATCGTAAAGAGATTTTTGCATTTTTTCTATTAGCTTTAGCAATCCGTTTGCTTATAGCTTTTCAGGATATTTCATACATCGATAGAATCTTTCTCCCAGACGATACCTACTACACTTTGGCAATTTCCGAGAATATTTATGCGGACGGAATCCCTTCTGTAGATGGCATTGTCTCAACCAGTGGTTTTCAACCCTTAATCACACTTTTTCAGATTCCCCTATTTGCTTTTACGACAGATAAAGAACTATTAGTAACTCTCGCCGTCTGTATATCGTCAATTTTTGGTGCACTTTCAACTATCGTAATTGGCTTATTATTATTCTCTCTGGCAAATGATTCATCAGCCAGACTCGGCATGGGCTTATTTGCAATCGCCCCGGGTATTATTCTAAATGACCTAAATGGCCTTGAAACTTCCCTGAGTGGCCTATGTTGCTTACTTCTTATATTACAACTTTATCGCATGAAGACTTCTTCATCTTTATTGAATGAAGTTTTTCTTGGCCTTCTATGCACCCTTGCACTACTTGCCCGGATTGACAGTGTTTTCATCGTGATGATCACTGGCCTGTATTGCCTGAGAGCATTTGGGTTAATTTCTACTATCCGGGTAGCGAGCACTGCAGTTCTTGCCATATCTCCTTGGTGGATATATCTCTATCTGGAGTATGGCAGTGTCCTTCCCGAAAGCGGTAAGGCGGTAAAACAATTAATCGATCTGGTCATTACGAATGATCCATATTCCGGTTTTTTGCCGTTACTCAGTTTATATAAGCTCGCTGATGTATTTTCGATCCCCAATATGCCCTTGATAATTTCACTGCCTTTTCGCGTAACAATCCTCATCGTATCTTTCTACTCTGTCATTATAGGGCTGAAAAATAAGTCTTTAGCAATAGAGTTTAAACTCATCATGTTAAGCGCACTGCCATTATTGTTTTTCTATACCTTTTATTTACCCGCATACTGGTTCTTTGAAAGATATTTCTACTGGGTTTATATAGCTCTAATTATGTCAATCGCATGTACATACAAACAAGAGGCAGGAAAATTCTATCGGGCAGTGATTTTATTATTAATTCCCCTGTCACTGGCTAGCCAGTATCTGTTTTTTAGCAAGCCTGAAACTGTCCCGCTTCTAGCACATAATCTATATGGGCCAAAGGGATATCGTGACATTAGCCTCTATATGCTTCCTCAAATCCCTCCCAACAGTAATGTTGCGGCAATGCAGTCAGGTGCGCTCAATTACTTTTCACCTGAAAATATCAACGTCGTGAATATTGACGGCGTGGTAAATCGCGATGCCTACAATACAATCAAGGATGCAACGTTAGATATCTATATGAAACAAAGAGAAATTAACTATTTTGCAGACTGGCCTGCCCAGCTAGAGTTCTTAAACAACCATGCTAAAAATCAATTTAATGAAAACTGTAGAATAGAATTGGCCAGCATTGCCGACGGTTATTTAGAAAGTAGGTTATACAAGCTGAGCGATTGTTATGATTATTAACTATTCAGCGAAAGAAAACAAAAAAGCCCAAGAGGTTTGTTCGATATGACGGATAACCAAGCTAAGATCAAGGGCGCCACATTTCCCAATCAGCTTATTTTCAACTTTATTCAAAACAAATCATTTTTTACCTGGGTACTGGTGCTCGCCATTGTGCCAAAGTTGTTTTTACTGGCGTGGAATTTTAGCCTTGACGACTATATGCAGTGGGCCATGTTTACGGACAATGAAATTCTGCAGAAGGAGAAGCTTATCCTCGTACCGGAATCTCCGGAATGGCTCTTTAAAGTTGGCAATCAATTTAATTTTTTTGATGACAAGCAAGACCTTGTTAAGAACCTCAAGGAATTCGGTGTAGTGCCCTGGTGGACCAATGACGGAGCCCGCCTGCATTTATTCCGCCCTGTCGCATCGATCACCCATTTATTTGATTATCAGGTCTGGGGCAAAAACGCCACTCCTATGTATCTGGAATCCATTTTATTCTATTTAATCAGCATTTTTATTTTGTACCGCTGCGTCAGTTACCTGACTGACGATCGTGCGCTGAAAAATCTGTTTATTTTATTTATTATCGCCGATGCCAGCGCAAACTTTGGCGTGGCCTGGATAGCTAGCCGAAATGTGGTGCTGGCGTTTTTATTTGTAGTGTCAACGATCTTGTTTCATCACCGCTGGCGCTCGGAACAAAATCAACTGTTTTTGGTATTGGCAGTGGTATGTCTGCTGTTGGCAGTGTTGTCCGCTGAAGCTGGAATCTCTACCATCGCCTATTTATTTGCCTATGCACTTTTGCTGGATAAAGCATCCTTTATCAAACGTCTTTTCTCTCTCGTACCCTATGGCATTCTGATTGTGGCATGGCGAATAGCCTACACAAAATTCGGCTATGGCGCGGCCAATATCGACCACTATATTGACCCCGTCCTGGACCCCATGTTATTCCTTAGTAAGGTAGTAGCGACAGTACCGATAATCATCTTCGAGCAGGTCTTTGTGGCTGATTCCATTGATCAGGGTATGTCGCTGCCATGGATCGACCTGACGTCCAAACTGACCTCCCTGCTTATTGTGATCGGTGCCCTGGTGCTGTTTCGCTACGTGAAGAACAGCCCTCTGAGTCAGTTCGGTCTATTGGGCGCACTGTTGGCGATGATTCCAATGTGTGCAATTCACCACACGGACGGGCGTACCATGCCTTTTATCTGTATCGGTTTCGGGTTGATATGGGCGGATTTTGTGCTGCGATGCTATCGAGGTGTGATGCCCCCGACCAGTAGTCTGCGTCATTTTGTCGAGCGAGCCAGCTGCATATTCATCATTTTCTTCCATGTCTATATTTCGCTGTTGTTGTCGATAGCTGTCATGGCGAGCCATGCGGCGGTGGTCAAAACAGCACAGAGTACCGTTGTGGTCGCTGGCACCACCTATGATAAACCGGAAAAATATGGCGGCAAACATGTCGTGTTTCTCAGCTCACCAAGATTGTTCTTCCTGCTCCATTTGCCTTATCAACTGGCTTATGAAGGTAAACCTCTGCCAGAGACCATGCGACTTCTGGCACCCTATTTCGATGCCATTGATGTAAAGCGCCTATCTGAACGCAAAATTTCCATCACCCCGAAAGCTGGCTTTATAATTTCCAATGCGATGAGACTGCCCGTTGAAACCGGTATCGGCCGGGTTTTTGGGGATGATTTCTTCGGTAGAAGTATGAATGGCTTTTTCAGTCGCGGCGATGGAGATTTTAAGGAACGACAACGCATTGAGTTCCCGGAAATGGTGATAACCATCATTGAAGTGGATAACGGGCGACCGATGGCAATCGAGATCGAACTAACTGACACAGATCTGAGCGATTACCACTGGTTACAATGGGATATCGGCACCAACGGCTATGTTGGAATGGAGCTGCCAGAGATTGGCGAAACTATGTATATCCCCCCCTATCAGGAAGAGCTAGCCAAGGTAAAGCGTGAACGCCAGCTCTAGAGACTAATACGGACCTCAATTCTGTCACTCAGGTCCGATGCGTTGACACCAGAACTTCCGTACGTTTCTCAAATTTGTACCGCTTGGTGTGATAATGTCATTCATCAATTGTTAAAAACCTGCCTAAGGAAAACACCTTATTTCGATTTTGCCAAGAACCTTAAGTCTCCAAAGAGTTATTTTCTAATTCGCCCGGTTTATCCGCACAAAATGCGCCAAAAGAAATAGTGGTAGATTCTGCCACACAAACTCAGCTGCAAACGATAAAGAACATTAAAGATTCATACAGCTCATGCATTGCTAATCTTTTAATCTAACATTATGCTGCACATCAAACCACATTGATCTCCCATAACAGAGCAGAGACAAATATCTTACTTGTGATATTGCGAACTAAAAGTGCGGCTAAGTGGTGTAAAACTAAAGCTTGCGTCTATTAGACAGTGTGTTTATTCTTCCCGTACATTTGCTGTTTATTTTTGATAATAAAAAACACATTCTGTTTAAAACTGACAGGACTGACGGAATGGATAGAACCGATAAAAAACATATAAAGGGATGAATGTATGCGACTTAAAAACGAATTTCATATCTTTACTAAATCTGCCCTGAGTTTTGCGATAGCGCTGAGCACTCACTCCACTGCAACCTTGGCCAAAGAGCAATCCCTTGTTATTGAAGAAGTCGTGGTGACGGCTCAAAAGAAGTCTGAATCAATGCAGGACACTCCAATTGCCATTACTGCATTTACTGAAGATTCACTGGAGCAAATGGGGATCAAGAATGCGTCAGATGTCGGGGAGTTTACACCCAACATCACCATAGGACCGTCAATCGGCAGCAAGTTTAATATTCGAATGTATATCCGTGGCAAAGGTACTGCGGAACCTTCACTGACGATAGACCCTAAAGTGGGCATCTATCTGGATGGCGTGTATATGGCGCGTAATTCCGGTGCCATATTTGACGTTGTTGATCTAGAGCGCATTGAAGTACTGCGCGGCCCGCAAGGAACACTATGGGGAAAGAACACAACGGGTGGCGCTATCAATATGGTTACTGCCAAACCCGAGGGAGAGTTCAAATTCAAACAACAGATTACGGGTGGTAGCAATGGACAGTATCGCTCAATCACCACCATTGATACCCCCCCTATTGGCAATGCAAGCGCTAAGCTATCCTATGTACTGAAGGGGCAAGATGGCTGGGCAAAAAACACACACACCAATAGCGAAAAAGAGTTGGGCAGCGAAGATACGGAGGCGTATCGCATCGCTCTTAGATGGGAAGCTAATGACAGATTCTCTCTGGATTATTCCTTTGATCAAACCAACGGTGAAGCCACTCCCGTTCCCGTTCAAGTGGCTTGGGTCAATCCTAGTGCAGCCGATAATCCAACCACCTTTGATGTAAATGCACTAAATGAATCCGGCGCCGTTCAATTTATACCCGGTAATGCTTTTGCCCAAATGGCTCTGATTGCCAACCCTGATCGCCAAGATACATTTAATATAGATGCGATGGGTGCTGAGGATATGGATATCAAGGGGCACAATCTCACGCTGACTTGGCAGATGGAGGCGCTGGAGTTGAAATCCATTTCTGCTTATCGTGAATATGATTCCTTTATGCCAACACTCAATTCCGGTGGAGGCGCTTATTACGACGACACTGGCGCCAGCTTACCCGCGTTTCATTCAACCGGCACAAAATCACAACACCAATTTTCCCAAGAGTTGCAGGCGGTTGGGGCAGCAATGGATGGACAGCTGGAATACGTGCTGGGTCTTTACCATTTTCAGGAAAAAGGTAAAGAAATTAACCCATGGAATATATCGTCATACAGAATTTCCGAATTTAATGGCCAAGTTCTTGAGACAGTTATTTTCGTGGATTCTGGCGTGTTTTATAAAGTAGAGAGCACGTCAAACGCACTCTATGGACAATTCGATTATAACCTTAGCGACCAATGGACACTAACCTTAGGAATGCGTTATACAGAAGATGAAAAGGAGATTGTATATTTGAGTGGACAAGATAAATATTCAGAATCTGAGAGAACAAAGGAGGATGACTGGGGCAAATTCACCGGTGCATTCACTGCCAATTTCGAATTGAATGATGATATTTCTCTCTATGGTAAAGCTTCAAGCGGATATGCTGCCGGTGTTTATAATGCGGGCCCAATAGATGATCCAACTGTTGTAAAACCCGCTGATCCTGAAGAGACTACCTCGTATGAATTTGGCGCCAAATCGATGTTGGCAGGTGGTCGTGTGCAGCTAAATGCTGCGCTGTTCTACAACGACAGTAAAAACCTACAGATTACTGCATTCGAAGGTAACACTAGGGTTACCAATAACTCTGGCAAATCGGATTCACAGGGTATCGAATTTGAGTTCCTCGCACTTGCCTCAGAAAGCGTCACATTAAATGCCAACTATGGTTACATTGATGTCAATTATGATGATGCTGGCAGGGATCAACTCGCGCCAAGAAATTCCTTTAGTTTGGGTGCTCAATACGATTATCCAGTGAGTGTCGGCTTGCTGACCGCTAGGCTTGATGCCAGTCACTCAAGCAAACAGTATTTCTCTACGGATCTGGAAGACAGAGAAATAAATGACGATGCGCGCGCTCTCTTCAATGCACGTTTTTCTCTGTCCGAAGTCAAAGTGGCCGATGGCGTGATGACAACCGCCCTGTGGGGACGCAATTTGACCGATAAAGAGTACCGAGTACACGGTGTCTCATTCGGTGGTGTTGTACCTGATGCCGCCTATAACGCCTACTCATGGGGCGAGCCCAGAACCTTTGGTATTGACCTGAGGTGGGACTATTAATCCTTGGTCATGGTTATAGATTAAAGCCGGGAGTTTCCCGGCTTTTTTTCGAACCGAATTAAATATCTCCTACCTTATTCAATTATTGAATGGAGTTGAGCGCGTGGCATAACCGCCCTAGTGGGCCAATTTTATGCTGCGTTAGGATTCACACAAATTATGAGCGAACTCGGCTTAATGACATTGATCATAAATGCACCCCACATCCTTCAGGTTAACATCTTCTCGAATGACAATGATCTAAGGGCCTTGGAAATAATAAATTTTTCAATTAGGCGCAGAATCATGCTTTCTCACCGAGGCGTTCAAATGGGAGCATATTGGAATATGTAAGCATTTGAACAACGAAGGTGAGGGAGCAGGAAGCAAGCGTAATTGGATAATTTATTTTTTC
>PIVM01000503.1 GCA_003353945.1 Gammaproteobacteria bacterium
GGCGTTCCCGTCACTATGCCCGAGACATACATCGCTGGTGACACCGACAACAACCTGGCAATCTCCAAGGCAATGCGCGACGCAGTCGCTCAAGCCATCAAGGAAGATGCCGACATCTCCGCTGGTGCTTACATCCGTGAAACCGGCGAAGGCGACCCTGCTTGTGACGAATGTGCTTACCTGTATCTGACAGGTCGCGTGTTCAACAGTCAGGTCGAAATCATCGAATCTGCTAATCCTAACGGAAACCAGTTCGTGTTCGCTCTCTCTGCCTACACCGTAGAGAACGTGACTGCCTCTGACCAGTCTGTGTATGACTGGATTCAGTGCGTCAACACTGCTTTCGAAGATGCCAAGTTGCCCCAGGGTTACCTGTGTGCACCTGCTGCCTTCCAGATCTACAAGCAAACTGACCGGGTCAACCTGGGTCAGTCAATGGAAGAAATCTGCTCCGACCAGAACCACAAGTGGATGGCGGTTGTCGATTGCGGTCCTTTCCTTGTGACCGACATCGAAGCATATTCTGCTTTCCAGGATCACAGTCCTGCCGACGGTTTCTCTGCTGACGGTGGTCTGAACAGCGATGGTCAGTATCTGATCAACAACGTCATCTATGACTGGACTGATTCTGACGATCTTGCTTTCACTTCCGCTCGTTACAACGAGTCCAGTGAGTTCGAAAGTGCTAACCCAAATCTTGCCAGTGGCGACCAACGTGCCCTGAAAGATGACCGGTTCCGCTACGTGCAAACTGTTGCTGATCTGACTGGCAACTTTGTCACGATGACTGCCAACTGGCCTTCCACAATCGCCTCTGGTGAGCGTGTGACGATCGCGGTGACAAATCTTGTTTCCGATCCTCAGCCTTCTGCTCCTACCTACAACGACACCTTCACAAGTGCCGTCAACACTGACCTGGTGGGAACATTCTACGTCATCGCAAGTGATGTGGATGACACGCTGAATGCTAACCAGATCAAACTGGCTACCAACCGTACACGTGCCCTGGGCAACCTGCCTGTGGACATCGTTACCGCTGGTACTCCTCAAGGTGGTGCTCTCCTCGACATCCAATACACCAACGCTGCTTGGGAATTCGAAGTCGAAATCAAGGGCAAGACCTCCAACTTGGTCGAAGTCTCCAACAACGAAGGTGCTTCCTTCAACACACTGCATCTCCCTGGTTCTCTCCAGAAGCCTACAGATCAGTACGACTTCAAATCCGAGGTTCGTCAGTTCACTGACCCCTCACTGTCGATCTTCCGTGGTGGTACGACACTTCGTTACTTCCTGTCTTCTCTGATCGACACGGCCACTGACAGCATCACGCTTCAGGACCACACCCTGACAACTGGTGACTCCGTCTACCTCTGGCAGCTTCCTTCTGCAACTATTGCAGGCGGTTTGACCAGCGGACTCGAAGTATATGCCATTGTTGTCGATGCCAACACCGTGCAGTTTGCTACCTCATACGCAAACGCAGTCGCCGGTACGGTAATCACAATCTCCGACACTGGTGTAGATTCTACAACGATTCTGACTCCTCTTGGAGCACCTGCTCAGGCAATCCTGACAACTGGTGGCGACGCACTCCTCTTCTCTGCGGATCATCCGTTCGAGACAGGACACCGTGTCATGTTCGACAACGACATCGTTTACACGAACACA
>PIVM01000504.1 GCA_003353945.1 Gammaproteobacteria bacterium
TTGGAGAGCCGGTAATTGAAGCAGGAAGTGATGTAGAAATTTGCGAAAGTGGATTTACGGTATCCGGTGTTACCGGAGACGCCACAACCTACTCCACTATTCTTTGGACTAGTTCTGGTACTCCTGGAACTTTAGGTGATGAAACAACCTTATCTCCAACATATACGCCAAGTACAGCTGATATTGCGGACGGTTTTGTTTATCTTCGGGTGACAGCAAGCCCGGCTAGTCCATGCTCTACAGACGATACGGATTCAATTAGGGTTAGCATACGTAAAGCACCTGTAGTGTCTGCAGGGCAAAATAAAAGCATCTGTGAAGGTATTGATTATGACATTCTTGGGGCTACGTCTGACAATTACAGTAGTTTGGGTTGGACAGCAGCAGAAGGGAGCGGGACTTTTCTAAATCAGGATCAATTAGACGCAACTTATCAGCCCGTTTCTGAAGATATTACACGTGGTTATGTTATCTTAAGATTAACGGCACAACCCACATCTGGATCTCCTTGCACTAGTGAATCGGATGACGTTATTCTGTCTTTCCAGAAATTACCTAGCGTTGATGCAGGCCCCACAACGGTAACGATTTGTGAAGGTGAGACTTATTTGACTGAGGCAGCAGTAGCTAGTAACCACTCCGGTACAACTTGGACTCATAATAGTACAAATGGTTTTTTTAATGATTCCACACAATTAGCAACAACATATACCCCAGGTAGTGAAGGATCAGTAACCCTGAGATTAACAGCTGACGGTCTTAACGAATGTTCAAGTACAAGTGTATATGATGAAATCACATTAATTATTGATCAAGCTCCCATAGCTAATGCGGGCCCTAAAAGGGACACTATTTGTGAAACTGGCAGCTATTCAACAACTGATGCCACTGCATTATATGGAGGTGAGGTATTATGGGAGGTTGTAGAAGATGATTTCGGCACATTTACAAATCCTACGAAGTTAATAGAAGCCACTTATAAACCAAATTTAAACGCCATTGCTTACGGCTCAGTTACTTTACAGCTAACGGTTTATGATAAAGCTGCTTGTTCTGCTGAACCTGACGTTGATGAGATTATTATCACCTTTATCAACGAACCGGTTATTTCTATAACTACTCCCTCCTCTACTTGGTGCGAGGGAATATCTTATTGGGTAAATGCTTCAGGTACAACTGATGCCGGTGAAGTTTTTTTATGGACTAGTTCCGGAACTGGAGACTTAATTTATGAAACAACCTTAGCGCCAAGGTATACGCCAAGTACAGCTGATGCAGAAACTGGATTCGTTACTCTTACTCTTACAGCTGACGCAATTTCGTCATGTAGCCCAGCTACGAAAACTATTAGATTTCAAGTTGTAGGAATCCCCACGGTTGATGTAGGATTGACGAATGATACAATTTGCGAAGGAGAAGATTATACATTATTTGATGCAAGTGCAAACAATTGGCTTAGTGTTTTATGGACTAGTTCCGGAGATGGAACTTTTTCAGATGAAACAACAGTTAACCCAACGTATACCCCAAAGACAGCTGATATTTTATCTGGATCAGTAGATTTAACATTTACAGTTACAGGAGATGATGCATGTACAAACCCACCTCCAGAGACAATGACTCTATCATTCACCCCTGCACCAACTGCCGATGCAGGTGCTGATGCA
>PIVM01000062.1 GCA_003353945.1 Gammaproteobacteria bacterium
ATGTTCGGAGACTCACCGATGGTATCCAGCGTTTCAAGCTTTAACTCTCTGTGCTCTCTGTGTTCTCTGTGGTGAAAAAATGGAGATGGGTTTCACCATTTTACTGGTTGCGTTATTGATGTCTTGTATGCAGGATGCAATCAAATATATGTTTATATATCATCTAGATGCTTGGAAACAAAAACCCTACAAGGCTTCATTATAATCTCTATTTATAGCGCTTTGAATTGCCAATTACGAGGGAAGAATCAATGAGACGCTGCACTAGTTAGCGAAACTAGTTTTTAAACTCCAAACGTCGTTCTCTCCGCTGCATTCTATGAAATCTTTTAATGAAAAAGTTATGCAAATTTTCTACACTTGAAATTAATGCTTAAAAAAACGTTAATAAACCCTTTGGATATTGATTCAATGAAAGCTCTAGTTTGCCATACGTTTGGCTCCCCCAAAGAAGTTCTTGTCATTGAAGAACGGAATAGCCCAAGACCGGCAAAGGGGCAGGTCGTTATTGATGTTAAAGCGGCTTGCGTAACCTACGTAGATGCACTGATGGTACAGGACAAATATCAATTCACCATGCCTTTACCCTATATTCCAGGCGGTGAAGTTGCGGGCATTGTGAGCGCAGTGGGAAACAGTGTCGAAAATGTGACTGTTGGTGATCGGGTGGTCAGCGCATCCTTGAGCGGTGGTTTTGCTGAACAGGTGCTGGTCAATGCCAGCGATTGTCAATCAATACCTGACACTGCTGATTTTGGTGGAATGCTGGGAAGGCTATATACGTACGGCACGGCATACTACGCCTTGCACGTACGAGCTCAACTCAAAGCCAATGAAACACTGTTAATACTAGGCTCAGCAAGTAGTGTTGGCTTGGCAGGAATTGAAGTGGCCAAGTTAATGGGTGCACGGGTCATTGCCGCAGCATCAAGCGAGGAAAAATTAGCTCTGTGCCGTCAATATGGGGCTGATGAAACCATCAACTACAGCAAAGAAGATTTAAAAGAACAGGCCAAGATATTAACAAGTGGTCAAGGTGTTGATGTCGTCTATGATGTTGTTGGCGGCGAATACAGCGAACAAGCACTCAGAGCTATTGCATGGAATGGTCGATTTTTAGTAATTGGTTTTAACGCGGGCATTGCCAAACTACCACTTAATCTCGCTTTGTTAAAAGGTTGCCAGATTGTCGGCGTATTCTTCGGCAATCTCCCTACAATGGAACCGGAAACAATGGACCTTGTTGCCGGAGAGGTAAACCGTTTGATGGCCGAAGGTCAGTTAAAACCTGGAATATCCAAAAGCTATTCACTTGAAGAGGCACCAGATGCCCTCAATGATTTTATTGAAAGACGCGTTATCGGCAGGGTAGTTATAACGCCGTGAAATATTCAGCATTCAAAGACAGACATTCGCATAGATCAGGATAATATGTAATAGACCATTTTTTTCACGGCCCTTACACCTATTCACCAGCATTCCAGATTACGGGTCTTATTTGCCCACATTCACAAAACGCATAACACTGTTCTCACCGGACGATGAAACCGTTGCCTCATCATACTCATAGGACTTTCTCGCGGCAGAACGATCAATGTCCAAATTTTCAAAGTCAAACAAACTCGAATCCGCGAGTTGCGAAGGTGCAATATTTTGCATTGCACCAAATATGCTGGCTACACGCCCGGGATGACTCTTTTCCCACCCTTGCAACATTTGCTTGATCTGCTGGCGCTGCAGATTGTCTTGTGAACCACAGAGGTTGCAGGGAATAATTGGAAAGTCCTTTACCTTCGCATATTTCGTGATATCACTTTCCTTGCAATAGGCCATGGGGCGAATAATCAGGTTGCGCTTGTCATCGGACAATAATTTCGGCGGCATAGCCGACAATTTGGAACCAAAAAACATATTCAGAAACATCGTTTCAACAATATCATCACGATGATGCCCCAGAGCGATCTTATTGCACCGAGCCTCTTCAGCAAATGAATACAGGGTTCCTCGACGCAATCGCGAACACAATCCGCAAGTGGTTTTTCCCTCAGGAATCTTGGACCGTACAACCGAATAGGTGTCTTTCTCGATGATATAGTATTCAATTCCCAGCGATTCCAAGTATTTCGGTAATACATCCTCAGGAAAATCCGGTTGTTTCTGATCAAGATTGACGGCAACCAACTCAAAATCGACCGGTGCATCATGCTGAAGGTTTCTCAGAATATCGAGCATGGCGTAGGAGTCTTTCCCTCCTGACAGGCAGACCATAATACGATCCCCATGCTCGATCATCGCATAATCTTCAATTGCACGACCAACATAGCGCCGTAAACGCTTCTGCAATTTATTAAATTCAGTTTTTTCTTTCTTTGACAAACCTTCTGGCACCACTAACTACCTTCTTATCAACTCAGTGAATAATTTATGTACTTTTTTCAAGGACGCGTATTTTATGCCTATTTGATTCTCTTTTCCTCTTTCAGCCGCATTCAATACGCTGTTTCTTGCAAGCACATAGCACAACAGCACCATCTATGACAATAAAGCGGCAGTTAATCCATATAAAGCTGTGGAATTTACTCGAAGAGAGGCATAAAATATTGCCCGTCCAACGACCGCAGACCACGCCATTTATCCGTTCTGCCCAAGAACCGCACAGCATAGAATACGTGCGATCGATAATTGCACAAGCGTATTGGAATCACAACAAGCTTCATCAACGACATCAACTGACCAAAAGCAGGAAGAAAGATGAAATCACCCGTTCGCGTTACCGTTACAGGTGCAGCCGGCCAAATCGGCTATGCCCTCTTATTCCGAATTGCTTCCGGCGCTATGCTGGGAGATGACCAACCCGTCATTCTGCAACTGCTGGATATCACTCCGGCATTGGACGCTCTACAGGGCGTCAAGATGGAGCTGGATGACTGCGCTTTCCCTCTAGTAAAAGACGTAATTTGTACTGATGATCCCAACGTGGGCTTCAAGGATACAGATTATGCCTTGCTAGTAGGCGCACGTCCTCGTGGCCCTGGCATGGAGCGTAAAGATCTGCTCGAAGCCAATGCTGCGATTTTCTCTGTTCAGGGCAAAGCCATCAATGACCATGCAAGCAAAGGTATTAAAGTATTGGTTGTAGGCAATCCCGCCAACACCAATGCGTTGATCACCCAGCGCAATGCACCGAATATCGACCCACGTCAATTTACTGCAATGACCCGTCTGGATCACAACCGCGCCATGACACAAGTTGCACAAAAAACAGGCAAGGATATCACTGAAGTCACCAATATGACTATCTGGGGCAACCATTCAGCCACTCAGTATCCCGATCTGTACAATGCAAAAGTTGGCGGTCAAACAGCCATTGATCTGGTAGATCAGAGCTGGTACGAAGAAGATTTCATTCCAACCGTTCAGCAGCGTGGTGCCGCTATCATTAAAGCGCGCGGCTCTTCATCTGCAGCATCCGCTGCCAATGCTGCAATTGACCATATACGTGATTGGGCATTGGGCACTGAAGGAAACGAATGGGTCAGCATGGGCGTATACTCTGACGGCAGTTACGGTATCGAAGAAGGCCTGATCTTCTCATTCCCTTGCCTCTGCAGCGACGGAGACTGGAAAATAGTGCAAGGCATTGATATTAACGAGTTCAGCCAGCAAAAATTGCAGGCGACTGAAAAAGAACTGGCCGAAGAGCGTAATGCTGTAAAAGATCTGCTTCCCTAAGCATTTCCTTTCAGTTAGCTTGAATTAAAACACCGCCGCCTGGCGGTGTTTTTGTATGGAGCACCTGCCCCTGGATTATTGGTCTATTATTACTTGCAATGGATTATTAGCACTGCACTGAATAATTTGCTGTTTTTTAGTCACCTAACAATCACAATCATCTATCTAAAAATTAAGGCTTACATGAATCATGATGGGCTTTATCAAAAGAATATTCCAAAAAAATGCTCACCAGCTGACTGATGAACGACAGAAAACCCTTTTCAACTTAAGCAAACTTCAGCGTGAACACAGTTTTGTTGATGTACGATTTCCTGCCCGAGCGGACGTTCGTTTTCACAGCATGATTCTGGATGTTGACCCAGAAAACAATCTTGTCACCTTAGATGAACTTTACCCACGCAATCAAGCCCGCCGGGTTGAAATTGGGGACGTCGTCGAAATTACCAGTCGCACGCGTGGCATCAAGCTCGGCTTTTTATCTCAAGTGGAAAAAGTACGATTAAGTGAAGGAGAGATTTCCTACGATATACAATTGCCAGAAAACGTGCGACAAAAGCAAAAACGCAATAATTTCCGTGTTAATATTCCCCAAGATGCAGGCATCAAACTGTATCTTCACACTGAAACCGAACTCATGTGTTCCGTACTGAACATCTCAACAAAAGGCATTGGCCTTGTCATTGCCGGCAACTTGTCTCAAGAACTGGAAAAACAAACCCAACTCCATGACTGCTTACTGGAATTACCTGAACAGCCTGCCATCACTTGCAGCATCAATATTCGCAGCGTTGAATTTAAAAGCCGTCCAACCAGCCGCACAATTGTCGGTGCCCTGCTCGAAAACATCAACACGTCAAACCAGAAAAAACTGGACCAATATGTTGCCTCAATACAACGTCTGCAACGTCAGCAGGAACTACGTATTCGTTAGAGTATTTTTCTATCTCATACTAAGCATCTATTCGATCACAGCAAAATCTGCTGATCATGCCGTCATTCTGCAATACCATCATGTCAGTGATAACACGCCATACGCCACCAGCATCACAGTCCAACAATTTACAGCGCATTTGAATTGGCTTGAGGATAATCGTTTTCAGGTTTGGCCACTACCCGATATTATTAACTTACTTCAGCAGAGTAAATCTCTACCCGACAAGGTAGTAGCGATCAGTTTTGATGACGGATTTCACGATATCTATGATAATGCTTTCCCTCTGCTAAAAAAAAGAAAATGGCCTTTTACCGTATTTCTCAACACTGAGCCCGTTGATAAAGGCTATAAAAGCCACATGAACTGGCAACAGATCAAAGAACTTCACCAAGTCGGCGCTACCATTGCCAATCATACGGCGACTCACCCCTTTATGGTTAGACAGCGGGAGAATGAAAACACGCAGCAATGGCTTTTAAGGCTTAAAAAAGAAATCCATACAGCCAAACAACTCATTCAGCAACATACGGGCAACACAGAGAAACTACTGGCCTATCCCTATGGGGAAAGCACGCAGCAAGTCAGAAACTTGATCCTTCAATTAGGTTATGTTGGTTTTGGACAACAATCCGGCCCGATAGGAAGCTACAGTGACTTTAGCAATCTACCGCGCTTTCCTTTATCCGGTCGCTATACTGATTTAACTGAATTCGCCCAAAAAATGTATTCCCTTCCGATGCCCGTTATCCATATTCAGAAAAATACCGACCTGAACAGAGGGATTCTTTCTTTCACAGAAAACAGGCCTGAGCTGGAATTAACTCTTGGCAACAGCTCTTATCTACCAGAACATATTGATTGCTTTGCAACTGAGCAAGGAAAAATAAAGGTTGAAAAAAAAGCCAACAACACATTTCGTATCACACCCAAGCAAGCCATACCGGTTGGGCGTTCACGTTATAATTGCACGGCACCCTCTAATCAAGCAGGACGGTATTATTGGTACTCTCATCAGTGGATTCGGTTGGAAAAAGATAATCGTTGGCAGCATGAGTAAACTGCTCATCCCATGCGCGCAAACCATTAACACGAATCATCGCCTGCAATTCTTCTACATAAGCCGCTCCCCGTTGAGAATAACCGAGCAAACCGACAGCAAGCTGCTCCCCGGTGATTATTCGGTTATGCAAGCGCATATCGGCACGCATATCACGCAGCTCTTGATAAGCGCTGAAAGTATTGATGTTTTTCAAATAACTTTTTACCGACGCACGCACTGAATCGAATTTTGCCACTTCGTGGCTTGCGTCCTCAGAACGTTCAACAGGCACCAGACCACAACCTTTTTTAAAGCACCACTGCCCAAAATAATTATTACCCTCGCGTGCAAATCTTGATGTTCCCCAGGCAGATTCATTGGCGGCCTGAGACAACGCCAGCGATATAGGAATTACATCGACACGACTGAGCAACTCCAAGAACATATCCTCGCCTGGCGGAGCATCGTCAGGTAATTTAAAGGCAATCAATAAATCCCGTAGTTGCTGTAATTGTGTCGATTCCAAAATCCCGTTGGCCTTCCAGGCTTCGAACAACACCTTCACGGCTCGTCTTTGTTCCAACAACAGTGTGTTTTCTTCCTTAACAAGCGGCAGAAGAAAGGCAAAAAATCGTTCTTTTTTTTGTTTGATTGATTCAGTCTTTTTTTGTTTAGTTTGCTGCAGGTTTTCGTGAGTGCCTGACGTTTTGTCAGTTAGCGTTCTATTTTCGTCGACTTTATCATCGTGCACAACACGATCAGATGGCAATTCCTGCAGACGATCATGAACGACACAGGACAGTAAAAAAACAATCAATAGTACCAATAGAACTCGATATTGCATTAACAACCTCAATATTCATACCTCAGCAAGTACACACCCTCCTTCTGAGTGATTGTTTTTCACTCAATTTGACGCAATACTTGAATAGGTGGTGTTGAGACTATTTTTCGCGTGCTTACATAACCAATCCCTGTAATCAACACAACACCCAACAAGGGGCCCCACCACCATAATTCCGGGTGGATATTATAAGGCATTCTAAATAATCGTGTTTGTAAAAAATAAACACTCAATTCTGCGCCAATCACCGCCAACGAGCCAGCGATGAGACCCAATACAGCAAATTCTGTAACAACGCTACCTAACACGCGACGACGACTGGCACCAAGCGCACGCAGAATCGCACATTCCTGATAGCGTTCTGACATGCTGCTTTGCACACTGGCGACTAAAACAAGGCCTCCTGCTAACAGTATCACAGCCAGCAATGATTCAATCGCCAGACTCACCTGAGAAATAATACGGCGCACCTGTTCAATGACTGCATCTATCTCAATCATGCTGATAGTCGGAAATCGCTTGATAAGCTGGTGAAGGAGGTGTTTTTTCTCAACAGGTAAAAAGAAGCTGGTAATATGTGTTGCCGAATAACTATCCAGCACCCCAGGATTAAAAATGACGTAAAAATTAGGCTGCATAGTTTGCCACTGCAAATACCGAATACTTCGCACCCTGGCTTCAAGCATTTCATCACCCAACCGGAAAATCAGTTTTTCACCCACCGATATGCCAAGGTTTTTTGCCAGCGATTTTTCGATTGATACTTGAGCTTCGGCCCCTAAAACCTCAGATGAACCCTGAGACCACCATTGCCCCTCAACAATACGATTGTCCTGCGGCAATTTCGCAGCCCAGGTAAGGTTCATCTCCCTGTCGGCCCCCGCTTTGTGCAGCGACTCCCGACTAACCCGCTGCAATACCGACTGTTCACCAATGCCAACTAATCGGCCTCGCACCATGGGATACAAGCCTTTATGCTGTGTGCCACTCTGGTGTAACCAATCTGCAAGCGGCCCCACTTCATCTGCTGCAATATTAAACAAAAAATGGTTGGGAGTGTCTTCAGGTAATTGCATTCGCCATTCATTAATCAGCGTTGTGCGTACCAGGGAAAGAATAAGCAGCAACATAATTGCCAATGAAAAAATAAAGATATGCACGGCATTTTGCCAACTGCGCCGCCTTAAATTGGATAAGGCCAATCCCATTATGCTCGCAGCCCCCATACCAACCAAATGGCTACCGCGTAAAAGTGCAAAAGCGAAAAAGACCAAAATGACTGCAGATACCCCAATTCCCAACATGATCGATCCAACCAGCAATGGATCAGCGGAATACCATAACAGCAACAAGACAATTGCCATCGCACCCATTAAAACCGTCATGGAAAGACTCAGTTTACGCCCTTCAATATCACCCCTCAAAACCCTCAGAGGCGGCACTGTTCTTAGACTCCACAAAGGAGGCAACGCAAAACCGACCACGCAAACCAGTGCGGTAACAGCGCCAGTAAGCAAGGGTTTAAGGCTTGCCTGAGGCAAATCCATACCCAGCAAACTACCCGCAATACCGATGTAAACCCATTGAGCAAACCACCCTATCAACCATCCAACAACGGTTGTGCAGACAGTAATAGAGAGTAGCAACAACAGATAAATCTGTTGTATCTGTGTTGACGATGCCCCGAGACTTTTCATCAGTGCGGCATAATCCGTATGACGTTCACTGTAGCGATAAGCGGCCAATGCGGCAGCAACGCTGGCTAAGAGTACGCCTAAGGCTCCTCCAAGCATCAAAAAGGTTTCGGCCCGATTCATGGCAACACCAATCATAGGTTGGTTGTTTTTTACATCAAGCCATCGATAATTTTCCGATAATTGCGGAACTAACCATTGTTTAAACTGCTGCCGGGTAGACTTGGCTCCTTTGAGCAACAGCCGATAGGTCACCTGGCTGCCAGGCTGAACCACGGCGGAAGCGGCAATATCCACCTTATTCATTAGGACTCTGGGGCCGATACTGTAAAAACCCGAACCTCGATCAGGCTCTGCATGTACTAAAGCTGTCACCTTAAGGCGTGTATCACCAAGCTGCAGAGTGTCACCCACAGTGATATCAAGCAACGGCATAAGCCGCGAATCAATCCACACAGAACCCGGCTCGGGACCCTTATCAAGCTGGCGTCGCTCTCCCTGCAGAGAATCGCTCACCAACAACCGTCCCCGCAATGGATACAACTCGCTCACCGCTTTCACCGAGGCTAGTTGTATGCGTTCACCAACAGCAACCATAGACTGGAATTGCAACGTGGAAGCGATCAGTAATCCGTTTTCTTCAGCATGGCGTATCCATGCTTCGTCAGCGGGTCGAGATCCCTGCAAGACCATATCGGCCGCCAGAAAATCTTTACTCTGATTAAGAATACTCCCTTGCAGACGCTCAACGAACAGTCCGATACTGGTCACGATCGCCACAGCCAACACGATGGCAGTACTAAGAACCCGCAGTTCACCACTGCGAATATCGCGCCACAACAAACGCCAGGCCAACACCTTGTTATTCCACCAGCAGGTTGCTGGCCTGCTCAGAGACTAGCCGACCTGCATCCAGACACAAACAGCGCTGGCATCGGGCAGCCAGTCTCTGTTCATGGGTAACCAATACCAGAGTAGTACCGGCATCCTGATTCAGGGAAAACAAGAGATCGATAATCTGTGCTCCGGTTCTACTGTCGAGATTGCCAGTTGGCTCATCGGCAAACAAGATTTGCGGCTGGCTGGCAAATGCTCGGGCAATTGCCACTCTCTGCTGCTCTCCCCCGGATAACTGTCGTGGATAATGGTGGCCACGTTCAGACAAGCCCACACGCGCAATAAACTCCTGCCCCTCACTGCGTGCAGAGGCACTGCCCTTTAATTCACAGGGCAGCATCACATTTTCCAGGGCAGTTAACCCAGGCAGCAGCTGAAAAGATTGAAAGACAAATCCGACCATTTCACCACGCAAGCTTGCCCTTGCATCCTCGTCCAACGCCGTCAGGTCAATACCATTAATCAAAACCTGCCCCTTACTCGGTAAATCCAATCCTGCAAGCAGGCCCAGCAAGGTAGATTTACCCGATCCAGACGCCCCAATGACTGCGACGGTTTCAGCGGACTTGATTTCCAGGTCAATCCCTTCCAATATGCACAACTCAGTCTCGTTTGAAAAGACGGTTTTTGTCAGACCCTTTGCCGTAATCATATAATTGTTTATGCCTTACTCAATACAACATCACTACAATGCCTGGAATGGAGCTGATCAGGACTATGAGAAATCGCTTCACTAAAAACATTGTAGCAATTTTCGCCACCGTTGTTTTTACAATACTGTCATGCAATGCTTGTGCAAAAACCATCCTGGTTATGGGTGATAGTCTAAGCGCTGGCTATAAACTGAAACATGGAGAGGGCTGGGTGGAGCTCCTCCAACAAAAACTGGCCAGGGGAAAATCAACCCATAAAGTAGTGAATGCGAGCGTGAGTGGAGAGACTACCGGCGGCGGTCTGGCACGTTTTGCTAAGGCCCTGAAAAGATCTTCCCCTGATATTGTCATTCTTGAACTTGGGGCAAATGACGGTCTTCGTGGCTTCCCTGTCGACACCATGAAGAAAAATTTATCTACTTTTATTAAAATGGCTAACAATGCCAATGCCAAAACACTGCTGATTGGCATGCAAATACCGCCGAATTATGGCCAGCGTTATACGACTCTATTCTCTCAGACCTTTATTAACCTCGCTCAACAACATCAACTGCCTCTGGTGCCCTTTCTGCTGGAAGGTGTGGCAGGATTGGATCAATTTATACAAAAAGATGGGCTTCACCCTCGTGCAAATGCCCAAGCACTGATATTGCAAAATGTATTGCCCTATCTTAGGCCAATGCTGGAAGAAGCCATGCTTGAAGAAAATCATATTGAGGCTGACAAGGCCAATGCCAGCAGTCGCTAATATTCCCATCCCTGCAAGCTTGCAGCAGGATGGCTATCCAGGCTTTTTTTGCGCGACTGCCAATCCGGCATAACATCAGACATCAAGGCATAAAAATGCGGTCCGTGGTTCAATTCAATCAAATGACACAGTTCGTGCGTAATAACATAGTCTTGCTCGCTCTGAGGCAGGCGTATCAACCATAGATTCAGGTTTACACTGCCACGCGAGGAACAACTTCCCCAACGCGTGCGCATACGCCGTACTTTAAGACTGGGCATATCCGGCCTCGGATGAGAGAAGCGCTGCAAACAGAACTCCAGGCGTTGTGAAAAATGAGATAGTGCCTGTTTTCGATACCACTCAATCATGCACCTTTGAATGACATCCCTGTTGTGGATATCAGGGATTGAGACGCGTAATTGCGCATCCTCCAGCTCGACGCTGGTTTTTCCCGGCATCAATGCCATGTCTAATTTTTCACCATGGAGATAATGCAATGCGCTATTGTCTCTTACGGGAGTTGAAACAGCGTCTAACTTTTGTTCTATCCACCGTTTCTGCGATTTAATAAAAGCAGCAATATCCGCAGCTTCAGCGTACTTGGGCACCCTGACTTCAACCCGGCCAGAAGGATAAACATAAACACCTAAGGTGTTCCGGTGTGTACGCCGAATACGCAAATCAAAACCGATATTCAATTTCAGGCATGCCGTTTCGGATGCCACGCCTGTATATCTGCCTGTTTTTTTCATTAAAACGCCTGTCAATCCTACCGATCGCCCGCTGAAATGATACAATCCGCGCCAATGGATCAGGGCTGGATACCTAACTCGCAAGACAGTAAGCGACATGCCCCGCCACCAAACCAAAACTATATCAGTAATGGAGTGCATATTGCCATGAGCCTGACCTATCAATTCTCACACGATGTCGACACCGTGTTTGCATTATTGACCGATCCCGATTTCCTGGTAGACCGCAGCCTTGATCTCGGTGAATTAAGTGCCGACTGTGAAGTTGAAGAGGAAGGCAGCAAAGTCACTATCCGTATGACTCGGGAAGTCAGCCGTGATATCCCTAAGTTTCTTGCTAAAGTATTTAGTTCTACACAAACACTGGAATTTGTTGAGGAGTGGCAATCAATTGGTGATACAAAAATAGGCAAATACAGCTGTAACGTTGTCGACCAGCCGGTGACGGTCAATGCAAAGTTTAAGCTATCTCCCACTGATGAGGGCTGTGAGTATTCTATTGAACACAGCGCAAAAGCGAAAATCCCGCTAATTGGCGGTAAGGTGGAGAAATTTATCGCCGGCCAAACCGGAGATGGCGTTGATAAGGAAATGGACTATTTAGAAAGCAAATTGGGATAAGATAAGGAACGCAATCAAATCTTTTTATAAAAAAAGCCCTGTTTAATCAACAGGGCTTTTTTTGTTCCTTCAATACTAACGCTGACAGCTATTAGCAACCGAGGGTGCCCCATCCGGACAAGTAGCTCCGGTGAGATCAACGTTAACAATCTTCTCTGCTGGAATACTGTTAAAATTACTGCCCGTCAGATTCACATCACTAAAATTGCTATTATGTAAATGATAGAAATCTCCAAATGTCGCATTGAAGAAATCCGCGCCACTAAAATTAGTGTTTTCAATTAGCATGAAGGTCAATGTGGCATTGGAGAAATTAGCGTTGCTAAAATCACTATTTTCGAGCATAGCAACGTCATTTATTTGAGCGTTAGAGAAATCAACACTCGACGCATCAACCGTTTCGAACGCAGCACCGTTTACGGCAATACCAACCATGCTTACTCCACCGAAAGAAGCCCCTTGAAACACCACATCACTGATAACGGCTCCATCAAAAGTTGAATTAACAAAGCCCCCCTCAAAAATCGATCCAAAAATCGTTGCATCTGAAAAATCACAATCCGTAAAAGTAACCAATCTAAAGCTAACATCAAAAATAGTTGCACCTGTAAAGTTGGTCGATTGAAAGCTAGACTCCTCAAATAAATTTCCATTGATAGTTGCATTTAAAAATGAAACATCATTCAGAGTGCTTAGTCTTATTGAAGAATGAATAAAGTTTGCATCACTAAAATTGGCCTGATGAATATTGGTGGAATGAGACATAACAGTTAACTCAGCCTCTGAAAAGTCACCCGAAAAATCACTATTCTCAGCATGGACCCATTCAAAGAGGCTCCGTTGAAAATCACCATTGAAAGTAGCACCATTTAAGTTCGTCCCAGTCAAATTGGAATCAACAAGTGTCCCCTCAATTGTGGCATTGCTTAAGTTTGCACCATGAATATCCAGGAACGATTCATCCATTGAATTATACACACAGCCACTGAGATTGGCGTAGGGCTCCAGGTTACTGCAATCCACCACGACACCCACTATGGTAAAGTCATCAGACCAGGCTTCAACACCCTCATCGCTTGTTACTTTTACGCGGAAGGTATCACCACAACACCAATCATTGTCTAGTGCAATGGCTCGATCAAAACGACCATCGTTTGCCGTATCCTCAGCCAGTGCAGCAATCAAGGTATCGCCTTCGTACAATGCCACGTCAACCGTTGTGCCGGTGATATCGCCCCATTCCACAAAGGTATTTTCTTCACCTTGATTCCAGCTACCAATTGTACTGACGTTTGGTACTAACGGTGGCGGTGGCGGCAAGGGCGCCTCCTCAATAGTAAAGTATTCACTCAGCGCAAAACTATCGGCTTCTCCCTCCACACGCTTCTGAAAATCACGGCCGCAACACCATTCGAACTATCACTGGAAATGCTGTGAAAACTACAGGATCAAAACTACAGGGTCAATGCAAGCTCAGCAGCCTGGTGGATTGCACCTTCAATATAAGCCATGCCCCCACAATCGCCAATTTCATACGTGGGAGTATCAAGCGCCTGCAGACTATTAAACAGATCATGGTTGGCGGTGGCGCCTTTAGCAATAATGATGCTGTCGACATCAATACTCTTTTCCTCATCATTAACATCGGTGTAGATAAGGCTCTTGTCAGTAATTTCTTTCACATTAGCCTGAGCGATCAGCAGCGCACCGGCTTCGCGAATTTCGTGCAGCACCCGCCAACGGCGAACAATCGAAAGTTCCACACCAAACTTATCACTTTCCTCAAACACGAATACTTTACGCCCGCGCTCCAATAAAAACTCAGCCAACTCGACTCCCACCAGACCACCACCAATGATGGCGACGGTTTTCCCCAGTGGCATCCATAACTTGCTTAATCCCCTTATTTTTTCGGCATCTTCAACAATACCCATCATGGAACCCGCACTCATCATGGCGCGCTCAGCTAACGACAGTTTATCCTGCGCAACGGTTTTATCATCGCCCGTCATCAAATGGCGCAACTGATCGCCATTGAATACATTACTGCGTTCCGCTCCTTTAATCGCTGGCGTCTGCCTTTTGGAACCGGTGGCAATCAGCACCACATCAGGCTGATTAGCTTTGACATAATCCTCATCCACAACTTGCTGAAGACGAATATCGATTGGTAAATCCCTCACCTGTTTTTCGAGCTGAGCAATCAAACCCCCGTTGGGTGGATAAACAAAAGACGCAAAAAAGACGGTGCCTCCCAATCGCTTTGCCTGTTCACACAATATGACTTGATGTCCGCGTAACGCCAATATTCGCGCAGCCTCCATACCTGCGGGTCCACCACCGACTACCATGATTTTCTTTTTGTTTGATGCCGGTTCAATGATCCTTTCATATTCGAGGCCGGTAAACGGATTAACCGCACATTTGAGCTGACGGTTAAGAAAAATCTGACTAACACAGGAGTAACAGTATATGCAGGGTCGAATATCTGCCGCTCTGTCCTCAGACAGTTTTTTTGGCAATTCCGGGTCTGCCAGCAGTTTGCGACCCATAGCAACAAAATCGCTATGTCCCTTCGCAATCAACTGATCGGCCTCTTCCGGTTCTATGCGCCCCACTGCAATCACCGGTACGGAAACAGATTGCTTGATGGCTTTGGCGAATTCGACAAAACCACCAGGCTTGTGCACTAGCGGCGCTTCAGTAAAGGCCACACCGCAGGCATTATTGGCATAAGCGCTGACGTGAATAGCATCCGCTCCCGCCTTTTCTGCAATTTTGGCAGTCTGACAAGCATCCTCCAGTGTAATGCCACCCTCAATGTGAAATTCTTTGGCATCCAGACGACACCAAAGTGCAAATTCATCGCCTACTCGCTCTCGTATCGCTTGCAGAACCTCAACGAGCAATCGTGCACGATTTTCCAACGAGCCACCATAATCATCATCTCTTTGATTGCTGGCAGGTGATAGAAAAGAGGACAGGATATAACCGTGCCCTGCATGAATTTCAACGCCGTCAAAGCCTGCCCGTTGTGCCCTTTCAGCGGCATCAGCAAAGTCCTTTACCAACTGCTGAATATCATTTTGATCAACCACCTTATATTCGATTTTGGCACCTTCTTTAGTGAAGGATTTCACGTAAGTGGCCAACTCATCAGCAGTCAATGCTGGCGTCATGTCCTCACGCTTTGGCTTTGGTGTAGACGGAACCAGCATCGGTCTACCGGCAGCAATATCACACACCGCAATTTGCCCAGCGTGCTGTATCTGGATTGCGGCTTTACAACCATGTTGATGCACGCGATCAGTCAACGCTTTCAAACCGGGGATAAATTCATCTCGGGAAATGGCCACCTGATTGGGGTTACAGGAGCCTTCAGGCCAACTAATAGAACCCACGCCGACAATCACCATGCCAGCGCCACCCTTGGCTCTGGCTTCATAATATGCCTGTATGCGTTCACCGCAATGTCCGTCACTCTGCGCCAGATTTGAACCCATGGGGGTCATGATGATACGGTTACGCAGTTCAAGTCGACCTATGCGACCAGCGCTTAACAGAGATGCCATTACCATAGTAATAATATCCTTAAACTATTTTTTTTATTCCACAAGCACTGCGACTTGCTGGAAGGGCCACAGCATAGATGCCGTTCCAGATGCTAATGCGGGAAGTATGATACTCCCCTATGTTCTAATTCTCAGATAACCAGCTTGCAACATCCAAGGCATAATAAGTCAAAATTAAATCCGCACCCGCTCGCTTGAACGCCATCATGGTTTCCATCACTATCGCTTTCTCATCAATCACATTGGCGTTTGCTGCCGCTTTGATCATAGCGTACTCACCACTGACGTGGTACACCGCCATGGGTCTTTCCGTATGAGCTCGAATGTTGGCAATCACATCCAGATACGCAATACCGGGTTTCACCATCAATAAATCCGCACCTTCCATTTCATCCTGTATCGACTCTGCGAGTGCTTCACGACCATTGGCGGGATCCAACTGGTAGGTATTGCGGTCTCCCTTAAAATTGCTGTCCACCGCATCTCGAAAAGGACCATAAAAAGCGGAAGAAAACTTGGTGGAATACGACATGATGGGCAAGTTCTGAAAGCCGTTTTCATCCAGCGCTTCGCGAATCGCTGCAATCATGCCATCCATCATGCCGGATGGGGCAATCATATCAACACCGGCCTGTGCCGCTACAATGACCTGCTTCTGCAAATTCTCCAGCGTTTTATCATTATCGACATCGCCATCACACACCACACCACAGTGCCCGTGGTCAGTGTACTCACAAAAGCAGTTATCACTGATAACCAGCATCTCAGGCACTGCTTGCTTGGCGCTACGTATCATACGCGCCATCAATCCTTCAGGATTCCATGTATCACTGCCATCGGCATCTTTGGCCTGAGATACGCCGAATAAAATAACTGCCTTAATACCACTATTCCAGGCATGAGTCACCATTGAAGCCAGTTCGCTCTCAGGGTAACGGTACACTCCAGGCATACTCTCAACAGCAACTTTTGACTGAATGCCCTCCTCTACAAAAATCGGCCATATAAGATCATCAACCGATACGCTGGTTTCTCTCACAAGGCTACGTATAACAGGATTTCGGCGTAATCGCCTAAAACGAAAATCAGGGGTCCGAAAATCAGGGGTCAAAGTCACTTTATTTTCCTTCATCATTAACAACAGAATTCAGTCAAGCCTGAGCCGATAGGCATCAGCCATTTTTTGATCAAAACAGACAAACTGTATCTGTTCAATCACTTCATTATGCAAGACGCTCTTCTTTACTTCGGTCACAGCAATATCGACAGCCTGCAACATCGGGTACCCATAAACACCACAACTGATGGCGGGAAAAGCAATACTCTGCAGTTGATGCTGTTGCGCCAATCGCATCACATTACGATAACAGGAAGCCAGTAACTGCGCTTCATTTCGCTCACCTCCATGCCAAACCGGTCCAACCGTATGAATAACATAGCGACAGGGTAGTTGATAGGCCGCAGTGATTTTTGCCTCGCCGGTTTTACAACCATTGAGGGTACGACATTCGTCCAACAGTTGTGGACCTGCTACCCGATGAATAGCGCCATCCACACCTCCGCCACCCAATAAGGAGTTGTTTGCGGCGTTAACGATAGCATTAACCTTCAGACGGGTAATATCACCCTCGACAATGTCAATTTGAACTGGCATTTCCTTTCTAACCATGACGAAGTAAAAAAGCAAATATGGGCAGATTGTATTACGGGCACTGCCAAATTCCCAGACATGATGCCTGTCAACAGGCTCTTACCGGAGTGAAGGCTTGAATTGTTGTATAATCGGGGTATTTTGGACCAAGAAGTGAAAGTAATGGATCAGCGTAGAAATGAGAAGGTATAGGCGTTCAAACGCCCATACCGCTGAGAGTAACCATAATGTTGTTAAGTATACCGGTTAAGGTAGGGTGACTGGTTTCAAAACGAGAAATGGCCGTTTCAACTTGCTCTGCCAACTGTTTTGTCCCTTGGTTAAGATTAGCCTGCTCAACCTCCTGCTCAATATCCATGAGCAATTGACTTAGCTTTTCTTTCGACTGAACATCAGAATCCAAGCCGGCAATTTCAGCCCGCAGTTTCTCCAAGTCCTCTCGCAACTGCTTATCTACCACTGAGATACCCTCCATACAATCTAACTTAATGCATTAAAGATAATACGCCCTGTGCGCGCCCTGTATAACGACGTAAATCAAATAAATTTTTGTTCACCTTATCGACTTAATGCAGGCCGGTTCAATCCGGGTCATTTCAAACCAAGAGCACACTGCAATGAATTCTGAAAATATCTCATACCAACAGGCGATCAAGCTCACGAACTGTCTCTGTAGGATTATCACCCACTAGCAGGGCTTGCATACCCAAAGCTTGAGCAGCTTCCACATTAGGGAGGTAATCATCCAGAAAAACCGCTTCGCAAGCGTCAATACCAGGCAGCTTATCCAAGGCAAACTGATAAATACGTGGATCTGGTTTTCTCACCCCAACCATGCACGAGTCAACCACAAAATGGAACATTTCCTCTACTGGAAAAGGCATTAACGAACGCCAACCTTCACCAAACTCCTTTACGTTATTGGTTATGATGCCCAATTGATAACCCTGTTCACGTAATTCACCCACGCGTTCAAACAGCAAGGATCGATTACCTGCACCCGCGTTATCTTCAGCCATTTTCGCAAACATCTGGTAGACATCCACCTCCAGATCACGCTCTCTGCCCTTCTCAATAATCGCCTGGCGCGCATCCTCAAGTGCGATTTCACCCCGTTCCAATTGATGCCAGGGGTGATCACCATCTTGCTCATAGGAACCAAATACAATCATGGTAATCTCTTGGGGCGTCAAACCCAACTCTTCACCAAAATCATGCACCGCCGCAAACGGCGAGTCAGTAAACACACCACCAAAATCAAATAAGACTGCTTTTATCACTTTGTTTACCACTTCACTCATTTTATATTTTCACCCCCACGCTCCCAGAATACTAAACTACCCAAAAGGAGATTTGAGGAAATCGTCATTCAGGCGCTGGCAGATCCAATATTTCTGCTAACAATTGAGTGACTACATTGTTGCGCTGCATCATTTCGCCCATCTCAGCGTCAAACATGCCGATATGCACTAACTGTTGCATCAGGCGCATCATTATGGGCGAAAATCGTAAACCAGCAAACACTTCGTAGAATTTCAGATATTTCACTTTTCGACCAGCCCACTGCTCGTAACGTTCAATCGTTTGTTCGTCACTGGGCATCCCTTCAAGACGTTCGCTGACCCAATCGGGCATACCATTTCCACGCATGGTAACCTTATCGACAAACAACCACCAGGCTAGATCAGCTTCAGGATTACCCATGGCCGCCATTTCCCAATCCAGCACCGACACCACTTCAAAGTCTTGAAAAATCATATTTCCCAATCGAGCATCTCCCCAAATGATGCCTTCGGGCTCATCCGTAGGCATATTCGCCTTCAACCAATCCAGCGTTGCCTGTATCACACGGGGCACCGGCCGATCACCTGCCGCCCACTGTATGAAAGCTTCATAAAACTGAAGGTGTTGTTCGATTGGCGATTGCCCGTTTTCAGGCCATGCCAAGCAATCCAAGCCTGCATGACGCCAGTCAAGTCGATGCAGCTCAGCCATGGTTTTAATTCCACTCCACCACATCTTCTCCCGCTGGGCTGGGCTGGCCTCTTTCACAAAACCTTCTAGAGGATAAGGGGGATTATCCGTAGGAATCTGACCGTCAACATGATCCATGGCATAAAACACCTCACCCAAAATTGAGGGATCTGTTTCTTTCCAGCGGCATCTGGGCACTAAGGTAGCCGTGTTTTCACCCAAAGCATGCATAATATCGAATTGACGTGGAATATCGTAAAACGGAAATAGTGGAAAACCGCTGGGACTGATGCGTATAACCAACTTTTCCTTATAGCTTTGCCCTGCCTGATGATAAGACAGACTACATAGCAGGGTATCGTTGGAAAATCCTGATCCGCCTGGTTTGCGTAAGTCGCTGATTTCAACCTTATCAGCACCAGGCATTTTCTCCCTCACCCATTGAGTCAAGGCTTTTTGGTCTTGTTCAAGATTACGGTCTTGCGCTGCACTCATCGTCACCATTCTCCACTTTGCGGCGCAGCTATTCCGGTTTGCTGCGCGCCATAAAATGCTCTATTTAAACTAGCGTTTTTGGTATTCTCATAACATCAAGGACAATAAAACATAGTAACCAGCACTCAAGCCAAAAGTCCATACGATCGTATAGTTTTAATCACATTGATGAGGTGATTGATGATCAATCAAGAGTATTTTCGTAGTACCAGCCACGTTCGGCCATCCAGAAACGGTGTCGTGCCCCATCAAGGGTCAAATCCCCGGTGTCATACCCCACATCTCCCGGATAGAGAAAACAGATATCTTTGCCTGCCATACTGACATTCGGTTCAATCCAGCGTATTTCACGCTGTCGATACATCGTCATGGCAGCAGCGGCGCTTTGACAGGATGACAGCTCATGCAAGGTAATATAAGTGGGAGGCAACAATTCGACCTCTTTGTCAGCATGTCGCCGCAGTGCCTCAGCGGGACTCACCCAACAGTGGTCAACAATTTCGCTACCGTCAATCTCCACCGAATCGGCCTCGAAACTTTCGCAAACAAAAAACCAGGTGGCAAAGCGTTTCTTTGCCATTTTCGGCGTTGTCCAGTGGGAAAAAAGCAACAGCTTATTATCATCGATTCTCAACCCTGCCTCTTCATGGGTTTCGCGCACAGCCGCACAACGGGCTGCGTCTTCCTCATTGTGCAAATCGCTCCAATCGGAGTCATCAACCCAATCAGAGTCATCAACCCAATCAGAATCATCAACCCAATCAGAATCATCAACCCAATCAGAATCATCAACCCGCCCACCCGGAAAGACCCAGGAACCGGCCGCAAAGTCCAACTTTGAATTTCGCTGTAATAGAAGAACTTCCAAACCTTCGTCACCGTCGCGAACCAAAACAACCGTTGCTGCGGGTATAATCGGTATTGTCACATCAGTATCTCAATAATCCAGGGCTGGCAAACGTTATAAGACAGAATAGCGATCAGATACAACGCTTCAAGCAATATCATCCAGAATCTGTTTGGTGATAGTACCCTTGGCTGAGGCAACAAAGAGATCTTGGGGATTACTTTTAGACGCATTCCAGCGAATCAGCAGCTTGGCTAATTTTTTTGCATGATCAGAAAGAGCCTGCAACTCTTCTATTCCTCCTTTGTCGCCCGTATATATCGAAATCGAGCGCATCTCATTGACTAATTCGTGATCTGGACTCTCCGTTTTGTTCACTTCCAGTTTCCAGCGAATGCTATGTACCATCATTCGATACAGCACCAATTTTGTTGCCATATTAATCAATGAAAAATCATCGATCTCCCCAAATGGCGAAAAATTTGTCGCAAACAACAAAGCCTGCTTACAATTTTCATCCGCGCAAACAGTAGCCCTCCGCTCACAGTTACTGAGCATCGCCAAATCGCCAAACAATTCACCAGGCATAATATAATTCAGGGGAGCACTGCTGCTTTTGCCGCTCTCGGGATAGACAACCAACTGACCCTTCAATAGAAAATACAACCAGGAACCTCGATCACCACTGCGCATTATGATATCGCCTGGTTCCAGATCTACCAGCTTTGATTGCATTAGAACAATATTGAATTGTTCCTGGTCCTGCTGCTGAATCTCCTTATAAAAAGGAATACCACGCAACAGGCTTTCTATACTATCGGGTGAAAGTGTTGATAGCTCTCTAATCTGCATAAGTCGTAGGTAATGATCAATGTAAGATAGACGTTCTTAACATAGCATAGACGTCAATTTGCAAATTTGCCTTTTAAAGCCACTAACGGATTTACCAATTTGAGGAAAATGTCACTAATCTCTTACGCTTAGACGCTACAATCAAACAAAAACATGAAAAACTGTCTATACTCAGGTATATTTAGAGGGTTGGCTTAGCAAGAGGGAATTTGAGCAACATCTTTTCTATGCTCCAGCTTATAAATAAAATTAGTACAACTCGTGTTTTCCAGATTAACAACTCACAAAGGGAATCTGGCAGCATGGTCGATAGGCAATTGACTGAAAATTGATTATGTATTGGCTGTTTTTGCTTATAAATCAGTCTAAGTTAATATAACAACGAGCAATTGCGTTTCCATCAAATAATATAATTTACCAATGCAAAAATGAACAAAACAACCAATAGTTACAAGCTTTTTTTATCTACAACAAAACCCTTCCATTCACTGTATAAATTGTTCACTTTGATGTGCTTAATAAGCGTTGGTGTATTGATTCAACTACCAACGGTTCATGCGCAAAGCAAAATACATGATGAACTAACAATGAACGGCATTGCTGCTCACTGGGCGCTGGGGCGTGAATATTATATTGCCACCTTATTTCTACCAGATATCAGCAATGACCCTGAAACTATCTTTTCGATGGTTGGCCCCAAAAGAATGGAAATCAAAGTCACCAATGAAAAATGGTCTCCACGCCGATTTGGCCAGATGTGGAACCAAGCCATTCTTATCAACAACACGCAGGGCGATCTCAATAACATGAGTGGCGCAATCATTGCATTTACCGCCCTGGCAAAAGATGACCTACTTTACGGTGACCGCATGCTGATTGATTACACTCCAGGCAAAGGCACAAGAGTCAGCATCAATGGTACCAAACTAATGACGACTGGGCGGGAGAAGTTTTTCAATTTATTGCTTAGCACATGGGTCGGACGTCGCCCGCCCTCCTCAGAATTTAAAAGTGACATCCTCAGCATGTCCGATTCGGACGAGAGTCGAGACTTAATTAGCCGCCAGCAAGTTGTTTTACCTGAAACAGGACGTGCCAAGCAGGTCGCAGCCTGGGCCCCAGCAAAAAACGTCAAACAGAGCAAAAAAACGGATAAGACAAAAGCTAAACCCACAAAGAAAAAGCAGCCCGTTGCTGTTGCCAAACAGACACCTAAAACAAAACCCGAAAAGAAAACTACCACACCGCCTACTAAGACTAAGACAAAGATTGCCGCTCCTTCTATTTTAGCACCTACAATACCGCCGGTAGCAGTAGCTCCTCCAGTACCAAAGCCACCCGTTAGCAAATCTATACCTGCAAAGAAAAAAATAGCTAAAACTGAGCCAGCAAAGAAAAAGCCTTCTAAAAAAGCTGAGCTTGTTGCAAAACAAACCAAACCCGCGGTAAAGAAAGCTGCTCCAAAACCTAAAGCAAAACCCACAACTACCGCTGCAGCATCGACCAAGCCATCTCCAGTCAAAACAGACAGCAAGGAAAAGCAGACAACAACTAAAAGTAAAACTAATCAACCAGTAAAAGTCGCTGAGCCTGATAAGAAACCCGCAGCCCCAGTAAAAAAAGCAGAAGACAAACCGACGACTGATAAAAATCAAGCCCGTCTGACCGGACTACAGAATATTTATCGAGCTAATATGCTGCGCATGACCTATCGCCACGTAGTTTATCCTTCACGTGCGTTAAATCTAAATCAAGAAGGCACTGTTATACTGAAAGTAACAGTCAATCGAAAAGGAAAAGTACTTGATATTGAACATGACAAACGTTCTCAGTATGTTTCCCTAAATAAAGCAGCCTCAAAGGCAGTAAAAAAAGCAAACCCCTTCCCCAAAATACCTGACGAACTTGAAGGTAAGAAATTTGAATTTAAGATTCCGATTAAATTCCGCATCCCACGTTAGTATCCTTCCAAAAGAAATCTCCTCATCCTAGCCCTCTCCTCAAGGAGAGGGGACTACTGTTAGAACTAAAAACCGTAAGTGAAATCGAATCCGTATGTGCGGGGTTCGCCAATATAATTCACAGTCCAGTAATCTAGTGGAATGCCATTCAGCCTGTAATCTTCATCGTCTAGGTTTTTACCCCAAAGAGATATTTTTAAACTGTTACTATCAATACCTAGAAGAATATCCGTCAGATCAATCCTTGCGTTGAATAGCCAATAGTCATCAATGCGCGTCGATTCAGCTAAATCAGGCTGTGAGTAAACAACATATTCGCCAACAAAATTAGCTTCGAATTTGGCGGATAACACACCAAAAGCACCTTTCACTATTTTCCATTCCACCCCCAAATTGCCCGAGTGGTGAGGAGCATAAGGCACAATCGCACTATCTGACATATCAACTCCTCCTAAAGTGTACTCATCAAACACCCCATCCAAATATCCATAGCTAAAAATAATCGTTAGGGGGGCAATAACTTTTGCCACCAACTCCAACTCCGCACCCTGAATAGTTGCTTCTCCCGCATTGGCAACGGTGGAAGATATAAAAGGGTCGCCTGTAAGAGTCGTCAACTGCATATCCACAACGTTATTTTGAAAAGCCGCAATATTAAGCAGAATCCGGTCTTTCAAGAATCGGGTTTTAATACCAAGCTCTGCAGCAATGACTTCTTCTTCTTCAAATGGATTGTCTCGGAATTCATTAGCACTAGGAGCTTCACCATTAAAACCACCGGATTTCCACCCCTTGGCAATTCTGCCATAGACATTGATATCATTGGTAAACTTCCAGCTTATCGCAAAACTTGGAGAGACGTTCGTAAAAGTATCTTCAACAATAACAGGCGCAGGTATAGGCCCCTGACCGGGCTCAACTATGATTGAAGCCAAGATACTGTCATCAGCTGTGCGTGCTCTCTCATAGAACTTCTGTATATACTGCTCTTTCTCTTCTCCAGTCAATCTCACACCAACAGAAAGCGTCAGCCTGTCCTGTAAGCTAGCGAATTGAGGCGTCCAATCTGCTTGCCCAAAAACAGCCGCCGTAATATTTTCAAATCCGTAATTTTGCATAAAACGATTTGCATCATTTAAACCAAATACACAATCGTCAGAACTATTCCCTTCAGCAGAATTTAAACAAACAGGATTGATAACATCCGCATTTTCGTACAAGAAATGGAGGCCACTGACATATTTAATGCCTGCTATTGCACCTAATAACTGAAATTCCTGCATAACCTGATCAAAATCAACAATTCGTTCCGAATGATAAATATCGAAGCGCGTACCATCCATATCCAACTGATCATGAAAATCCAGTTTGCGATAAGAACTAATCGATTTAAAGGTCATATTATCTGACAATGCCCAGGTGAAATTCACTGTATGGCCTTCAGATTCAATATCGTCCCGCAAGGCATCATAAACGCTGGCCTCACTCTGTCTGGCTTCAGCAACATGGGCTGCCATGAAATCGTATACACCACTCTCACTCGTTAGCTGGGCATAGGTAGGATTCTGTTTTTTCTCGCTTTGATCATATGCATAGAAAACATCCATATCTTCACTTAGCTCCAACAGCAAAGCGATGCGGGCAGCTCTACTGTCGATATTATTGAGATCATCATTCACCGGATCACTAAAGGCATTAACCCGCCTATTACGAACCCAACCATCACGTTCACGCGCCATATAGTTAACTCTGACGCTTAATTTCGTTGATCCCAATGTAAAGGAGGGAGTATCAATACCGAGTTTCAAGTGAGACAAACTGAAATTGCCAGCACCAAGCATGACATCTCCACCAAACTTGCCAACCGGTCTCTGCGTTATCAAGTTGATTGCCCCACCTGTTGTACTCTTGCCATAGAGCGTCCCTTGGGGTCCCTTTATTACCTCAATCTGTGCCAAATCAGCCACATCAAACAGTCCACCAACACTCCTTGCAATATTAACGCCATCCAAATAAACACCGACAGAGGGCTCAAGGTTGATCGAGGGATTAATAGTTATCATTCCACGAATCGCGGAGGTTAAACCGGTAGTACCACCTAGGCTGGGTTTCAGTATGACATTCGGCGTGCGCGCACTGATGTCAGTCACATCACCCAATCCAGACAGGTCAATATTTGCACTATCAAACACCGAAATGGCCATGGGTACATCCTGTACGCCTTCCAACCTCTTTTGTGCAGCAACAATCACTTCTTCCAGAGCAATTTTCTCCTGCGCATTAGCCGCAGATATACTCACGAATACCAACAGCAATGTGCTCAAAAACGTGTTAATCACAACACTCGACGAACAGCATAGCAAAACTGACGGGGCTCGTTTTTTTATATTTGCATCTTGAGTTTGAGGATTTTTGTACATCCAATAAACACCTTTTCTCTAATTATCTTCACATAAAGATGACTTCGGCAGTACATCACCTAAACCGAGTAATATCATTTCACCTTTCGCAATACCGCGTACAGGAATTCGACGGTATGATACCGTAGTCTTTTAACGATAAAAGGCCCTTATTATCAATCAGCATTGATTTTTCAATACATTTATTTAATACACTACCCTAATTCAGCGCAAAGAAAAAACACTCCGCCTTTAATGGTAACCCAGCGAATGGTAACCCAGCGGGCTAAGCTGTTTGATCGACATATTTTTTAGAATTCTGCTGTCGTTCACATCTAGAGCTTTTTTTTTGCCTTCAGCACAACTAATGAAAAAAATCAGCTATATTCAATAGCATATGTTTAAATTTATAATGGTTATTGAGATTCACCAAACATATTTAACGATAGGCCAAATCAAACAGTCCTAAATGAATTAACGGTTTAACCGATGCCGCCACCGCTGGAATATGGAGCAGGCACCAATGTGGGTCTGGTTCGCGAAAATAATGAAGACTGCTACCTAAGCAGACCCGATATCGGACTATGGCTTGTCGCTGATGGAATGGGTGGCCATGAGGCCGGAGAAGTAGCCAGCAGCATTGCCAAAGATTACATCAATCAATCCGTAAGTTCCGGCTCCAACCTAAAACAAGCTATTGAACAATCCCACCATGCCGTAAAAGAGGCCGCTGCGAATAATATTGGCAGCCCCAATATGGGCACAACCATCGTTGTTCTCAGGATAAATGGTATTCGATACGATATTGCCTGGGTAGGTGATAGTCGTGCCTATCTCTGGGACCGCGAAAAATTACAGCAGTTAAGCACCGACCACTCCTATGTACAGGAGTTATTGAAATCAGGCGCAATTACAGAGGATGAAGTAGCCAACCACGCTCAGCGCAATATCATTACCCAATCGATTGGCGTCTCAAACCTAAAAAATGTGGAAGTCGGTCAAGTCAATGGCGTGCTGAAGCCTGGCCAAAAAATCCTATTATGCAGCGACGGTTTAACTGATTTGTTAGCGGACGAAGAGATCAACGAAATATTACACCGCAGCTATGAGGAAAATCAGGCGCTAGTCGACAAGCTCATTGTCAAAGCTCTACAAAATGGCGGCTCGGATAATGTCACTGTTCAGCTTATCTCCGCACCAACACAGGACACCTTAGCAAACGAAATTCATCGGTCATTCTTACACTCTCCGTTTGGCCCGCTCATCGCCAACAAAAAACGTCTAAAATGGCTAAGCCTTGGCTTAGCCATTGGTCTAGTTAGCGTATTAGCTAGCATCATTTCGGGTTAGATTGTTTATGGCTATCGCTGGCTACAAAATACTAAAAAAGATTGGCGATGGCGGCATGTCATCCGTGTATCTTGCCATCCAGCTAAGTGTCGGACGCGAAGTTGCGCTAAAAGTCTTATCTCCCGAATTGAGGGCAGATCCCAGCTTCGGCGATAAGTTTTTCCGAGAAGCCAATATTGTCGGTGCTCTGTCGCACCATAATATCGTTTCAATCTACGATGTTGGCACTCAGGATGAACACTACTATATCGCGATGGATTATCTCCCTGGAGCAGCTTGTTCAGAGAAAATCAAATCACATACACTCAGCCTGGCAAACTGCCTCAACATTGTAAAAGATATTGCATCGGCCTTGGATTATGCACATGAACGAGGCTTTGTGCACTGTGATGTCAAACCCGACAATATCCTTTTTCGTCACGACGGTTCTGCCGTACTAACCGATTTTGGTATTGCAACCGCCTCTAGCGCTGCAGCAAAAGGGCCCGCCACCAATGCTGTCGCTGGCACACCCAACTACATGAGTCCTGAACAAACCCAGGGAAAATCCATTGATGGGCGTTCGGATATCTATAGCCTCGGCATACTTTTTTATGAAATGCTCAGCAATGAAGTACCGTTCAAAGGTAAGGATGCTGTAGCCGTTGCAGTAAAACACCTGACTGCAGCCACACCCAAACTGCCTGAGGAATACCGTGTATTCCAGCCCATTTTAAATAAAATGCTGGCCAAAAAGCCGGGAGCACGATTTCAGCGCGGCAAGGAAATCGTTGACGCAATACAAGCTATCGAAGGTGGTCTCAGCAAAGACAACGGCATTGCCAGCACAGAACCGACAGCTCTTCAGGCATACTCTCTTCTTGAGGCCCTAATGGCAACCTTTGGACATGTGAGTATCACTGTATTAAAACGTTTAATAGGGCGCCTTGAAGTATTGCGTCGTTTACGGCTTTCAAGACAACATGGTTTAGTGCTAAAAGACAAACCGGAAATTGAATCACAAGACATTGATTTAGCACTGAGCACAACGCAGCTTGAAGATGACACTACACATCTTAACACGCGCACATTTGGTCAGAATCTTGATGAAGCATTGGCACAAAATAGAGCAAAGCTCCTGGCTTCACCTCTGATCATAGGTTCCGCAATTCTGGTTATTTGTGCAACTGTGTTGCTGTTTAGTTTCAACCAGCAATGGGCAGTAGATAAAACTAACCCTCTTGCCACACTCCCATTTTTTTCAGAAACAAACAATACTCAACAAAGCATCACACAGAGAATTGATAACCAGAAAAACACAGCAAAAGATGGCAGTATTACTGACATTATCGCCAAACAAAATGGCGGTGCTGGCGAACCCACCGGCAAGACCGTGCAAAATAACGACAGTGCAAAACGCGCTAAACAGGTGGTATCGCTACAAGCTAACACTAAAAACTCAACATCAGGGAACGATAGTGATAAGAAAGCAAGCAAACCTTCTTCCCATCAACTTACCGTCAAAGCAACTCCTGGTTCAGCCCGTATCAGAATTTTAAACATCAAACCCCGTTACAAAAAAGGAATGTTGCTAGAACCAGGAAAATACCACCTGTCGGTCAGCGCCAATTATCATCAAACCCAACGTCACTGGATCACTATTGAAGATAAAGATCTGACATTTACTGTTAAATTGAAGAAGGCTTATCGGCCTGGTGATGTACTCAAACACAAAATGAAGGACGGCACCCCCCTGCCCGCTATGGTCGTGGTACCAAAAGGACAATTCACGATGGGAGATAAGCAAAACGGTGATACCACGGTAAAACCTGCCCACAAAGTGAAGATAAACAAAGCTTGGGCAATCAGCGCTTATGAAATCACTTATGCTGAATACGATGTTTTTGCCAAAGCCACCAACAGAGAACAACCGCCGGATTACGATAAAAACCGAAAAAAACACCCTGTATCCAATATCAGCTGGTCTGACGCCTTCGCCTACGCAGCATGGCTAAGCGACAAAACAGGCAACGCCTATAGACTTCCCACAGAAGCAGAATGGGAATATGCTGCCCGAGCCAAAACCACCAGCAATTATTGGTGGAAAGGAGACAGCGTAGCCAACATGGCCAACTGTAAAGGCGCCTGCAAGAGTAGCTGGGTCAAGCTATTTTCTTCGTCATCAGCACCCGTTGGATCGTATAAAAAAAATCCGTTTGGGTTATACGACACTTCAGGCAACCTGGCGGAATGGGTTCAGGACTGTTATAAACCCAACTATCAAGATGCCCCAAAAAACGGCAGTGCAGTTGACGCATCTCTATGCCCCCATCATGTTATTCGTGGCGGTTCGTTTAAGAGTAAAAAAGATGAAATAACCAACATTCATCGTGATTATGCAAAGCCTAATAGCAAGAAAAAAACTATTGGCCTGCGAATCGTGTTGGATCTGGACTGAATCGAAAAAAAAGAAGCTGGCGCAAAAAATACAATACTGAAATAAGATAACTACTTAGTGCCTGACCGAGAAGCGACAACCTGCTGAAAACATCAAAAATAATTGAACTTTCGGCATCGAAGTTTTCCCATATTAACAGCGAGCTGAGGTAAAATGGCCTATAAATTCATACATTGCTCAAAAACTTCGTTAGGGAAACCAACCAATGCGTCAGATACAACCTGCACAATTACAGCTTGGGGAAGTCGCAATAGACAGCATCCAATTTGATATGCAATCGCGTGATGACATCCCTCAATTGCTTCGCGGTTTACAGAGTCTTTACCAAGACATTCGAGCAAG
>PIVM01000505.1 GCA_003353945.1 Gammaproteobacteria bacterium
ATATCTGCGTCGCCTTTAAAACCCAGGCGGGAGGAATGGCTTAACAACTCCCAGTTATCCGTGCTGTCATCCCCAGCCTTTTCTTCATCTACTTTATTCAAGCTCACATTGAACTTGCCATATACCGTGGGTGCAGCCATGGCGGCCTGAGCAGTTAATGCTGCAATACCTGTAATAACGATCGGTAAAAGTTTACGCTTCATTGAGATTCCCCTTAGCTAAGTTTGAGTACCATGAACTAAATGCGTTGCTTGAGACCTGGACAGTCATACTTGAAGTAATTTCTTAACTTCTGCTCGCAAGCTCGCATTGTCCAACAGATCAAGGATCATTCTAGGCCATTATTAGAGAATTGTGATAGGTTTATCGTTTTTTTTTAAAGTAATTTTTTAGAAAAGGATAATAACCCACCAATATGATTGAATATTAATCAGATTAAGAGGCGGTCCGGTTAGGATTGCCGGCGTTCCGCCTAGAGCAAACTATCCATACGTTGCCAGGGGATAACCGCAAGTTTGCCATTGTCTTCAAAATATTTCGCCTCAATACCATAGGCCTCGTTAAGCCTCTGTGGGTTGAGCACATCAGCTGGTTTGCCCTCAGCGACGAGTTTGCCTTGTTTAAGTAATAACAATCGGTCACAGAAACGGGCTGCCAGGTTTAAATCGTGCAATACGACGATCACGGCACCCTGGGGAGTGTTTGGCCTTGTGTTGTGGGCATGCTCATGCAGTAATTCCATAATATGCAGCTGATGGTAAGGGTCCAGCGCAGCGACGGGTTCATCGGCCAGCACCAACTGCGGTTGTGAGGCGAACAGTCGTGCCAATAAAACCCGCATGCGCTCACCCCCCGATAAGGTGGTGATAATACGCTGGCGCAAATGGCCAATATCAGTCTGGTCGATGGCGCTTTCAATTACGTCTTTGTCTTCACTGGAAAGTCGTTGCCAGGGTTGCTGATGAGGAAGCCGGCCCAAGGCAACCACCTTTTCCACCCTTAGCGGCCAGTGTGCAGGAGCACCCTGGGCCAAATAACCAATATGGTGAGCACGTTGTTTGAGAGGAATGTTCATTAAAGATTGCCCCTGCCAAAAAACTTCCCCTTTATCGGCGAGTTGCAGTGCTGCCAGAATGCGTAACAGGGTGGTTTTGCCCGCACCGTTGGGGCCAATCAGGCCAAGCACTTCACCGCGTTGTAGTTGCATGGAGACACTGCGCAACACCTTGGTTTCACCGTAGCTTAGCGATACATGTTCAGCGTGTAGCAGGGTCATAACATATCATTCCGCTGACGATAAATGAGATGCAAGAAGAAGGGCGCGCCGACCAGGGCTGTGACCACGCCCAGTTTCAGTTCTGTTTCCGTTGGCAGCCATTGTACGCTGATGTCGGCCAGTAATAATAAGGCGGCCCCCCCCATAGCGCTAAGTCCAAGCAGGCGACCGGGTTCGTGATTGACCAGCGGGCGTATCAGGTGAGGGACTACCAGGCCGATAAAGCCGATATTGCCGCTGACAGAAACGGCTGCACCCACACTGGCGGCTGCACCGATAATAATCAGCCAGCGTTGCCGGTTTAAGTGAAAACCCATGGACTGGGCAGTGTCCTCTCCCAGGCTCAACGCATTGAGAAAACGCCCGCTACCGAGTAACAAAAGCCAGCC
>PIVM01000506.1 GCA_003353945.1 Gammaproteobacteria bacterium
TTGGAGAGCCGGTAATTGAAGCAGGAAGTGATGTAGAAATTTGCGAAAGTGGATTTACGGTATCCGGTGTTACCGGAGACGCCACAACCTACTCCACTATTCTTTGGACTAGTTCTGGTTCTCCTGGAACTTTAGAGAATAAAGCAACCTTATCTCCAACATATACGCCAAGTGCAGCTGATATTGATGCCGGTCTTGTTTATCTTCGGGTGACAGCAAGCCCGGCTAGTTCATGCTCTACAGACGATACGGATTCAATTATGGTTAGCATAAATAAAGCACCTGTAGTGTCTGCAGGGCAAGATTCTACCATCTGTGAAGGTATTAATTATGACATTCCTGGGGCTACGTCTGACAATTACAGTAGTTTGGGTTGGACAGCAGTAACAGGGAGCGGGACTTTTCTAAATCAGGATCGATTAAACGCAACTTATCGGCCCGTTTATGCAGATATTACACTTGGTCATGTTAAACTAATATTAACGGCACAACCCAAATCTGGATCTCCTTGCACTAGTGAATCGGATGACGTTATTCTGTCTTTCCAGGAATTACCTAGCGTTGATGCAGGCCCCACAACGGTAACGATTTGTGAAGGTGAGACTTATTTGACTGAGGCAACAGCTAGTAACCACTCCGATCCAACTTGGACTCATAATAGTACAAATGGTTTTTTTAATGATTCCACAAAATTAGAAGCAGAATATACCCCAGGTAGTGAAGGATCAGTAACCCTGAGATTAACAGCTGACGGTCTTAACGAATGTTCAAGTACAAGTGTATATGATGAAATCAAATTAATTATTGATCAAGATCCCATAGCTAATGCGGGCCCTATAAGGGACACTATTTGTGAAACTGGCAGCTATACAACAACTGATGCCACTGCATTATATGGAGGTGAGGTATTATGGGAGGTTCAAGGAGATGATTTCGGCACATTTACAAATCCTACGAATTTAATAGAAGCCACTTATAATCCAAATTCAAACGCCATTGCTAACGGCTCAGTTACTTTACGGCTAACGGTTTATGATAAAGCTGCTTGTTCTGCTGAACCTCACTATGATGATATTATTATCACCTTTATCAACGAACCGGTTATTTCTATAACTACTCCCTCCTCTACTTGGTGCGAGGGAATATCTTATTTGGTAAATGCTTCAGGTACAACTGATGCCAATTCAGTTTCATGGACTACTTCCGGAGATGGAACTTTTTCAAATGCAGCAATAGTTAGCCCAACGTATACCCCAAGTACAGCTGATGCAGCAACTGGATTCGTTACTCTTACTCTTACAGCTGACGCAATTTCGTCATGTAGCCCAGCTACGAAAACTATTACATTTCCAGTTGTAGGAATCCCCACGGTTGATGTAGGATTGACGAATGATACAATTTGCGCAGGAGGAGATCAGTATACATTATCTGAGGCAAGTGCAAGCAATCAGCTTTATGTTTTATGGACTAGTTCCGGAGATGGAACTTTTTCAGATGCAGCAATAGTTAACCCAGAGTATAGACCAAGTACAGATGATGAAGAAACTGGATCAGTAGATTTAACATTTACAGTTACAGGAGATGATGCATGTACAAACCCACCTCCAGAGACAATGACTCTATCATTCACCCCTGCACCAACTGCCGATGCAGGTGCTGATGCA
>PIVM01000507.1 GCA_003353945.1 Gammaproteobacteria bacterium
GTAACCGTTCACCCCCCTGCATAAAAACTAGCGCGAAAAGCAAAAAGCTTATACAGTAGGACAATGAGTTTAACGGATCATGATCTGAGGCAAATAAATCGGGAATATCTAGCCTCACTATCGCTTGAGCAATTGTTACGACTGAGTGGGAAGATGTTGGATGATTTGCGTGATGCTCGTGATCGGCTGAATCAGACGCCTCAGAATAGTTCCCGTCCATCGGGAAGTTATGCACCATGGGAACAAGCCGGTTTTACTAATGAGCGGAATCCGCCGGATGATGCAGGTAAAGGTAACGATACAGAAGAGAAAGAAAAGCAAGGCAAAGAGAGCAAGGCAACACAAAACGAAGGTCAAAAGGAAGATACCCAAACCAATAGCGAGTCAAGCAGTACCCGGAAAGCGGGGAAGCAAGCGGGAGCAAAGGGAGTTGGACGTCGGGTGGACCTACCGGTAACAGGGGAGGAGATACATAAGGCATCTGAATGTACCGCCTGTGGCGAGCGTTTTGGTGAGGAAGTGCCATTCCAAGCCACAACAGGGCTGTATGTGCTGGACATAGAAAAGGGAGAGCTAGGCTTAGAAGTGAGCCATGTCAAGCATATTTATGGAGAGCGGAGTTGTAGTTGTGGTCATGTGACGCAAACAATGCCGGGACGATGCCCAGAAGAACCGGGGTGGGAGGTGGCCTTGACGGAATGGCATCTGGTGGGGCCGCTGTTGGTATCCTTGATCGTATGCCTATCACTGCGTATGCGCCTGTCCCGTCCTCGCATTCAGGAGTTTTTGCAGGACTGGCTGGGCATTAAGCTCAGCGTCGGCTGTATCAATCAATGTATTACAGAAGGTGGACGGGCAATGGCCCCGTTAGAAGATGAATTAATCGCCGAAATCCAGCAATCAGAGTTGCTGCACGCAGATGAAACGGGCTGGAAAGAAAATGGACGCACCGTATGGTTGTGGGTATTGCGAACAGCAACCGTGACCTTGTATATGATTGGAAGGCGCAGTTGGGATGTAATCGCCGATGTGATGGAGCAGTTTGGGGGTTGGCTGATGAGCGATGGCTATGGTCAATATCGCAAATACGGGAAACGACTGCGTTGTCTGGCTCACATTATCCGTAAGGCCAGAGGGCTGGCAGAGAGTTGTCACCCGCAAGCGGCGGAATTTGGCGAAAAAGTGCTCGAATATCTTTCCCTGTTCATCAAGGGCATTTATGAGGCTCGGGGCGACCCGACCCTAGATTTGGTGGAGAAGTTCTCTGAAGAACTGGTGCAATTGAAAGAATTGTGCGAGCAACATCGGGATCATCAACACGATAAAACCAGAAAACTGGCCCGCGAATTTCTCAACGATTGGGATGCCATCTGGAACGTGTTGGCCTATCCACAAATGCCCATCACGAACAATGACGCTGAACAACCATTGCGGCATTGGGTTATCGCTCGCAAAATCAGCTTCGGTACACGCACGGCGCAGGGTAGCCGCGCCTATACTTTATTGGCAAGCGTGATCGATACTTGTCGCCAACGAGATGTTTCGCCATGGCCGTACATCGCAGAAGTGATTGCAGAGCGTCGCAAAGGAAACGTTCCCCCTCCACTTCCGCTACCTGCTGCTCAAGGGTTACCTGATTCGCAGGGGGGGTGAACGATTAC
>PIVM01000508.1 GCA_003353945.1 Gammaproteobacteria bacterium
GGATGGAGATGGTTCGGTCCCTTCTTGTGAAACTACCTAGTGAGATTGAAGCACCCAACAAGCACTTGATGGTGATTTCTATTCACCATGCCATTTCGGATGGAGGAAGCCATCGAATTGTTCTTCGTGATCTTCTCACAGCATACCGTGCATATGCTGCTGGTGCTGAGGAGCCGATAGGGTTGCCACACCTACCTGCAGAGTATGCAGACTATGCTGTGTGGCAGTGGCAGCACCTTGAAATGGAGGGACACTTGGAGCAGCAGCTGGATTATTGGGCGGAGCAGCTGGCTAACTCACCAATACCACTGAACCTCCCATTTGACCGACCTCGTTCTGAAATATCCAGTGGCCGTGAGGGCTCTTATTTACCTGTTTACCTGCCTGGAAAGCTGGTGGCTGCACTAGCGGACCTCTGTGCTCAGTGCCACTCCACCATATTTGTCGGGCTCATGGCAGCTTTTCAGCTAACGTTGAGCCGCCTTGCAGGAAACGTAACGGATTTGGTGGTGGGGACGCCCAATGCTGGTCGAGACAATGTGCAGCTGCATGACATGGTGGGCTGCATCATGGAAACGCTAGCAATACGAGGGGATCTCAAGGGCCACCCGAGCTTCTCTACTCTTCTGGAACGGCAGCGGCTCATTGTGACTGATGCATTACAACATGCTAACATTCCCCTTAGTCTTATTGTACAACACTTTCAAGCTCCACGCATTGGTAACTGTAATCCTATCTACCAAGTAAGCCCATTTAGGGATCGTTTTTTGCTGATGCCTTTTCTGATTGTGATGTTACTACACTACCATCTTCCCACAGGTTATGCTCAACTTTATTGACGATACTTTCAAGGGTGACCTCAAGCAAATGAGTTCTTCTAACATTGAATTTTTGAGTGGTTTGGAACTTGAGTCTATGTGGAAAGCCGAAGAGCTGAGCAGCAGTGACAAAGTCACAGTGGCGAAAGTGATGGAAAACATGCTGTCTTTACAAAATGTGGACCTCGTATTACATCTGTTCCGTGTTACAAACTCTGAACTACTGCGGAAAGATGGTATGAAGGGCGGGATAGTTTACAACTCGAAGCTCTTTGATCAAAGTACTGTAGTCATGATCTTTGACTGTTTCAAGAACCTGCTGGAGATGGCAGTTGAAACCCCACACAAAGTTGTATGGTACCTTCCCATGATTAGTCTGGCTGAGCAACAGAGGCAGTTAGTGGAGTGGAACAAAACATCTGTACCTTGTCCTAAGTCTGGGTGGCTAGTGCATGAGTTTTTCCTGGATCAAGCCGAGTCAAATCCGAATGCAATTGCCCTGATTGAGTACGGGGGGCTGCAGCGGATTATCTCATATGAGGAGCTTCGAAGCATGGCAGAGAAGGTGGCAAGAAAGATACATGTATTTGGCGTTGAAAGCGACTCGACGGTTGGTTTACTTATGACCAATGACTCAGCTGAGGCGATTGCATCCATCTACGGTACGTAAGGCCTTCTCATACTTGCACATCGCAAGATAAGACCACTGACAGAATTGTATGCTTTCATGCAGGTGTCCTCATGGCGGGAGGGGCGTATGTTCCACTTGATCCAAGCTATCCTGCTGCTCGAGTTGAGTTGATTATGGAGGATGCAGAGTGTAAGGCCCTGCTGGTTAA
>PIVM01000509.1 GCA_003353945.1 Gammaproteobacteria bacterium
CCGCGGAAAAAATAAATTTTCCAATTACGCTTGCTCCCTGCTTCCTCACCTTCGTTGTTCAAATGCTTACATATTCCAATATGCTCCCATTTGAACGCCTCGGTGAGAAAGCATGATTCTGCGCCTAAATTGGAAAATTTATTATTTCCGAGGCCCTAGAGTTGCATAATTCTGGGGCAAAATTCGCAAATGCCTCGATATGTATAGCCTGGATTTATATTTTATTCTTGTTTCTAGATCTCACCGCTGATTAAGTCCAGAAGGGCGGCTGAAAACGCCGCTCGCCCTTTTGCTGTAAACTTTGACGGTAAAATCAGTATGACGACAGAACTGAGCCCAACCTTGTAACTTTTGATTGAGCTGCACTACACCACGCATTCATGGTTCCAATTCTATTCTAATAGTCATAGGAGCCTTACCAATTGTCCTCACTACTGCACCATTTATCTTCAAACCCATTATTCTGGTTCGCTCGAGCGGATCATCTTCTGGCATTAAATGAGCCGTCCCACTGTACAACTTTCTACCCACTTTAATTTTGACATGAGGATCTGCAATTATATTCTGTACGTATGCAGCTTGATAACCATGCTCAGACACCAGCCAAATGGTATTACCCTTTTTAACACCACCAACTGGGACCCGACGTATTCTTCCTGATTTTCTACCTACAGTTTGTAAAATTGAAATCGACGATGGTAGAACGCCTAGATTAGACAAGGTTATAAAAACAGGGTTTGCAGTATATTTTGCAATGTCGCTAATCATGATATTAATTACCTCGATTTAGTTGCTACTTTGAACCGCTGGGACTGTAGTCAGTTTAGTCTTTAGGTTTTTGCTATATATCCACACTTGTTACACTTGACTCCATCCTTAACGGGAAACAGCGGATAAACAATGACTGTATCTTGTCAAGATTTTATACCCAACACCGGTTTCGCTTCACCTATGTGCTTACTATTATTCGAGCTAAAAATTACTATTCCATATTCACTATGCTGATGAGCTAGCTGGAACCAAATTCAGGAGTGCTGCTCTTGCCACGCTTCGCCGGTGTCACATTGCATGCTGCGTTGGTGATTGTGTAGCAGAATGTAACTCATGTAAGAGTGTGCTCGGTCGCGGTGGTTTTGGCATTACGTATTTGGCCAGAGATAACAATCTGGATCATCCGGTCGCTATCAAGGAGTATCTTCCCTCTGATTTTGCAGGCAGAAATCCTGAAGATTCCACCGTCAGGCCCTTAAGCAGTGATCACGACAAATTGTATCAATGGGGGCTGAAGAGCTTTATTTCTGAAGCCAAGACGCTTGCCAAATTTAGACATCCCAATATCGTTCGCGTGCACAGCGGGAAGACCACCTACAACCCAGTATTGCCGCAACAGATTCATCCCCACGGACGTGGGGAACACAGAGGAACGATGTCAGAGATTGCCAACCTAACCGGTTCATCCCCACGGACGTGGGGAACACTTTTTTCTTTTGATGCAGCCATTTAATTTATCCCGGTTCATCCCCACGGACGTGGGGAACACTAGTGCAGCGTCTCATTGAATTGATGCTACCTTTTCGCAATTTAACATATTGGCCCAAGCGTGGGGGTGGAAGAAACCCATCAAATCAATTTTCCATCAGGGTACGCACCTGCTGC
>PIVM01000185.1 GCA_003353945.1 Gammaproteobacteria bacterium
TTGCTCCCTCTTCTTCGTTGCTCCAATAGTTGCGTATGTCCAATATGCGCCTATTGAAGCGCCTCGAAGAGCAATCAATCTCCTACGCCATATTGGAAAATTTATTCTTTCCAAGGCCCTTATACTGATCTCGCCACCAATATAACGATGAAAGCCTCTTGGCAAGAGTTGCAAAATAGTATCGCCATTGGCGTTACCATTGATACTTGTGTCAATGGCATATTGTTTATTGAAAAGTTTTTAACAAAGAATTTTGCTTCGTATTTGTGATTCCTTAAGCTTGCTGAAAAGATGCCGACTGATGCATGGATTTTTCCCACCCCCTACCCTATCAAAGCTCCAACAAGTACTCCGCATTCACACTCAAAGCCAGCACAACGTAATAGCCTGAGTTATACCAGATATGCAGCATGCAACCGGGAAGGATACTGTTGTAGCGCTCACGGAAAAAACCAAAAATGAGCGAAGGGAAAATAACTGCGATAGCCCATGCCCAATAGTGATAAAAAAAATGTACCGCTACAAAAGCCATGCTGGTGATGGCATTAGCAATACTGATACCCACCCATGTTTTTGAACCTACTTTCCAACGCAGCAAATGGCTTTGAAGCCAACCACGAAAAGCAGCCTCTTCCAGTACTGGATAGAGCAACGTTAATAATAAAACTTTTTGAAAGCCGATTGATGAGACATGAACTAGATTATTTGGTGTCAAAATAGCGTAACCGACCCAAAACATGAGGCCCGCCGAACATGCAACCAAAAAAAAACGATCATTAATAAGCAAATTAAACATTAGGCCCCCGGAAATAATAAATGTTCCAATTTGGCGCTGAAGCATGCTTTCTCACCGAGGCGTTCAAATGGGCACATATTGGAATATGTAACCATTTGGACAACGAAGGTGAGGGAGCAGGAAGCAAGCATAATTGGAAAATTTATTTTTTCCGCGTCCCTCTAGATAATGGCAACGCCTGACACCTGTTATGCAGCCCTATTATACAGAACTGAGTTAAGTTAAATAGTTAAGCCGGATTACGGCTTTTGCTCATTCTCCTCGGGGAGAAGGCGGGGATGAGGGGAGCGGCAAAGCCGCTAAATATAACGCCTGTGGCGTTACTTCACCTTCGCCACTGTTGCTCCACACATAAGTCAAACCATTTTTGGAAATCCTCATCACTTATATCGTAAATAATGCGGTATAAATCCGGATAATAATCATTACCACTTTCAAAATCCGCAGCGGTTTCTTTCACGTAAAAGTAAATCTCCAGCAAATCGTACTCACCAATATAGTTAGCACCAACATGGTTTACTCGATCACCCGTGCTGCCTCCATTACAGGTTATTATGGTATTGGGTTCTGGATTGTTTGGTGATTGGCAAATTCTGATGAGGCAGTAAAAGAGCAGACGGGAGAACTATAGGCAGTTACACCTGCATCTATCGCGGGTTGATAGCTAAGAACATCATCAGTAAAAAGCGGTGTCGGCGTGTTTGCAATGTCCAGGCTTTTAATCTCACGTTGGCATTTGGTGTAAATGGGGCAGCCAGGTCTGGTGCTTTTTCAAGAACGCCTCGCTTGCTGACTGAATACCAGCCTCCATTGTGTTTGAAAACTCGCATATAGTTGGAAGCAATTAACATATCTCGATTTAAACCGTCATCAGTCATTGCTACAGGACCATAACCGGCTACACCTCCCCCTGTATTAGGATCATTGAAATTTAAACCGTAGGGGCTAGTGGCTACAAATCGGCCATGAACCTGAGGAACAGTGTTACCTGAATCACCCACCTGGTCTGGCTGTGCTTTAGCTTGAAAAAACAGCACAAAACGCTGGTTACTATCATCAACAAACACTTCTGGGTGTGCGATATGTTGAAAACTTGAACGTAAACTATCGGTATCAACGCCCATCACACCATTTCGGCTTGCAGCTAAATTATAGGTAGTCCAGTTGCCATTATAGTTATTTTTTTCTAACACTAACACTAGTATGATTTGTCGCTACACTGTTGCGATTGGCACAATACTCCCAAATCAACTTATGTAAAACACATTCTATAAGTTGTTTTTATCTTATCGTCACAGAATATGGTGACGCTCATTTGATTCATCGAATAATAATGAATGTTTTCGTAGGAAACCGTTTACTTCATGAGGTGGATGTTACACAATATTAATTAGCTGGAACAATAAAAACAGATAAAATATCTGGAATTAGCAGTCAAATAGTAGCTGACCGTCTTGTCTTGCGAATACACTTAAAGCTAACATTACGCATTATTCGCGAATCAAGGAGTAGATTATTATAATAAAAGTGTAAAGGAAGCGTCTTATCTAACGTTGCGAAGGATGTGTATTGCTGGCAGTTACAACTAAAAGGTTAATCACCAGCAGCAACCCAATTCAAAGCCACATCTCTCCCTGTAGCACTGTAAGAAAATCATTAAAATCCAGATTGCTTTTTTAAAGCTATTGGCTTTAAAAAAAAGGGGGAGTGTATTTCATGCGCTCTTTGGTACATCACTCAATTAAGCATAGTCACTATGCAAAACAACAATCAAAACCACAAGGGAGCTTGACGATTATGACGAATAAAACACTATTAGCTGCAGCAGGAATTGCTCTTGCAGTGGGCTATTCCGGCGCTGCGAGCGCAGATCAAATTTTTACCAGCACGATGGGGAGTGGCACCCACAGTGGTACATGGACAGCAGTGGACGGTGGTGATGACGCCAAAGAGTCCAGCAGTAGCCATTGCCCTAACGGTTCAAATTGCACACGACTGGGCTGGGATGGGGATGAAGTCTATATGACAGATGCCATTGATTTATCCCTTCACCATGACATCTATATTTCTTTGGATATGGTCTACCGAAAAATAGATGGTGGTGAAGGCGTAAATATGTATTACGCGCTGGATGACACGACTAACTGGGTGCATTTTCATGAAGAGGCAGGTAATGGATCCGACCCCTATAATGTTGGCACCGTCGTTATTGCCGCCCCCCCTGCGGCAATTGGTAACAGCGCTGTGCGTTTCCGTTTTGAGAATGACGCCAATGGTGGCTTGTTCAATGGTCAAAATGAACGCGCATTTATCGGCCCCATTTCAATTGATGGAAACCTAAACCATATCAACACTCCAGGTGTGGTAAGTCTAAGCGGTGATATTCAAGCTGAAGCACTACTAACTGTTAACGTTACTGATGCTGATAGCATCTCTGGTCCCATCACCTATTCCTGGACGTCCGATGGTGATCCAATACCCGACAATAATCAGAACACGTATACCACTCAAATCCCTGATGACGTTGGCAATATCATTCAGGTAAGTGTGAGCTATACCGACGACATGAACTCATTTGAAAACATTACCTCCGCTGATTTTGGTCCTGTGACAGCACCATCACATCTCGGGGTTGTTTCAATTGATAATACCAGCCCGGTTATTGGTGACACCTTAACCACATCCGTTATCGATTCAGATGGTCTTATAGGCGTTACAATCAGCTATACATGGTCGACACACTATTTTGATGCAACCAACAACCCTGTTACGGATGTAGGCATTGCTTTTGGGCCGACATATGATGTGCAACAAGCTGATCTCGACAAGTCCTTCAGCGTTAATGCAACGTATACAGATAACAATACAAATGTCGAAGACATAACATCTGCAACGACTGATGCGGCAATTAATCCCAATGTTATCGGCCAGGTATCGATTTCTGGTGACGCCATTGTCGGTCAAACCTTAACGGCAAATGTGACCGATGCTGATGGTATCAGCGGAGACATCACCTATACATGGTTTTCAGCCGGCTATGAAGCAGGCAGTCTGCAGACGTATGAGATAACAGCCGCTGATATTGATAATACAGTCAGTGTAAACGTTCAGTACGAAGACGACCTATCCAACAATGAGTTTATTAGCTCTCTACCGTCAGGCCCTGTGGTAGAAGAAGAAGACGATACCACACCGCCGGATATCACTCCTCCAGGCTGTAATACCCTGTCCGCTAACCCAGGTGCAGGCATTGATCCAGTGTTCCTATTTTTAATAGCCGCTGGTTTGTTCTACAACAGAAAATTCTGGTTTAAAAGTAAGCAGGAGCAGGCTTAACCAGAAGTCTGATGCTTAAAAGGGGCTTGCCCACTTTTAAGCAAATATAAAATTGCATGAAATTAAAAAATATATGTAAGCCTAAACATGGAGCAACAACAATGAGACTATTGAAAACTCTCGCCGGGAAAACATCCCCGCAACAACACATGGTTGCAAGCAGTTTGTTGCTGCCAGCTGCGTTCGCAATGCTGGTAGCAACCGGCTGTGTACCTCCTACAACAAATCCTGTCGATCTTGATGAAGATGGAATTCATGACGATTGGGATAATTGCACAGGCCTTTACAATCCAGAACAGATTGACGTCGACGGCGATGATATTGGTGCGGCTTGTGACACCAACGATAACGACTATGATAACGACGGCTATGAAGATGACGTCGATAACTGCCCAAGCAAACCCAATCCTGATCAAGACTACACCGTATGTAACGATCTTGACGGCGACGGCATCGCCGACAACGTAGACAACTGCCCGGAAGGCGATGGAAACGGTAGCCAATTACTCAATCCAGATCAGAGAAATGCCTATCCAATTGGTGACCCGAATGCTGCTGGCGATCTTTGTGACGATCAAGATGGTGATACGGTCTCTGATTACTTCGACAACTGCCCATTACGCGCCAATGCTACGCAAAACGTCGGAGTTTGTACGGATTCCGATACGGATGGTTGGTACGATGTATCCGCAGATGGAGCTAACGATGGAGACAATTGCCCCGATGTCTCCAATAATGATCAAGCTGCCAACAAAGGTCAAAACAAAGCGCTGGGTGATGCCTGCGATAATGAAGACGGAGATGACTGGGTTGATCTTTATGACCTATGCCCGGAAGTCGCCGAACCTGATAATAGCGGACTTTCATGCCAGATCGTGCCTGATGCTGACGGTGATGGCCGCAATGATTATCTAGTTCTGAGTCCAGAAATTAATGGTGGCTATTTTGACTTAAGCACGCCTCAGGATAATTGTATCAATGTGCCCAACGGGCCGGATTTGAGTCTCTACGGTGATGATCAAGCAGATAATTACGGTGTGCAAGATGGCTTTGATGGTTCTGGTGATGCCTGTGAAGATAGCGATTCAGACAATATAGTTGACGCAATAGATAACTGCGCAGAGATCAGTAATGATCAAGCCGACAACTATCCCGCTGGTAGCCCAGATGGAATCGGTGACGCCTGTGATGATACCGATGGTGACGGTGTCAATGATCGGGAAGATGCTTGCCCAACGGTTTCTGGTATCGATATCGCGCTATGTACCTGTTCTGAACCCATGGTTGATGTCACCTATAACATGATGCAGTATCCCGGCAACGATGGAATGTATTATCAGCTTTCAGGTACACCTCTTGGCGCTGGAGACGGATCGCAAGCGCTTGGAACAAACTATCACGATGGTAGCCCGCTTTCACGAACCATGACGATCCGATTCACTGATACCAATGGCGATGGCGTACCGGATACGGGTCCAGCCTGGATTGTTCAAGTGAATTTCGGCAACTCATTCTCGACATCAGCACTGGGCAGCACGGTCTATACCGAAGTAGATACATTCCTGCCAAATTTCATGGCAACGGGTACTGAAAGCACTTCTGCAGAACTGATACCTGGATTATTGTCTTCCTACAACGGCGTCAATACGGTTGCTGGTCTGGAACTGACTCATTGGGAAACAACGGGTGTCGTGTATTGTCCTTCTTGGGGTGAAACATCTACAAGCGGAATGGTTTGCAGCAACGCTGGTGCTGGCAATCAAGCAGGCGTTATCAATCCTGATTTCACTAATTTCACAGTAAGTGGTTTTGGTATTGGTAGTGGTACACTTTCTGGAAGTCATGCTCAGATTGCTTCTACTAGTAGCGGTAGCAATGACAAGATGAACTACGGAAGAGGAGCTAACGTAGAAGTAAGGCTTTTCGGTACAGTTCAGTCTTTACAGACTACGCCAGGAAATGAGTTCTGTGACTAAACCAGGTGTTTGCTAGTCAGTGATCGTTATGTGGCAGTATATGCACTGCCACATAACAGTTTGGGCGCCCTGAATATTGCAGGGCTTTTTTTTGCCTCTTAGCTAAATAGCGGCCATTAATGCATCCCAAGCACTTTTCATATAACAACATATTTGCGGTATTCACAATTTAAGCAAGCTGTGCCTTTGTGAACACATTGTTATACACACCGAGTTAATTGGAAATGAGGAGGCATTATTAGCCAATAATCCTGACACAGGGGGCTCAAGAGACGTGTAGTAACTGGACAAGTGACGATGGAGATCTCATATCGGCTATCGGGATGTCTAACGCGACTAATGGCATGTGGACGATATGGTCAGGAACAGCCGCAACGTGTAATGCCGGTGATCCAGGTACGGGTTCCGATGGTTTGACCATTTACTGCGTACAACAATAGAAGGCCACGGCACATCTCAACTCATGATCGTAAATCATTTTAATCTCTTGGGGTTCTATTCCCCGCAGCTTGCTGCGTAAAGTCTTTTACTCAAATGTCTTAGCATTTGAGTGCGCAGTTCAATACCCCGCTTCGCGTAGCGAAGTCGAGCCGGAGGCGA
>PIVM01000510.1 GCA_003353945.1 Gammaproteobacteria bacterium
TTTAAAAAATTACAACATTAAGAACCAATTATCTATTATTTGTAGTGATAGTCAAATGGTAATAAGTTACTACCAATAATGGATTCTTATGTTATTTTTGTAAATTTTTGATTAGAATTCTCACTTTTATAAGATCATTTATATTATGTTTTTTAATTATCATATGTATATTTCTATTTTTATTTTTGTTATTGTCAATTTGGCATACGGGACATATAAAAGTGGTACGATGCGTGATTTCAAAGATTATATCCATGGAGGAAGGGAGCTTTCTACTGGTTCTCTGTTGGTTACTATTATGGCAACTATAGTCGGAGGTAACTATCTGACTGGTAAAATAGCCAATATGCAATATTCTAATGGCATTGGACTTCTGATGACTATTTTTCAAACGTTGGCTTTTGTTATTGTTGCCTATTGGATTCAGCACAATATTTTTGACAAATTAGTACTTTATAGAGATTGTCTAACCTTATCTCAAGTGCTTGGTGAAATTTATGGATCAACTGCTAGAATTAATAGTGCCTATATTTCATTTTTCTTTTCTTTTGTGCTATTGGCGTCGCAACTTTCTTATTTCGGGATCGCGTGTGAAAATTTTGGTGCTAATTATTATCTGTCTATTTTATTTTTGGGTAGCATAGCAATTTTTTACACCATGAGTGGTGGGCTCCGTGCAGTAAGTGCAACAGATCTTCTTCAATTTACTTTTTTTATTGCTGGATTACTTTTTATGGTTGCAATTATAACACAAGACGATGGAATAAGTAGCATAAATACAGATTTTATAGGTTACATAAAGACTCTTTCTTTTACAGAACTGAATAAGTCAAAAACATATTTCGAATTTTTGAAATCATTTTTTTATGCAAGTATTCTCTTTTCTCCTACTATTATTCAACGGTTTTTAGCTGTAAATAATCCACATCAAAATAAGCACACTCTTTTCGTATTTTCGTTTCTATATCCATTGTTGCGTTTGCTGTTATCTTTTATTGGGTTAAAGCTTGCTTTCCATAAAAAATATGAAGTTATTATGGAATTGAAAGCTATATCTGATATGTCTTCTTTCTTGTTGGGGAAATTTTCTTATGGAAATAATTTATTAATACTTATGTTTATGGCCATTGTACTATCTACAGTTGATTCATTATTAAATACAAGTATAAGCTCTATTATCAATGATTTTAAAATTCAATCTTCTCTAAAAAAAGTTCGCTTCTTAACATTTTTATTAGGAATCTGTGCTATGATGTTAGCTTTTCTTTTGAAAATTATAAATAAATATGTAGTTGTAAATCCCTATCAACTAACTGTAGTAACAATGATAGTGGGTGGTCAACTTATTATCCCTTTTTTGTTTGGTATTTACGGATGGAAAGGAAATAATCGGATTTATAACAACTCTTTAATAGGATATTACATTGGATTGATTCTTATCTCACTATATTTTTATTCTTTCTGTAACTATACAGTAGCAAATTATATATATAGAACGAACTCTATTTTTTGGCTCATTGGAGATCTTCCTATCTTTTTCCTTCCTACCATTCTTTTCACATCTCTCGTATATATCGTTTCTCACTACTATCATTATGGTGAGATTACTTTCACTCCAGTAGAAAATTTTGTATATAACCCTGGTTACCAAAA
>PIVM01000511.1 GCA_003353945.1 Gammaproteobacteria bacterium
CGACAGTGATGCCCATCTCTGATGCTGCATTGGCCATAACACAGTCGGCGGTAGCCAAAAATTCAATTCCATAATGCCTGATAATGGCCAGGTGCAATGCGTCAAGCGTTTTGAGGGGATGATTTGGATAGCGGGCCATAAGATTAGCTGCATCAAGCCAATATGATTCTTCCATGGAATAAATTTGAAGATGGCCATTGGCAATATCATCCTGGAATGCAGCATAAAGGGTAGATTCCAAGGCAAAATCAATATCTCCCATTCTCCTGCGACGAGCCAGCAGAGAGCGTACTTCGACTATTGTCAGGCTGCTGATGACCGCCACATCCAAATCACGGATATACGCGGTGAACGTATCTGAGTACTGTTCATTCAAGTACCATTTTGCCAAAGCGCTGGTATCCAGATAAGAGATACCGTCAGCGCTCATCCCTTTCACCACGAATCAGGATTTCAGAACCAGTGACAAGACGTCCGGTTCGATTACGCAGGTCAGAATGACTGGGCCGTTGCCGCTGTCGGCGAACTGGTAAAATCCGGGCAATTGCTTTTCCATGACGCGTAACAATCAACTCGCCGGCTTCATCCACAAGATTACCCAATTTTCCAATTGCAGTTCGCATTTCTCGAATATTGATTTTATGCATGTCAACCCCTTTTGTGCCACTTTTATTTAATTGTAGCACACTGAGCCTTTTTTGTCGAGATTTTTCACTTTTCCAGTACCCTTATTAAACATATGTCAAGTATGTCAAGGGGTCAAGTCTCCGTTTGACCTTTATTGAGCAAAGATACTCTGCTTAATTTTATCAATTCGTTTCTGGAATTTCTTATCTTGCGCCAGTTTTCTCACTACCCTTTCAATTGCACTGCTGGCAGAGCTGTAGCCAGCCATGTTAAAAGATTCACTGATCGTCAGCAGGTTGTCCCTTCTCAACATCCGACTCAGGTATATTGCCACATTTCTTGGTTCGTTCAATGCGCCGCGCCTTGCCTTCAGGATTTCCTTATCATCTATGTTGTAAAATCTGCAGACCGCCTTATTGATTTCGCTTAACTTCGGAGCAAGTTCTAATGAATCAGGGATTTGATGATGTTTCTTCCTATCAAAAAACGTCTCTTTGGCCCAGGCGATAAAATTCTCACTACCAAGTAAAGAGGGCAGCTTTTTCTTCTCAAAGAGTTCAAGAATTTCTTCTGAATCATCTTTTGCCATGAAGTTAAGATAGGCCTGTTTACTCTTTCTTTGGTTGGAAGAGAGCATGGCTAAGATTAAGTCCCTATTTATCCAACCCCATTTCTTGGCGTTGGATAAATATCCGCGATGACTGCTCCAGGCATATTGTGAAATGTTGTCGATCAAACCGGCCCGTAATGGATTACGGTGGATGTACCTGACAAGTTCAAGCAGATAACTGTCCTGCTCAACAAGAATGGACTTATAACGTCCCCTGAATAGCTGGCCGTCACATTTATGTAGACGATTGTAGCGTTGGGTGTAGACTCCGTTAATATGTCGCATACAGCGGGATATATTGCCCTGCGGTGTTTGGATGAGTAGATGATAATGGTTGGGCATAAGGCAATAAGCGCTTATTCGAACATCCCAAAGATCCGCTGCCTCCTTAAGCAACTCGATAAAGACTTCATA
>PIVM01000512.1 GCA_003353945.1 Gammaproteobacteria bacterium
CCGACATTGAGATCTGCGTCGAAGTCGATTTCTTCGGAAGTGATCGCTGCCACTTCACCGTAGGCGCTGAGACGCTCGGTGAGACCCACGGAAGCGCCGATTTTGCCGGACAGTTCGGTGGTGGTGTCGTCGCCATCGGGGAAGATGAGTGCAGGACCAGCCTGGACGTACCAAGCAGCGTCGCTGCCGAGCTCACCTTCGTAACCCACGTGAGTTTCGAGGACGGAGGAGCTGTAGTCGCTACCAACGAATCCACTGTTGGACTCGATGTTGACGTAAGGACCAGCGAAAGCAGGAGCGGCCAAGAAAGAGGCGGCGCCGGCAAAAAGAAGGGCTTTCATGATTTTAGTTAGAATTTCTCTCGCCTAAAATTTTGACGAGGATGGACTTGACCAATGCACAAAGCAATGGTCGAGCATATTATAGTAATAAATTACTAATAGTAAACTCACATGTTCTTCTTTTCAATCTTATACCGACCGGTACCCATAAACATTGCCTTTTGGGTTCCGTCCGAATAGAAGAAGAAGTTCATGCGCATCCCGTCTTCTCTCCAAAATGCCTCCTGGTATCCTTTTTCTGTGGTCCATGCATGACCATCAAATTTCACTCCGTCTCTGAGTCGGACGATTGTAACTTCAGCCAGGTTTCCCATGATTGTACGAGGTTGGTGATCTCTTGGAGCGATTTAACTATGCCAGATGCTTGGATGGCGCCGTCATTGATGATCACATAAATAGGAACATCAATCATCCCGTCATTTGGGATGACATACATATTGACTATGTAGTCTTTGAATGGGTCGCCTTGTGGGTAGGCGGAAAGGTCTCCGAGTTCGATTTCCTCGAACTCAAGACCAAACTCATAGGCTATCTCTATATCCCCACCTGCAAGCTCTTTGCAAATTTCACAGGTGGTGTCGTGGATTTTGATGAGAAGTTTGTCAGACATCAGACGAAGTTAGCGAGTTGAGGGTAGCGTGCTTTTGCTTTTTTCTTGAATTGGTAGATGTGGCTGTTGACGGCATACTTGGTTAGGCCATACTTTTCAGCACATTCGCAATTGCGAAGTTCGGCACGGCCGAGTAAGCCGAAGCGATCCATGACGATTGATGCACGTTTGGTGTGCAGTCCGCCACAGCATTCTTCCAGGATGCGGTAGATCATCGAGGACGTTACATCGTCGCGAACCTGAATCTCTTGGCCTGGATCTTCGATATTGTAAGCACGTGGGCAATCCTCGATTGAGTGAGGAAAGCGTGGTTGCTTACGATCGATGCGGCCGCAACCTGCGATTGAACCGCGAACATGGTAGAAAGCCCATGTCATGAAGCTTGCGCCATTGGTGCGGTCAAAGGATTTGATGGCGTTGAGAAGACCGATGCGGCCCTCTTGCACGAGATCATCGTGATCGTGGTTTGGTGCCGTGAAAGCATATTTGCGTGCTTGCTTGTGGCAAAGACGTTCGTATTGCTTTACGATTGCGGCTTGTGCAAATTTGTCGCCGTTTTGAGCGCGTTTGATGTACTCGAGTTCTTGATGCTTTTCCATTGTTTGTTCCTTGTTGTTTGTGTGTATATAGTAATTATAATCTATTTCTGGGTCGTTGTAAAGGTCTTGGTCCAGTTCGTTTACTGTTCGTCCAGTAGC
>PIVM01000513.1 GCA_003353945.1 Gammaproteobacteria bacterium
GCGTAATGAGTTTTGGAGATTATGACGGCCCATTCACTTTTGCCTCCCGCTTTACAGAAGGAAATGGAACAAACCCGGAAGAATTGGCAGGCGCAGCGCACGCCGGATGTTTCTCAATGTTTTTGTCGGCCCTTCTTAGGAACTGTATAAAAATAACTTGGGAGTTTCATAGCCCAAATGAATTTATTTAGGATTTGGGCTGATGGTATAATTCCAATTTGGAAGGGTTGAATGTTTGGACAAATTGAGTGAAGCCATCTGCTCATTTGTAATTTTGATACCTGTCTTATATATGGTCTTTGATAAGGTAGCCGTCACGACCAATCCCTGTTGTGTAGTCGTAGCATTCAGGAAACCGAGCATTTTGGAGTAACTGGTTAATGGTTCACCTGCCCAGTTAGCACTGATTGGTCCGAAAAGTCGATGTTCGACCCAGTTCCATTTCGAGGCTCCAGTGGGGTAATGGCAGACCGTTACGGCCAGTCCGGTGGGATTGACCAAGTTGTATTGCAAAGCGTACTTCCACAGTCGAGGTCGATGGCCATTGCTGCCACCACCATCGGCCAAGATCAGTAATTTCGGTGCGTCAGGATAGTCAGCTTGACCATAGGTACGCCACCACCAACTAATTGCATCAACAGCAAATTCACCTGTCTCTGCGGAGGTGCCAACAAATACAAAACCAGCATTGTGAGTTGGATCGTAAAGGCCATACGGGATGGCTATGCCATCGGCTAAAGAGCGAAAATCATACACATTGACCCGATGTGGATTACGACACCAAACAACTCCCGCATTCTTAAACGCCCCGATCAACTCTCGTTTTTTGGCATCAATATGAATAACCGGGTAACTTTGTTGTAAAAAGGCTTTTTTTTGGGCTTGCAGGTACTGAAATTGCTCGTCTCGGTCGGGGTGGGATGTCCCCAACTGTTTGCGGTTGACCTTTCGAGAATAATCTAATTCGTCGAGTAGTCGTCCAACCGTAGAGGAACTCACCGGATGAGCCGACCCCAATGCTGCACTCAACTGACGCAAGCTTTTGCGCTTCCACTTCAAGGTGCTACACGGGTCTCCAACCGTCTCATCTTCCATTAGCTCTCTCAAGGCTGTCATAATTGTTGGGTCTTTTTTTCAACTTGAGGACGACCACCGCCTGGGGCGCGGATATGATCACTCGGTTCAGCTCGTTCCAGTTCACGCCGACCTTTGGCAATGGTATTAACGCTCAAGCCTGTAACTATAGCCATTTGCCGATCACCACCACGTCCGAGTTTCTTTGACTCCAATCCTACATAGAGACGTCGCTGGCGTTCGTCAAGCGTACTCAAGAAAAAATTCACACAAGTATGTAGCTCTTTGGTGAGATTGGCCTCTGAACGTTGACACTCAACACATTGACATTGATGGATAAAACGTTTTTTCATAATTGGTCACCTTTCAAAATCACGGTGCCAGCTATTATACTCCTTGAACTGTTTTGAGCATCTCAGTCAACTCAGACAGGGTATTTTATCGAGCCACACCCATAATCATATAGATCAAACATCTATGCCAAAATCACAAGTTATTTTTGCACAGTTCCTTAAAGGCCAACTGTACCATCAGCCGGACCACTCTGGCCCGTTCTTCTGCCGGCA
>PIVM01000514.1 GCA_003353945.1 Gammaproteobacteria bacterium
ATAACGTCGAAGGCCTCGTTTGCTGTGGCACCGAAGAGTGCACCAGGTACAAAGAACTGACCGTAAAGGGTGTTCGATGCGATGGTACGGATCTGGTTGAAGGTCACGGCGCGACCATCGATCACGTTGAAGATCTGGTTGTCGAATGCATAACGCATTGTACCGTAGATCACGTTGATGATGACGCGAGTGTTGACGAACTTGTAGAGAGCCTGCTCTGCGTTGGCAGGGTTGATACGAGTTCTGGAACCCCATACGAAAACAGGACCGTAGGTGATACCTGTGTCTGGATCTGTCTCGCTGTAGCCAGGAAGTTGGCGAAGAGCGTTGAGACCGTAGGGGTTGGAAACATCCTGCTGACCGGATGTGATTTCCACTTGTACACCACGTGCACCGGCCAAGCTGTACTTGGCACCTGCAGGAGGCAGACGGAAACCAGCAACCTCGTCGCGGTAACGGCGCATGGCCAAACCGGTGACGAATGGAGTCGGAGGAATGTAGACGCCCACATCGTTGAGGATGTAGGGAGCATAGTAAGCCAGGAATCCCTGAGTCGTGCTATACTTCTGTGATTCCTCGAAGAGACGAGTATGGGTGTCCATACCTTTCTCGACGGTAACGGCTTGAGGAGTACCGTTGTTGTTCACACCACGCAGTGCTTCACCGATGAGGTCTTCAGACGTAATTGCGTCGAAGTTCCACAGGGAGTTGGTCACGGTTGCGTTGGACTCCACAAACTCGGACTCGGTGTAAGCACCGAAGAGTGTTGTGTGAGCGGTGTCTTCCTCGATTGCGAGGTGGATGTACACCTGAGTGAATGCAGGGTTCTCTTGGATACCGCTGCTCAGAGGAACTACATAGAAGTTGTTGTCGCCAGCGAAATCGCGGACGTCGTTCAGAGGATAGGAATCCTCGTCCTCAGTGTAGCTGTAGTCGTAGGGGTTGGAAGCGGATGTGATAGCATACGAAATGCCACTCACATTGTCCACACCGTCACCGACGAAACTGATCACCGTACCGGAAACAGCGTCAGCAGCAGAAGCAGCGAGCTGGATGGTGTTGGCGTCCACAATAACTGCGAAGTATGTGATACCCTCGCTGATTGCGGAATCGAGAGTTGCAGAGGCAGCTTGCTCGACGTTCAGAGGTTGACCAAGGACGTATCCGTGGTTGGTGATTGTGATGCTCGAAGGACCAGCAACAGGTGCGGCCAAAGAGTGAACGACAGAACCGGAAGGTGTCTGTGACCGTGAGAGACGAAGGTCGACGCTCAGGTCTGTGGTGTAAGCAACGCCATAAGGGTCGTTGGAACCAGCAGCAACAATAACGTTAGCTTCATCACTGATTGCCTTGACAGCAAGTGTGGTGTCCAGTTGGTACTTACGACCACGAAGCATACGGATCAGTGCTGTATCGCTGAACTCACTACCATCGAAGGCAGTCATCACGCGAGAGTAGACACGGACACGAGTGTTAGTCGTGATAGCTGTAACAGCGGGAGAGACCGGAACAGGGAAGTTCAGGTAGACGCCTGCAGCCAGGTTGGAGGAGGAAGGTGTAAGGCGGATGACGTTACGGTCATCTTTCTTGACAAAGTACTCGCTCTTTTCGTCTGCGTCTGTGCCTTCGAA
>PIVM01000186.1 GCA_003353945.1 Gammaproteobacteria bacterium
AACGACCTCGGCAGACGATCGAGTAACTCCCACAAACCGGGAGATGAATGACTTGCCGCCGTCTCAGTACCCGGTTTTACTTCAACATCTAAAACTAATCGTAAGTTGGCTATCATATAGGTGTGGTAGGTATGGGAGGGTCGCCCAGGCTTATGGGGATTGTAGCCTACCGTGGCACCTTCTTGGTGGCCATAAAGTGGTTTTACCGTCACATCAGAATCAAGAATCCAGGGTTGCGATAGCAGTGGCTCATAGCAATGTTGTAAATGGTTTTGTAGCCAATCAATACCTTCTTCTTCGTCAATTTTTTTCAATGCTCGACAGGCCGAATCATGACTAACTACTTTTGACATTCCGAGTAATTGTGTGTTGACGGTGTCTCCCAGCAAGCTGGTTGTTTATTGCACCATCGGCCGTCTGGGAGGTTTCACTCTTTGGGTGCAGCATTTTTTGTCAATTGGCATGGCAATTATCTTTTTAATTCATCGGGTTAGGCCATTTTGACATTGTTCACCGCTAGTTCAACTGAGTTTTTTAGGATGAGACGAGGATACATAGGATATCCGCAAACTTGACCCTGATAATATATGGGATACCCACAAAATATATTTCCCACTATGGGAATTTCAGATTGACAGAATCTTTCTTGTTTCCCATAATGGGAACATGTTCGTGAGGTAAGACATGCGGGTTATTTCAAGATCAACGATTCGAACATTCTGGGAACGATCTCAGTATTCCGATTCCGAGCAACCGCTAAGGGCTTGGTACAAGGAAGTGACGGCAGCAAGCTGGAAGTCACCTGCCGATATCAAGAGCCAATACCGCAGTGCCAGCTTTCTTGCTAATAATCGTGTTGTATTTAACGTCCATGGCAACAAATACCGGTTGGTCGTAGCCGTCAAGTATGAGTTCGGTTTGTGTTATATCCGGTTTGTCGGTACACACAAGCAATATGACAAAATCGATGTAGCAACTATTTAAAGTGGCCGTATTGATAAAGAGATTAAGCTAATGAATATTAAGCCGATCAAAACAAAACAAGATTACAAGGCCGCTTTGAAACGCATTGAAGTGTTGTGGGATGCAAAACCCAGCACACTGAAAGGTGACGAACTGGATATCCTTGCAACTTTAGTTTGTGCTTATGAGGAAGCGCACTACCCAATAGACAATCCGGATCCAATTGAGGCAATTCGTTTCCGCATGGATCAAATGGGCTTAGATCTGGCCGATATGACGCAATTTATTGGCGCTCGTAGCAAAGTCAGTGAAGTATTTAATCGGAAAAGGCCGTTAAGTCTTCGCATGATTCGTAATGTGTCTCAAGGATTACAAATACCTGCTGATGTGCTGGTGCGAGAGTATCCGCTTAACGGACAGGCATAATTAAAGGGGTAATTAAAGGAATTAAAGGGGTCGAATTAGAATTAAAGGGGTCGTAACGATTTTTATTTGACCAATAAACTGGTATATAGAGACATCACATCTACAGCAAAAGGAATTTGCTATGCCGAGAAAAACAAGGATGTACCTACCTGGCGTACCGGCGCATATCGTACAACGTGGTAACAATAGGGAAGCCTGCTTTTTTTGCGAAGATGATTACTGTTTTTACAAGCAGGTGTTAGCCGAAGGTATGAAGCGCTACGGTGTTGAACTGCATGCCTATTGTTTGATGACTAATCATGTTCATTTGCTTATGACGCCAAAAGAGGAGGACAGTATTTCACGTGTTATTCAACATGTAGGGCGACAGTATGTGCAATACATTAACAAGACGTACCGTCGATCAGGCACCCTTTGGGAGGGGCGGCATAAAAGCAGCATAATAGATGCTGAAAATTACCTGTTGAGCAGTTACCGCTATATTGAGATTAATCCGGTTGCAGCCTCAATGGTGGAAAAGCCGGAAGAGTATCCATGGAGCAGCTACCACTATAATGCCATTGGAAAACCTGATTTGCTTGTTACGCCGCATTTAGTATACAGATGTATAGCTGGAGGCGTTGATAAGCGGCTGAGTGTTTATTGCGAACTTTTCCGTTATAGTCTGCCAGATCATGAATTGAATGAAATACGCAGTTGTTTGACGGCAAATCAGGTATTGGGTAGCGGGTGTTTTAGGGGGCAAGTAGAGGGCATGCTTGGTCGTAAGTTAGGACATTTAAAACGTGGTAGGCCTGCTAGTAGATAGGTATGAATGTTTGATCAATAATAAATCGATACGACCCCTTTTACTTTAGGGTTGAAAATACGCCTTTAGAGCGTCATTCTCTCCCCTAGCCATAAAAAGCTGTAAACTAGCACCAAAACCAGCGCCAGGAACACCAATGATTGAAGTACAGAAGAACAACCCATTGCACGGTATTAAGCTTGAGGTCTTGTTAACCGAGTTGGTCGATCACTACGGCTGGGAGGTCTTGGCTGATGCGATGAATCTTAATTGCTTCAAGAGCAATCCCAGTATCAAGTCGAGTCTTAAGTTTCTGCGCAAGACCCTCTGGGCTAGGGAGAAGGTGGAAGGTTTTTATCTGTATAAATTTAAGCGACTACCCAAACCCAGCGACGAACAGAATACTCTGTCGCCACGCGATAGAGCGATTCCCCTGAGCCAGCAGCCTCGCTCTCCTGCGGAAATCACCATTAGTAAGCCTGAGCCCCGCAATAAACCAAATCCCTACGGTAAGTCAAAGTCAGACTCCGCCTCAAAGCAGGTCGTCGATGTGTGGAGCCACTGGCGAAAGTGAAAGTTTTAGGCCTGAGTAGAATGGCATATATGGATTCTCCTGTTTCGCAAAGAAAACTCTGTCACCGGTGATCTGAACGTATAGTAACCCCCTTCCTCGACACGGTCATGCCCATGGAGTACATCGTGGCTCAACTGTAACAATTTATGGCCAGCGTCCACTATGTCATCTTGTAACGCAGAATCGGTAAACTGTGCGATTAAGCCCATTAGGAAAATCAAGGATCACGTCCAGCAGGCGCTATACTTCATCTCGACGTACTGGATATTTATAAATTCACGGCACAGCAACTATCTGCAGTTACAGGGATTGTTGTCGGTGGAATATTCGCGGACATCATCGGGGGAGATAGTGGCAGTGGTGATGGCTAAAAAATGTAACAAGCGTATGTTACGGGTTCATTTTCGCTACGCTCAAATTCTCCACCTGTGACACCGGCCGATAACTTAGCTCCATAGCACTTAAAAGGAAAATCGAAATGAAAATCATCCTTGTACTTACATCACACGATAAGCTTGGAGATACAGGACGTAAAACTGGATTTTGGTTAGAGGAATTTGCTACTCCGTACTATATATTCAAAGATGGAGATCTAGATATAACACTTGCGTCACCTAATGGAGGGCAGCCGCCTCTGGACCCGAAAAGTGATGAGCCTGACTTCCAGACTGAAGCAACGGCACGTTTTAAGAAAGACAGTGACGCCCAAGCGGCGCTAGCAAATACGCTGAAACTCGAAGATATTTCAGCAAATGACTATGACGCGGTATTTTATCCTGGTGGACACGGGCCGCTATGGGATTTGGCTGAAGACAGTAATTCTATTGACCTAATTGAAAAAATGTACTCCACAGGAAAGCCCGTTGCTGCAGTTTGTCACGCTCCTGCAGTACTCCGTCACGCTAAAGGCCCAGATGGTTCACCGTTAATTGAGGGAAAGTCTGTGACTTGTTTTAGCAACACCGAGGAAGAAGCTGTTCAACTTTCAGATGTTGTACCTTTTCTTCTAGAGGATGAGCTAAAAGCAAAGGGAGCAAACTTCTCAAAGGCTGAAGATTGGCATTCATATGCTATTACAGACGGCAATTTGATAACCGGGCAAAACCCAGCATCATCAGAACCAGCGGCAAAGGCCTTGCTAGAGATCATTAATCAATAAGGGCCTAACGAAAACAGCTAAAGGAAAACTTATGCGTTGCTTCGGTTTTCCATGATGTCTAGGTTCAAGAGTTCTGGGCAGAAAAAATCATTTTACTTGTGGGTCAACTGATCTCGATAAACGGACACTGACCAATAGTTGACATGCTTGGTCGGCAATAGCCGAAAATCACCCATTGCTGTCGGTAATTTATTTTTACATACGGTGTAAGATTGGCTTTAGAGCAGCCACTCAAAACGCAATCACCGTGGTAATAAAACGATACTCAGCATTAACAGCAAAGACCATTCTGCATTGTCGGGTAATTATGTAATTAACGACATAGGATGAAACTGCTTGCGCTGTGCTTGTTGAGCTAATAGAGAAACTGGCAAGTTAAGCCTTAGAGGCTAGTCGGGAATAGATAGCCTTCCGGATATGGACTACTCTTTACTAAGTTAACTGACCGCACGATTATTCCAGTCAATTTAACTTGGATGCGGTATGCATTAACAACCGTGCATCTGAACTTTAAAGGAAATAATGAGGTGATATGGAATGGCTATAATATGGCGCCCTCAGATGAGTGTTGGAAACACCCATCTTGATGCGGATCACAGATATTTGCTGTGCCTCATTAACACAGTTGAGCTGAGCTTACGATCTAGTGAGTTTGAAGATCTTCTTGAGGTGGCTCTGGAACAGTTAGCCGAGTACACCCACGAACATTTCAATAGGGAGGAAAAGCTCCAGCTAAAGATCCAATACCCCCAATACGCCGACCATAAAATGGAACATCAGGAACTAATCGAGACGTTAGAGGAACTCAGCAGTCATTTGAAACGGCTGAATAAAGTTTCCAGGGAAAGTGTAGCTAAGGTGGCAGAAACCGAAGCAGAACGCTATCTCGAAGTTAATGAGGCCGATTTAAAGGCAGTAAGCGATGAAGAGCGTAATTGCCCCACAGAAGATGTGAAGGGAGAAGGTCCAGCAGCAGATGAGCGTGAAAAAGATGTTGATGAATTGATTGAATTGCTGCGGCACTGGATTATGGATCATGTGCTTCAGACCGATATGAAAATGAAATCGTTTTTGGAAAAATATCCTGCGAATTATTCCTAGAAGTTGTTGCAAGCACTGGATTTAAGGTACAAAGATATTTTCAAAAAACAGAGGTAACGGCCACATGGAATCATTTCAGTGGAATGATGATTTTGTAACAGGATTGTCCGATGTTGACGAGCAACATAAGCGTCTAGTAGACATTATCAACACCTTTGGGAATCTTTTAGCTGAAAATCAAATTATATTTGAAGATATTCGAGCAACACTAGAGGAACTTTCAGACTACGCTCAATACCACTTCAGGGAAGAAGAAGTCATGATGACTCAAATTGGTGTGAGCCAGGATTTTCTCAATGATCACATCGGCGAACACCAAAGTTTTCTACATGAAGTCACTTCTAAATATTCGATCCTTTCTAAGGATAATCCTGATTTAGCAAACAATCTGTTGGATTTTCTTGTTCATTGGCTTGCCTATCACATCTTGGGTACAGACCAGTTTATGGCAAGGCAAATTGAACATATTAAGGCTGGCGCAAGCCCTAGAAAGGCATATCAGACAGAGGAACAAAGGAGAGACAAAACGACGGAACCGCTGCTTATCGCACTAAAAGGCTTGTTTGAACAGGTAACGGTTCGGAATAAAGAGTTGTTTCATTTAAATCAGACACTTGAAGAAAAAGTTGCTGAACGCACTAAAGAACTCTCTGATGCCAATCTTAAACTCAAAGAACTTTCTTTGACAGATACACTCACAAGGCTACCCAATCGTCGCCATGCCATTCGGAGTCTCGCCTCTCTATGGGAAGAATCAGTTAAATCTGATATGCCTCTGGTTTGTATGATGGTTGATGCGGATCATTTCAAAGAGCTTAATGATACCCACGGACATGATGCGGGAGATTTGGTCCTATGTGAGTTAGCTAGAACGCTACAGAATTCCTTGCGCAATGACGATATTGTATGTCGTTTAGGTGGCGATGAATTTTTCATAATTTGCCCTAACACTGATGAGCACAGCGGGATAAATATTGCAGAGATTATCCGTGAAACAGTGTCGAAACTTCGCATACCAACTGGTGGTGAGACATGGCACGGTAGCATTAGTGTTGGAGTTGCATCACGAACTCCGGCTTTGAAGAGCTACGAAGAGCTGATTAAAATCGCAGATAGGGGAGTCTATAAAGCGAAAAATGCTGGTAAAAATTGCGTGAGAACCACCGGCTAACACCTTATTTAGTCGCCAAAGGAGCTCTTAAAATCAATAGCACTGAAACTCATTTGTATTGCTTTCGATGAAACAACAAAATGATACCTGTCTTGTTCTTCTATGATCGAGAGGAGAGCGAAGGAAAGGGGTCGAAGGAAAGGGGTCGTAACGAATTTAATTTGATCAACGAATTAAAACGTAAAAAGCATGAACGCCAGCTTTCTTGTCTGGTGCAATCAAATTTTGATTTTGACGAATGGTGACTCACTAACATTAGCACGCATACGGAAAACTAAAAATCCTAGCAATAAGCAAAATCTCGGGGACCGCTTTCTCTAAATTGGGTTAGTTCGAGAGAGTCTGAAACCAGTTCAATCGGACAAAAATTCTTTTTACCAGATCATATTGCTCGGTGAATTCGACTCTCAATGTACACTCTCGGTCACG
>PIVM01000515.1 GCA_003353945.1 Gammaproteobacteria bacterium
GTATGCTGAGTGAGAAAACGATCCCTGAAGCCACGAAAGAAACGTTCAATCTTACCCTTGGCTGCACCGTCTTTGACGGGTGCATGGGACAGTTTGATATCCAGACGCAAACAAGCCTGCAGGATTTCCTTGGAGGTGTAATTCGAGCCGTTATCAAAATACAAACGCTCCGGCCTGCCACGCTTGAATAAAGCGGTACGAAAGGCATCAATCATATTCTCGGTATTGTCTCGGTAGAAAAACTCCCCGTGGGTAATGACACGACTGGCATCATCGATAAATGCAATGAGAAAAGTTTTGCGCCACTTTCCATTAGCCTGTTTGATAGAAGGGCCATACATCGTATCGGCTTGCCATAGCTCATTGGCATACTGCATGGCAAATGACAATCGTAGTTTACGTGTTGTGTTGGCATCCAACAGATTATTGTCTCTGACCATGCGATAGAAAGAGGTGGGAGAGAGTTGGCTGCGTTGAAAGAAACCTTTGTGTATCAGCTGGCGATACAGGGTGCTTTTAGGAAAGGTGCCTGTTTTATTACGGCTCATCGTGGGCAGAACGTCATTAATCGCTTCGGCCAGCTCATTGGCCTGCACTTTACGGTAAGCATGCTTGTCTGATCGGGTTTTGTTGTCGATAGACGTCACCCCGTCTTTTTTAAAACGATAGAGCCAGGTGCTGATAGTGCGCCTGGTAAATTTGTATTCGTAGCTGGTTTGCTCATCGTAAAAGGTGCGTTGGGCAACGCTCTTGATGCGTTCGCGAATGGAATCACCTGGGGCATAATCCACGGCGCTTAATACCCGCAACCTGAGTTCTACCGGTGGACGCTTCTTTGATCTCATGACGATCTCCGTTGTGGTTGATTAAAAAGCTCGTCGGCAGGGTATTTGCAAAATACTCGCTATTGTAGAGACAGGATCGGTTGCACAGCGCATAGGATTGGCGGCGGTCGAAATCAGCTTGCTCAGGTCGATACCAAAATGGCCTGGAAGTGGAAATGATCAGCGTTGAAACGGATTGGATTGTGGGTTGTTATGGAGCAAAACGGTGGTTAAAGCCTGCGATGGAGAAGTTCAAATAAACGCTTGTTGAAAGTGGTGTTGATATCGCGAGCACAGTTCAGTTCCCATTGTTTTGAATAAACCAGCAACGGTTGGCAGCAGGATTTGAAATCGTCTTGTGCGGGATGAAAATTGATCGGCAGACGAAAGAGTCGGTCTTTTCAAAACCAGTCGGTAGTCTATCAACTTGCGCTCAAGTTTATGAAGCCAACGGTAGGCATTGCGGGTTTGAGTGGCTTGATGGTAGGCCTTTTGAATGCTGGTGCCGGTGATAAGCGCACAGAGGAAAAGGGTCACATGAATCGTGGTATACGCCAGTGTCGGAATCTGCTCGGCCAGATACAGCCTCAGTGTATGCCCACAGCCGGTTTTTCCATTTCGATTGGAACAGAACAGGCGTTTGCCGACAGCTGTCTTGTCACCGTTACGTTGTTTCTTATAGACGCAGCCGTGGGAGATGAATTGATCGCTCTTTGGGCAGTGTTTGCAGGCCAGCGAGTCGCTATGGTGATCCAATTGCATGGTGAACTGCTGAAGCGCTTCCAGGTTGTCAAAATAGAGAGTC
>PIVM01000063.1 GCA_003353945.1 Gammaproteobacteria bacterium
AGCAGCAGGTGCGTACCCTGATGGAAAATTGATTTGATGGGTTTCTTCCACCCCCACGCTTGGGCCAATATGTTAAAGTGCGAAAAGGTAGCATCAATTCAATGAGACGCTGCACTAGCAAGGTTCTAGCACGACAAGAGGAAACGCACGCACACTTCGTTTTTGGAATTTCTCCCAAACAGGAAACGTTTTGACAACCATAGGCCAATAACGTTGATATTCTTCTTCACTGGCCAAATGCGCCCGCACGGATATCTCTTTACCTTTGACATTCACCTTTGCCTGCGGATTGGCCGTAATATTGTTTAACCAGCCAGGATTTCTGACATTGCCGCCATTGGAAGCAACCAGAATTATTTTTTCTTCATACTGCAAATAGAATAAGGGAAGAATGCGCTCCAAACCTGACTTGCACCCAATGGTATATAACAACAATACCGACACACCCAAAAAACTATTTCCCAGGCGACCATTGGATTTTTTTAAGAGCCAGATATTGGTCGCAGTAATAATATGCTTTAACACGGAAACGAACTGGGCAAAAGCCCGATCGAACCAGCTTATTTGATGCATTTTCACGTCGGCCATTAGGTTTTTGTTCCTTAAAAAATCAACAGCGGTTCCTCGTACCACCTATTTGAACAGGTATGGATTACAGACTCATCGACACTTGGCATATCAGCTCACCAAGGGCTGCGGTAGTCTTATATTATACACTCCTACTAAAGACCACACCTAACACTCAGGTAGTAACTTTCCATTGATTACAATGGACTATAGTCTGTATATAGACTATAGTTCATTAAAAAGAAGTAACTAACAGCATGTACCTAAATCCACTAACTCGCGCAGCAAAATGGGCACGTATTTATCGCGCATTTTTATCAACTATGATTACGTAAATGACGAACAAACCAGCAACCAGCAGAGTCGAAAAACGCAGAATTGAATTTAGCGAAAAAATTGCGGATGCGGCTTATGATTTATTTATCAGGGATGGTGTTAGCAATACGTCCATTGCATCCATCGTGAAGCATGCTGATATCGCGCATCAAACTTTCTTTAATCACTTTCCCACCAAGAACCATCTATTACTGCATATATCAGTTCGTATTGGCGAAATGGCTCATGTCATTTTTACGGAAACGGATTCACAAAAAATTTCGCCGCCCAAGAAAATTGAGTACTGTTTTTCCAAGATTGCTTTCGAAATGACGCAGCTTCACCCAAATATTAAAGAGCTGGTCACCCATGTTCTGATTGGCACACCCGATAAAACCAACGAAATAAAAGTCATGCAAGCACAGCGTCTCAATCAGGCAATCTACAGCATATTGAGCGAAGCTAAAAAACAAAAGCTGTTAGTCTCAGGTTTCAGCATTGATACGCTGGCAGAAATCGTCAGGGGAATATTTGTTGCCACAATAATCACTTGGGCAAGCGAAGAAGATTACCCGCTGGTAGAAAAAATGAAGCAGGCCATTAAGTTCATCAATCACAGCGTATTTGTTAATAACAAATAGTGTTGCTGCTGGCTTAACCCGAATCTCTCACAAGGCGGCAGCTCGAGTATGTTAGGGTGCAATAAGCTTGCGCATGTTCTATTGAAATTTCGTAAGATCGGTGCAATGCGCAAGCTTATTGCACCCTACATAGATTACTTATACAACCGAAGTACTTTACTTAATGACTTTATTCCCACCTCAACCCTCTCCCCAAGGAGAGGGCACTAAGTGTGATAGCACCGAACGAAGCGACTAGGCGATCGTCACTGCCGCATTGGTAATGATATTGGTGCCGCGCTCTTTGGAATGCGCTTTCAAATACACCTTGTCATCTTCCTTCCAGTAACTGACAACATAGGTTTCTCCCGGAAAGGCAACATCCGCGAAGCGCACTTGATAACGCGCAACTTTCGCCACATCACCATCCAGCACATTATCAACGATGGCCTTTAAGCAGACACCGTAAGAACACAGGCCATGAATAATAGGCTGCTCAAAACCACCCATCGCTGAATACTCAGGATCGGCATGCAATGGATTTTTATCGCCATTTAAGCGATACAATAAAGCCAGCTGTGGCAGTGTCGGCACTTCAATAACGCCATCGGGTTCGCGTTCCGGTGCCACGTTGCCCGCCTTGGGTCCGCCATCTCCACCGAAACCACCTTCCCCACGCAGGAACACGGACATGCGTGTCGTAAACAGGGCCTCATCAGTTTCTTCATCAGATACGTTAATTTCGACAATCACTAACGCAGCTTTACCCTTATCGAAAATATCTGCAATGTGCATTTTCGATTTCAGCTTTGCTGCCGGAGGCAGAGGCTTATGAATCTGAATATCCTGCTCACCATGCAGCATCAGGGCAGGATTAAATTCCAAGCCAGGGCTTTCTAGAATATTGCCGCCACCAAAGCCGCCGCTTTCCGAACTGACCGGTGCCACAACTGAAAAACTGGGTAATACCTTGAGGTTCTTTTCGTAGGCATATTCCAACTCATTGGCATCAGTCGGCGGATTACCTGCACCCAGACTCAAGTGGTACAAAATGACATCATCTATATCATAGGAACCACCACCTATTAAAGGCTCGGTTGCCATGGCTTTTTCATAATCGATTGGCATACATTTTCTCCTGTTTCATTGCCGCGTGGATTATATCAAATTTCGTTTGTGTTATAAGTGCGTGTTTTAAGTGCGTGTTGTAGGGTGCGCCATGCGCACCAGATCATTCAATTAGTAACCCTGATAACCGTATTTGGGATATTTTCCAACCACAACCATTTCAACAATGCCGTAACCCACCTCATCTCCGCAACGTATCTCGCACATCACATCATCAAGAAAGGATACTTCTTGTACAGCTTGTGGGTCTGTCAGATCTATCTTGACGCTGTCCATAAAAAACTCTCCCAACCAATCCGCATGAATAAATCCTTTATAGCCAAAATAGCCACCGGCCACGATATAATTAACACTCAGCGGTTTGAAAGAGAGCGTCTTACTTGAACCATCTTCTGTATGGATAGTGGCCTCCCCTCCATTAACCTGCCGCATATCCGAGCGGAATGTGAAATTATGGTCAACATTTGTCACTTTAAGGGCTTCTTTGCCACTGTCCGTCGGGTAATATTCCGCCCCGCAGAAGTGAGAAGCCTCGCCATTCTCGTTCTCCCGAACATGGTAAGCCACACCCCAATTATCAAACTGGGTCAGAACAAAGTTATAGACATACCCTACTGGGATATCTTTTGGCTGTACGTTATTTTCCGCGACAAAACCACCGTGCCTAACACCCCAGGAATGATCCCTTTCAGCCCGCCAGTTTTCTCTATTGACTTGAAAGGTTTTACCCTCGCATTTTATCCAGCCGTTTGCCCGGCCCACCTGAACATAGCGTTTTACATTCTCGACCGTTCTGCCCTTTGACATGGAAAATTGCGTATCCTCTTCATGGGCCTGCATGGTCGCTTCAAAATCAATCTCATAGCTAAGATCATGTTCATTATCTTCCAGCGTTAAACGAAGCTTTTTTAGCGGCTCAATAATGTCATAGGAGAAAGGCCCCACGCTCACTTCATCCGTTTTGGGATGCAGTTCACGCGATGCACGAACATTATGCTGAACTTTTCCATCCACAGCGAAACAGACGTAGGCATCGATGACATTGCGATTGGGATAAATGCCAAAGCCGGCAACAAAATGACATTGCCCGGTTGTATCATGTGCTGAAACCCATATTCTCTCAGTCCACTCTCTAGCACTGGTGCCAACGCTATCAAAGGTGGAAACAACCTGATGGCATAGAAATTCATCGTATTTAGTAATCATTTTTTTGCCTGCTTTTATTAGCTTTTTCTTGTGTTATTGCTGGTTTTTATGACTCGGTGTTTCAGATTTTTATAAGTCGGTCTTTCTATCATTCATTCGCAGTTGCTGCATTGCGCTGCCTCACTTCATCGCACTTCAAGCGCCCTGCTGCATGCTTAGCCCCAATATAACCAAAGGTCATGGCAGGCCCTATCGTACTGCCTGGCCCGGGATAGGTATTTCCCATCACTGAGGCGGAACAATTACCCGCCGCATACAGTCCGGGAATGACGTCACCCTGCGTATTGAGAACTTGCGCCCGCTCATTGGTGCGAAGCCCTCCTTTTGTACCAATATCTCCCGGGTAAACCTTTACACCATAAAACGGTGACTTTTCGATAGGCGCCAGACAACAGTTCGGTTTAGCGGTCGGGTCGCTGTAGAAGCGGTCATATGCGCTCTCACCCCTGCCGAAATCCAAATCCTTTCCGGTTCGGGCAAATTCGTTGCATCGCTTAACCGTCTCCAGTAAACCCGCTGAATTGATCCCCATTTTGTCGGCAAGCTCTTCAAGCGTATCCGCTTTGATGATAAATCCGCTTTCAAGGTATCGGCTCCGCATATGCCCAGGCATCATCGTCCCAAGTACATGTCGATCTCGATTGCGTTGATCCAGCACCAAAAACGAGGGTATTGCGGAGGCGTTTTCTGAGTTGGCCTCATACATTGCATGCGCAACATCCACATAGGACGCAGATTCATTGGTAAATCGGCAACCTGCGGCATTAACCAAAATGGCGCCGGGATAGGCTCTTTCAAAAACCAATGGCAACGGATATTCATCCGGCGGCAGAATCGTCGGCATACCCCAGGAATCATCCATCAGATCCACATCGGCTCCTGCATTGATCCCCATTTCAATCACTTCACCCGTATCGCCGGGCGATGCGCCCGTCCAGGCAGTATCAACGGGATGCTTTTGATAGTGTTCACGCATACGCTGGTTACGAGCGAAGCCACCGGCAGCAAGCATAATCCCCCGTGCTGCTCGAATTCTGATTTTTTCCCCTTCTTTGTCCACTTCAACCCCAACAGCAGCGCCATCTTCGAAGATGATGTCAGTGACCGTTGTATTGAGCCACACCGGCACATTGCACTCATGCAAAGACAGGCGCAAACGGGCAATGATGGCCCCACCCATCGCAATATGTCGAGTTCGAAAAATCTTATCTGACAAATTTCTGAGCGCAATCTTGAATACATCGATTAAAAAGACTGGATAGGCTCTGGATAACGCAAGCTTCCTGCCTTCATTCAAGGTGACAATAATATCAAACAGCAATGTTATGGGTCGAATACGGATGTGATCAAAGAGCTCACCAAGCTTCTTGCCACTGAAGACCGGTGAATCCAATCCACGCCCGCTGGTCATCCCCCCGGGTCTTTCCGGATAATAATCACAAAACTCCGGTACAATTCGAAACGCCATATGCGGCAATTCGTCAAGGCATCGAATCATCTCGGGCGCATACTTGATAAAGGCTTGCTGATTCGCCTTCGGTGTGCGATTCCCCACAGTATTTTCCATATAGGTCAGCGCATTGTCCGCGGAATCATTTATACCCAAGGCAGGCATAAGATGGTTATTGGGAATCCAAATACCACCACCAGAAATCGCCGTTGACCCGCCGTAATATTCACACTTCTCCAGCACCAACGCATCAAGGCCTTCGCGCTTTGCCGTTAAGGCAGCCGTCATACCGGCAGCTCCCGACCCTACAACAATCCAATCCGTGTTAACGTCCCAGCCCGTCATATCTCAAACCCCCGCCATATCTCAAAACAAAGTGGCGACTGCGTGCGCAATAATGAATATCAGACATGACATCATGCTTCACGAGGCCCAATCCGCTCGACCTCAACCCGCGTACCACGATCAGACAATCCCGGCTCTCCTGATAACATCATGGGTTGCAGATGAAAGTGCCCGCCCGCCAGCTGAATAGGATTAATCGGGCTCGGTATCAACGACTGATGAGATTTTCCTTTACGGAAATGATGCGGCTCCCAGGCATGATACACAATCACCTGACCGGGACGCAGCGCCGCCGACACCTTGGCCTGCAATTCAGAGGAGCCAAAGTCATTGTATAATCTGACCTTCTCTCCATCTGCAATACCGCGTGTTTTGGCATCTACGGTTCCAATAAAGATGGCCGGTTCTCCGCGCTGTAGCTGCAATAAATGCTTCTCATCACGCCAGGACGCATGAATGGACCAACGCGTATGGCCTCCCGTCATCTTTAAGGGATAATCACCACCAATGGGCGGATTATCCTTATGCACCGGCAGCTCTTCACCCAACTCAAGATAGAAATCCTGATCAATGTAAAACTGTATGCGTCGCGAAAGTGTTGGCCAGGGTAATTTATCGTTCGTGTGCCAGGTGTTGGCCGTGATGGTTTCGTCCGGCTTGATATCCGTTGCATTACCAATGTTCGCAAACGCCAAACCCAGCTCGGTGTAGCGTTTATAACCTTTTTCTTTTAACTCCTGCCAACCGATGCCATCCAGATTGGAGGTAACTGAGAGCATCTCGTCGAGAAACTCTTCCGTATTGTTCTCCGTATAGCGCTGCCCAAAGGTCAACAAGTCGTAGACATTATCGAAACGGCGCTCCTCTCCCTTTCGATCCTGGAAGGTGAGAATACCGCGCTCAACAGCACGTTCCTGAATCGTTTTTGCGAAGATGCAGTGAAACTCCCAATCCGTCAACGAATCACCCAAAGGTGCGACCGCACGGGTTGTGACATGGGCAAAAGGTGAAATAGGCGTCGCCCAGGTAATATCATCTTTTTCATACCAACCGGCCGCTGGCAATACGTAGTCGCTGTGCATGGCCGTATTACTCATTCGCCAATCGAAGGTCACAATCAGCTCCAGTTTCGGCCAGAGCGTATCAAGCAAACGTGATCCCGAACGAACACGCCGCAACATATTTCCTCCGCATTCAAACAGCAATCTCGGCTTAGTAGGCGGACCCAACTGCCATCCTTTTTTGATCGACTCCTGCATATAAGAATCAAGGCTACGCTTCATATGCGGATCGAAATCCTGCGACGTGCCATACACTTTATCCATTCCGCCATGCAGGTAGAGCCAAAGTGCTGTCGGCAAAAATGCACCACCCCGGTACTCTTCACGGCCCATCTCATAGAACATCGCTTCTGTGGTAAGGCCTTCCATTTTCGCCTTGGCCACTTCAGGCAATGAACTAAGGCCCAGTTTGGCAATAGCCATCTTAGGAGAGTAGTTTCCATCTGCCACATTAAGAGAATCGATTCCCGCCAGCGACAAGAAAGGAAATCCAACGATCCCACTACCCTTCTTGCCAATCTGTCCGGCCAGAGTCAACACCAGATACTGCACACGCTCCATTTCCATGCCATGGTAGTACTTCGAGAAGTTTGTCTGGCAGATCATGCAAGCGGCTTTGGCCTTGGCAATTCGCCGCGCAAGTCCGCGTATCACATCAGCTGCTGTGCCTGTGATTTTGGATGCTTTCTCCGGTGTATAGTCCTTAAGCTGTTTGCGTAAGCGAACGAAGGCAGGTGTCACCACAACCTCTTCACCTGCAGCAGTCGTCACTTTGTACTCACCTTCCAGCGCCGGATCAGCCTCCTCCAATGCCAGGGTCGATTTGGAAACCTCGCGAATCTTTTTTGTTGCCAAATCATAAAAATAAAATTGATCCTCTGCACCACCATCCTGCATATCACTAGCACGCAGGTAGCGTTTTGTATCGCTGCGGACCAGTATGGGCAGATCCGTTTGCTCCTTGATAAAGCTCTCGTTGTAGATGCCTTCTTCGATCATGACCTGTGACATGGCCAAACCGAGCGCTGCGTCCGTTCCGATCTCCACCGGCACCCACTCGTCAGAGTGAATAGATGAGGGGCTGTAGTCCGGTGCAATGGTAACGAGGTGCGCGCCGTTATAACGCGCTTCTATCATAAAGTGCGCGTTGGGAATCTGCGTGTAAATGGGATTCCCTCCCCAGATCAGAATCAAATCCGAATAAAACAGATCATCCCCTGAACTGGCAAAGGAAATCTTGCCAACGGTTGTCTGCGCTCCAGGCTTGTGGTCGCCAATTTCCGCGTTCATATCCAGGATCTGGGTGTCGAGAATATGGTTCGTGCGATAGACCCCCATCGCATGGCAGCCATTGGTAACGCCGGTTCCCATATCCCAGGTGACAGAACCAGGACCATCTTCTACCATGGAATCAATCAAGCGGTCAGCCATATCCAGTAACGCTTCCTCCCAGCTAACTCGCTTCCACTTACCTTCACCCCTTTTGCCAACTCGCTTCATCGGGTATGTGACACGAGACGCATCAACCATACGCTGGCTATAACAAGCCCCTTTCTGGCAACCCCGGGGATTAAAATCAGGTACACTTTCGTTGGTCTGATCGTAGCTCCCTACCTGCTCCTCGCGAAAGACCACACCGTCTTTGACATACACATTCCAGCAGCAACCGCGCTGATACCAACAGTTGACGTAATGGGTTCCCTTGGAAATGCTGTCCCATGACCATTTTTCACGATAGAGGTCTTGCCAGTTGCCGTATTGAGGCGGCCTGTAGTCTGTGCTTTTGATGGTGGAGGATTCACCACCGCTTGTTGTACCGGAATCTGTGCCCGAATCGCTACAACCAAGATAGAGAAGAGAGAGAGCCAAGCCACCGGTGCCAGCTAAAAAACGGCGCCGACTGATACCCGCTGTCGGGCTGGCAGTCATTGAGCGGAGGGCATCCTCGTTGTTCCCGTCACTTGTTTTACGCATCTTTCCTCCTCGGAACATGAACTGCGCCCTACATACATTACCCTCACCCCCAATGTCATTAAATTAAGCATGCAAAGCTATCATAAGTAGGGTGCGGCCCCGGCACCAATAGCACCCTATGCCGGGTTTCGAAGGTGCGCGGGGCGCACCCTACACAACGCTTCGTGTTTAACTTAATGGCATTGCCCTCAACGCCGAACCGCCTCTCCCGCCAGCAGGAGAAGGGGTTAGTTAGCCTTTTTGCGACCCACTCAATGGGAGAGATAGAGAGTGAAGGGCTTCGCAATGACTCGCTAGAGTCTCTCAATAATAGTGCCAGTGCCAACGGCTGCGCCACAGCACATGGTGATCAGTGCTGTGCTCTTGTCACTACGCTCTAGCTCGTGCAGCGCCGTGGTAATCAAACGAGAGCCTGTTGCACCTGCAGGGTGTCCCAGAGCAATAGCACCGCCATTGACATTGACCTTGTCGATATCAGCGTCCAAGGCCTTGACCCACGACAGCACAACGGACGAGAAAGCCTCATTAATTTCGACAAGATCAATATCCGCCAGGGTCATGCCTGTTTTGCGCAGAATTTCTCTTGTGGCATCGATAGGACCTTCAAGCAGGTAATGCGGATCTGCTCCGACCACTACGTCCTGGAGGATGCGCGCTCTTGGCTTCAGGCCAAGTTCTTTTGCCTTATCGGCTGTCATCCAGAGTACGGCAGCTGCGCCATCAGAGATTTGCGATGCAGTGCCCGCAGTATGAATGCCACCCTCTTTCACCGGCTTCAGCGCTGCAAGACTCTCGATATTACTCTTGCGAATACCCTGATCCTGTTTTACCAAACGCATCTCGCCTGTAGGCTCACCATCTTCACCGAGAATTGGCGCTTCAATGGGCAGAATCTCCCTGTCAAAACGCCCCTCATCACGCGCTCGTAGCGCATTTTCCTGGGAGCGCAGTCCGAAGGCATCTGCCTCCTCACGGGTAATACCCCGGTCTTTGGCGATACGCTCAGACGCGGCGAACTGATCCAAACTCGGATCCCATGGCCAATCCGGCGGCAAGAAGAAACCGGGACCGTTAATCGCATTGGCGCCCAAACCTACATGGCTCATCACCTCCACACCACAGGCCAAGCCAACATCAATACTGCCCGCTTTAACAAAAGCGGAAATAATATGGTTTGCCTGCTGACTGGAACCACACTGCGTATCGATGGTGGTACCACCTGTACCATAGCCTTTTCCTCGATTTAACCAGGCATTACGCGCAATATTAAGCGCCTGCTCTCCGGCCTGAGTCACACAACCGCCGACCACCTGCTCAACGATTGTTGGATCAATTCCGGCCTTCTCGACCACACCGTCCATCAGCTTGGCCAGTAGTTGAGTGGGATGCAAACCGCTAAGCTCCCCAACGATCGGCTTACCCTTGGCATTTGGGCTTCGGAGTGCTTCTACTATCACTGCTTCTCGCATAATCTTTCCTCTGTCAGTTTCTCTCAGATACTGTTCCGGCCAGTCCTTTGCACTAAGTATTAAGGGTTTAGGATTAGGGGTTAGGGGTTAGGGCCACCATTCAGATCAAGTCCAGGTCTGCACTCAGCTCAGCATGATAAGCGCTTCGTCACCACTGAATGCCATTACATTTTTGCAATAATGCCGTGCTCCGACTAGACCGGTCAATGCGAAGACTATAATCAACACGAAGACTGTAGTCAATGCAAAGACCATAGTCTATTTTTACCGTATATTGCGCACATTCACACACCTCACTCCTCCAATAGAACCCTTGCGGAAAAAAAGCCTGTTGCAGATAACGAGAGATCGCTACCGCTTTTTAACAATCAAATGACGTTTCAAACTGCTCATGCCCCGCTTCTCCACTGCATAGTATTTATTCCAGTTGTTTTTACTATGACAATATTGAAATAGACCAGGGTCTTATTATTCGATACTCTTTAGCTCGAATATTGACTGAAGCACTCATAGCGACTGAGGCAAGACGATGGAAACCACAACAGCGACTCAAGAGCCCATTTCTACTAAGCCCATTTCTACTAAAGAGACAGAAACTGAGACAAGTAATACGGTGAGCACAGAACAAGACACCGTAAACCGTATGAAAACGCTATTAGAAGCCCAGCAGAAGGCATTCCTACAACACGGATTTGTATCCGCCGATACCCGCATAGACTGTCTTCAACGCGCCTACAAAATGATTGGCGAGAATCAGAAAGACATTATCGAAGTCTGTCATCTGGACTTTGGCAACCGGTCCCGACACCAAAGCCAGATGTCGGAGATATTGGCCGTTATGGGTGGCCTGAAACACACGATTGAACATGTCGAAAAATGGATGCAAACAGATAAGCGCAAAGTGATGTTCCCTTTAAACTTATTTGGCGCCAAAGCAAGAGTCGAATATCAGCCCAAGGGCGTTATTGGCAATATTTCTGCTTGGAACTTTCCTGTCTATATTGGCGTTCTTCCGTTGGCAGGCATTTTTGCCGCTGGCAACCGTGCAATGATCAAGTTTTCAGAACTCTCACCACAAACTGCCACATTAATGCAACAACTGATTGCCAGCTATTTCCACGAAACAGAATGTGTCGGCATTACCGGCGGACCGGAAGTGGGCGCTGCATTTGCCTCCCTGCCCTTCGATCATATTCTCTTTACGGGCGGAACGGGCATCGGCCGTCATATCCTGCAAGCCGCTGTCAATAATCTCACGCCTGTCACCCTGGAACTTGGTGGCAAGTCTCCGGTAATCGTAGGCCGCTCCTATAAAATAAAAAAAGCTGCGGAAAGAATCATGGTAGGCAAAGCCTTGAATATGGGACAGGCCTGCCTCGCCCCAGACTACTGCTTTGTTCCAACCGAGCAAAAGGAAGCGTTTGTTGCCGCCATCATTAAAAGTTGGTCTGCTCAATTCCCAACGGTCATCAACAACCCGGATTACACGGCTATTATCAATACCAAACATTATCAACGTACACTTAATCTGATCGATGATGCAAAAAGCAAAGGGGCAGATGTTCGGCAAATCAATCCCGCCAATGATAACTTTAACGAACAAAACGAAAACGAACCCAGAGTGCCAATGACATTGGTGGTAGATCCAACTGATGATATGCACGTTATGCAGGAAGAATTATTTGCCCCCATTCTCTGCATTAAAACCTATGACGATATTGATGATTGCATTCAGTACATCAATTCAAAACCAAGGCCACTGGGACTCTACTATTTTGGCGAAGATAAAAATGAAGAACGACAGGTTCTCGATAGAACGATTAGTGGCGGTGTGACCATCAATGATGTTTTGACTCATTCAAGCTGTGAAGACCTGCCTTTTGGCGGCATCGGGCATTCCGGTATGGGCTATTACCATGGCCATGAAGGATTCCTGACGTTCAGCCATCAAAAAGCGGTGTTCCGTCAAACCAACATGAACTTGATAAAACTTGCCGGAATGATGCCTCCTTACGGAAAGAAATGTGAAAAACAGTTAAATAAGATGACAGCGATAAAGTAGATTGCAGAAAAGTTACAATATCACCCATCAAACTGAGGTTAGGGCCTCGGAAAAAGTCAATTTTTCTGTGGCCTCCTGCCCCACGCTTCGATACAAACCACGAATCTACCTATGATTGAATTCAAAATTTTTAAAGCGGCCGGCATCATTCTGTTTCTATCAAGCTTCTTTCTTGCCTGGGAGGGGTTTGCTTCTACTGTGCCATTCAGTCAGCTTGATGTCCTGTTAAATAAGGTATGTCCTGCAAGCATACCGAAGACCTCTGATGAAATTGGTTCAAACACAACCAGTGAACCCAGTGATTGTCCACGCCTGGTTGAGCAAGCCCATTCTATGCGTAGCGCGCATTTAACGATGGGGTCATTATTTTTAAAAATATCATTTGTTTCGCTCAGCATGGGGATTATTATGCTGGTATCATCAGTTCGAGCGAATAACAGGTATCACATCAAGATAGCCGAGCTAAGCGAATCCGTTTCTTAGCTGACTGATTCTATTAAAGAAATGGAGCATGACAAGAGTTCCTGCGCCAGTACTTTGGCTTATCTCAATACTCATTCAGCTAATAAAGAAATAGTGTATAGCGAATGCTTGTGAAATGACTTAACACTTATTTGTTCTAACCTCACGGACAATGCAAGTTGACAAAGCAATATCACTGCCTATAATCCGAACAGCTTGAAAGTACGCCTTATACTTATATTACTGCGCAACACTTGGATATCATGTATTTTAATCTTAGTTCTGTTCTTCATGAGTAATAATCATACTTCCAGCCAAACAGCCTGTAGAAGGCTTTAATTACTCTTGAAAAAATAGGTTACAATTATGTCTGACACCACCACCGGTACCGTAAAATGGTTCAATGAATCCAAAGGGTTTGGCTTTATCGAGCAAGAATCCGGTCCCGACGTATTTGCTCACTTCAGCGCCATCTCTGGTTCCGGCTTTAAAACCCTGGCTGAAGGCCAAAAAGTCCAGTTTACTGTTACCCAAGGCCAAAAAGGTCTTCAGGCCGAAAACATCATGCCCATCTAATTGGTGCTATATGCCTAAACCTCCCGGAGGGTTAGGATAGAAAAAAGGCGAGCCCATACGGTCTTGCCTTTTTTGTTGGCCAGATATGCCGCAACCCTGTTACCAGGGGGTAACACCATAGGATCTAACACCATAGAATCTAATACCTTAGGACAAATACCTTGAGCCAAACCGCTTTTTCATCGCTTAATCTACACTCTTCCCTGTATCAAAACCTTGCCACCCTTGGTTACCAAACCATGACCCCCATACAGGCTCAGAGCTTGCCGCCCATCCTAGAGGCAAAAGATGTTATAGCGCAGGCACAAACCGGATCTGGCAAAACTGCGGCATTTGGTCTTGGCCTGCTGCAACAGCTTGATGTTAAGCGCTTTCGTGTGCAATCCCTGGTACTTTGCCCAACTCGAGAGTTAGCTGATCAGGTCGCCAAGGAAATTCGCAAACTGGGCAGAAGCATTCATAACATAAAAGTGCTAACGCTTTGCGGTGGCATGTCGTACGGTGTTCAACTTGGCTCGCTGGAACACGGTGCCCATATCATTGTCGGCACCCCCGGTCGCGTGGAGGAACACTTGCGCAAAGGCTCACTCAAACTGAACAATCTAAACACACTGGTACTGGATGAGGCCGATCGCATGCTTGACATGGGATTCAAGGACACTCTGGATGCCATTATTGAGCACACACCAAAACAGCGCCAAACACTGCTTTTCAGCGCAACCTTTCCCACTCAAATACAGTCGATTGCACAACGTATCATGATAAATCCGATGCGGATAGAAGTGGCCTCATCCCATGACAGCACCAGCATTGTGCAACATTTTTACAAGATCGACGATGAGGCTCAACGCATAATCGCCTTACGCTTGCTGCTGGGGCATTCTCGTCCTGAATCCACCCTGGTATTTTGCAATACCAAACGAGAAACTCAGGAAGTAGCCAATGAGCTACAATCCTATGGTTTTTGTGCACTCGCCTTACATGGCGACCTTGAACAAAAAGTCCGCGACCAAACACTAGTCCGATTCGCCAACAGAAGCACGTCCATACTTGTTGCCACTGATGTCGCAGCCCGCGGCCTGGATATTGACTCTTTGGACGCCGTTATCAACTATCATATCGCCCGCGAATGCGAAGTTCATGTTCACCGTATTGGTCGCACGGGCAGAGCTGGTTGCAATGGCACTGCCTGCACGCTGTATAGCGAAAAAGAAAGCTATAAAATCGCCAGATTGGCAGACTATCTAAATCAGGCTATTGAAAGCGAGCCTCTACCCCCGATAAAGTTGCTGGAACAACCCACGTATAAACCGAACATGACCACCTTACAAATTGACGGAGGCAAGAAACAAAAAGTCAGGCCAGGCGATATTCTTGGTGCACTCACCGGAAAAGACGGCATTACTGGCAAACAGGTCGGCAAAATTCATATTTTTGATAACTGCGCTTATGTAGCTGTCAATTGGGATGCCCGAAAACCGGCGCTTAAAAAACTGGAGAAAGGAAAACTGAAAGGCCGCTCGTTTCAAGTCAGACAAATACTTTAAGACTGATGGGCTGTGAAAAAAAGTCACTCTCACACAAACACATCATAAAGCTATAATCACATAACATGACGTTCGTTGCTGATTATATGGCTGCCTGGGCGATTGCGCTTGATTCTCTGAAAAGATGTAGTCTATTCTTATTTATCGTTCCCAAAAAATATAAAAGAAGCTAAATCGCAGCTTTAAGCAAACACAAAGCCTCACTAAGGAGTATAAATCTTTGGCCAAGAAAAAGATGAAAGAGCGCAAACCAGCCCCCTGGAACAAAGGTGTTGAAGTAGGTCAACGTGACGCTTTCACTCCCGCAGAGGTGAAACGCATCAGGAAGCTGTTTGCGGACCGCGGCGATGCTGGACTCCAACAGCTCGCATTGTTCTCAACAGCGATCGACACAATGCTACGTTCTCCAGACCTTCTTGGACTGACAGTAAAGAGCGTAAGAAAGCGCAATGGTGTGATGCGTGATACATTTAAACTGGCACCCAAAGGACGGCGAAGCGACTCAATCGAGTGCACACTATCAAAGGCTACAATGAGCGTACTGGAGAGGTTAATTATCCACTCTGGCAAGAAACAAGGAGACTATCTATTTACGTCGCGAATTGGGGGTGGTAAAAAAGCGCTTTCAAACCGACAATTCAGCCGTCGAGTGAAAGACTGGACAGTAGGCATTGGGCTTGATGCAAGTTCTTACGGAATTGAATCCCTACGACGAACCCGTGCCATCCACCTACTGAACCGTACTGGAAACCTGGAAGCTCTCCGAATACTATTAGGACTTAAGGATATTGGTACCACTGCGAGATATCTAAGTGACTCCAAACCCATAAATGCACTGGAGCTTAGCCGGAAGTATGAGATCTGATCTGAACACCTGCCAAATAACAAGCTTATTTGAAACAGAGTAACTGATAGCGTGCAATTGAACATTTCGGTCATCATGCCTGATAGGCGACAGGTCGTAGTAATCCAATAAGCGGATAGATTTACTGAACTCATTAATAGCCGTTTCCAGGTCATGAAGTAAAAACAGATCACTACCACCTTGAGGTAGATCAAAACAAGCTTTCGAACAACAATCGACTCGCGTTCCAACGGTTGTAGCAATCTTTTCATCGACTGAAAATGCCCCATTCGCACAAAAAACCCTTTTTTTTAGACTAATCAGAGCACACGTCCTGATTGGAGATAAGCTTTTTTTTGAAAAAAAACATAAAATTTCCAAGTTGATAAGTAGAACACGCCTTGATCCTGGATTCGAAAAGAGACCATTTTTTATGGTATAGTGCCGCAAATGAATATAGGTGGTACGATGTCAAAGGCCTTAATGCGGTCCATCATAGGGCTTCTTTTATTGCCGGTTTTTAGTTTGGCTGCTGAAATTCAAGTGGGCATGAGTTCCGCGCTATCGGGAGCATCACAGGCGCAAGGAAGGGAGATGAAACTGGGTATTGATACCTACTTTCATAAAATAAATAAAGAAGGCGGCGTCAATGGTAACACCCTAAGACTAATAGCCTATGACGATGGCAACGGACCCGATAAAACCGCGTCCAATATGCGCAAGTTAATACATGAAGATAAGGTATTAGCGGTTCTTGGCAACGTTGGCTCACCTACCTCCGAAGTGGCAGCACATATCGCTAACGAAGAAAAAATTCTGCTATTTGGCGCACGCACTGGCGCCGATGCTCTCAGAAAAACTCCCCCAGATCGCTACGTTATTAATTATCGCACAAGTATTGCTGAAGAAACGGCATACATGATTGCCGGTTTTATGGACATCAATATCAAACCGGAAGAAATTGCTTTTTTTACCCAAAATGATAGCTATGGCGATGCAGGATACAATGGAGCCATTAAGGCTTTACAGCGCATTGGTTATAAAGATACGGCCAGATTGACGCATGTACGTTACAAGCCCAACACAACTGATGTTGAAAAAGCGATAGATACCATCGTGAGAGCAAGGGTGAGACCCAAAGCCATCATTATGGTGGGCAGCTATGAACCTTGTGCAAAATTTATCATCTTGGCTAAAAAAACATTACCTGACACGTATTACGTTAATGTTTCGTCTGTCGGCAGTGTCGCTCTGAAAAAGGCGTTGGGCGATCACACTGACAATGTCATCGTTACCCAGGTAGTGCCTCATTATCAATCCTCGCTGTCAGGTATAAAAAAGTACCGACGTGATTTGAAGGCATTTGATAATAATGCGGAGCCCAGTTTTGTCTCTTTGGAGGGTTATATTGTCGCTAAGATATTTGTCGAAGCTTTGTCACACTCAGGCGATATCGATTATCGAAAGAAACTCATTGATGCATTGTCCCGCAATGATGGCATCAATGATCGAGAGAAACTTCTTGATGCTTTGTCTCGCACTGAAGGCAACACTGATCAAGAGAAACTCATTGATGGGTTTGAATCTATCAAAGATTTCAATATCGGCATCGGAAAACTCATTTCTTTTAGTGCTCAAGAACACCAGGGTACACACAAAGTATGGATCACCGTCATCAAAGGCAATAAGTACGTATCGGTGAAACTATGGAAACGATTATTGAAAGACCCCAGATTTAAATTCGAATAAGAGCCTCGAAAATAATCCTTAGTTTTCTAGGATTATTGTTGCACTCATCTATAGTTATGAACTCCCAACGTTAGGGCCTCGGAAAATTTATTATTTCCGCGGCCCTTACACCTTACTGCGCTTTCTCTCTATAATCTAAACTCCAGCGGTCTATAACCAAAGCTCCAGCGGTGCCTGATTAACTAGAGTACGCAACAAATCTGCAGTGGTTACAATACCAATCACTTCGCCTTTCTCAGTCACAACGGGAATGCTTCCGATATGGTTTTCCGACATTAAACCGGCAATCAACCTAACCTCGGTTTTTGGCGTTGCAGTCAATACTCTTACCTGCATCAATGTATCAACTTGTTGCAACAAAACACCTTCTCCATTATCAATCAGTGCAGAAAAAATATCCCGATCAGACAAAATGCCAACAAGGTGATTCACACGCGAAAGTACTGGTAAATGTCTGAAACGATTTTGCCGGATCAACACCCATGCACTACCGATTGAATCGTCCACATACACTGTCTGTACTGGCTCTGACATTAGCTGCTCGGCATATCGAATCCGAGCACGATTGGGCTCACCCTCATCTATGGACCTATAGGCTTCAATGCCATGCTCATAGAACGCCTCTCGACTTTCCTTCACCTGGTCGTTTTGCGATACAAGCACTGTTTTTTCAATTTCTTTGAGTTTTTCGACAACGCGGGGCGGAAACACCGAGTTGGGTGGTGTCACAATACGTACACCCTGCTCATAAATAACGAATGGCATTCATATCTACCTTTTTAATCCTGTTACCAGTATTTATCGGCTAGCTGGAAAATAAATTGATCCTTACCAAAATTCTATCTACCCCCACTGAGAAGCTCCCAGCATACATTTGTCACCCCTGATCAAACCTTATGACACACAATCAAAACCCATAAAAACACATAAGTGGTAGGGTTATCATGCATTTTAATTACTATCCCCAGTATTTTTATCGAGATTTGATCTCAATAGCGTTCAGAAAAAAATACATATAATACTGCTTGACACATATCAAAGCTGAGCTGTCACCTTTCACGTAACGTAATCTGCATATAATTTGGCTACATTAACATGACATTCAAGACAATAAACAAGGAAAATCACGCAAATCTAGTATGGGATAGTGAGCTGATCGCCAAGTACGATATTGCTGGCCCTCGCTACACCTCATACCCGACTGCGTTACAGTTTAGCGACAAATTCGGAGAAGCCGACTATCGTCGCGCAGCCACACAACGCCTGGACAGCATCGCCCCACTATCACTTTACGTGCATATTCCATTTTGCCACGATATTTGTTACTACTGCGGCTGCAATAAAATTGTTACTTCCAAAAAACAGAAAGGACGCGAGTACATAGATTATCTGGCAAAAGAAATTGCCCTGCAAAGTCAACTTTATTCAAAATCACGCAAAGTAACTCAGCTACATTGGGGCGGAGGAACACCCACCTTTTTAAATAATGCAGAAATAACTCAACTGATGTATCTGATCAGTTCCAGCTTTACGCTTCTCGACAGTAACAAGCGGGAATATTCGATTGAAATTGACCCACGCACCATCAACATGGAAACTATTCCTTTACTCAAAGGACTTGGATTTAACAGAATTAGTCTGGGAGTCCAGGATTTTGACCCAAAGGTACAAAAAGCTGTTAACCGCATACAGCCACTGGAACAAATCTCTAGACTAACAAAACAGATTCGTCAGCACCGTTTCAAATCATTGAGTTTCGATTTAATTTACGGACTGCCCTATCAATCCTTGGAGACGATGGCAAAAACCCTTGATCAAGTTATCGAGCTGTCCCCGGATCGCATCTCTTGTTACAACTATGCGCATTTGCCGCACCGTTTCAAATCACAACGCGCCATAGACCGTATGAGCTTGCCACCGGCTGAATTGAAACTACCCATGCTAGAATACATTACTCACCGCTTTGTCGATGCAGGCTATGTCTTTATTGGCATGGATCATTTCGTCAAACAGGAAGATGACCTGGCAACTGCACAACGTAACAGCACGCTGCAAAGAAATTTCCAGGGTTACTCAACCTGCCTCGCACCAGACCTGATCGGACTCGGCATGTCATCAATTTCGTCCATGGATAGCTGTTTTGCACAAAACACTAAAAATCTTGAGGATTACTATCAGGCATTGGACCACAACGAGTTACCGATAGAAAAAGGGCTATTGGTAACGGAAGAAGACAAAATACGACGAGCAGTGATCATGCAGATCATCTGCAAATTATCGCTTGACTACAGCCTGATCGAAAACCGCTACCTAATTAACTTCAAGACACACTTTTCCGACTCGTTTGAACGTTTAACCACCATGGAAAACGATGGCCTGGTTCAACTCAATGAAAACAACTTGAAAGTCACCAAAATGGGACGACCCATGGTGCGAAACATCTGCATGGCTTTCGATCAACACATCGCTTCACTCATGGAGGGCAATACACCGTATCACTCAAAAACCCTATAAACCCTCACCACTGTCAGACAATCAACTGTAACCACCTGTTATAGGGCTGGTTAGTGTGTTTTTATTCCTGTATTTATAAGTGATAGGCAGTTACAATAGTCGGCAGGCTATCGACGATGCGGGGAATTTCATTATGGCTAGCGATACACTGAGCAACACCCACGGTAAAAAAGACCTTCGTTGCCATCATGACTTCCAAGTAAATTGTACCAACTGTCGTTTAAATGCCATTTGCCTTCCCATCGCCCTCGAATCAGAGGAAATAGATCAACTCGACGAAATCATTCAACGCGGCAAACCGCTTCGTAAAAATGAGCATCTCTATCGGGTAAATGATCATTTTTCTTCGGTCTATGCCGTTCGCTCAGGCACGCTTAAGGCGTATACCATAACAGATGATGGCAAAGAGCAGGTTACCGGCTTTTATTTCCCTGGAGAAATTGTCGGCATGGATGGCATTTGTAAACATGCCCACGCCAGCTCGGCAAAGGCACTCGAAACATCTGCCATCTGCGAAATACCCTTTGAGCGCCTGGAAGAATTAAGCGCTAAAATTCCGAGCTTACAACGCCATTTTTTCCAACTGCTAAGCCACGAAATTGCAGAAGACCAACAACTCATTACCCTCTTAAGCAAAAATACAGCTGAAGAACGCATAGCTTCATTAATGCTCAGCATTTCGGCACGCAATGCCAGACGCAAGTTATCAGCAGTGAATTTCCGACTACCAATGTCACGTACTGACATTGGCAACTATCTGGGATTAACGGTTGAAACAGTCAGCCGTGTTTTCAGCCGCCTGCAAAAACACGGCATTCTAGCTGTCGACAACAAAGAAATTACGATTCTTGATATTGACGGCCTGAAAAAAATGGCCAATATCGGCAGCCAGGACAACGACTAAGTAACCATTCTCTTCTTGATACATGTAGGGTGCGCCCCGCGCACCCCATTGATCATAAACTATCGACTACTCGTATTGGGAATTCTTTTTTTACATCCCAAGAGCACTATCCCCTACTACTTAGATAGCATTGTTATTTACTCAACACCCTAACGCTTCGTCCACATCAATGCCACATTCGCGCATTTTCGCCAATTTATAACGCAAAGTCCTTGGACTAATACCTAGCTTTTCTGCTGTATTTTTTCGACTTCCCTTTTCATTACGCAGGGTTTCTATGATGATCTCAAATTCCCGCTGCTTAAGATCGTTACCCAGAACACCATCCTCACTCACTTCGGCCAACATCCAGTCATTGTTATCAGGCAAATCAGACACAAAAGATGGATTGACGTGCGGATCAAGCCGCAAAAATGCCTCTGAAATAACACTACCCGGCTGAAGTATCAGCGCTCTTTGCAAAGCATTGTCCAACTCCCTGACATTTCCAGGCCAGGCATAATTCTCTAGCGCGGCAATGGCCGACTCATTAAAAGTCACGGCCATATGATTCATCTTACGAACATGATCATTAACCATGCGCTGCGCTAATGCCATAATATCCCTGCGCCGCTCCCGCAACGGCTGCCACTGAAGAGGAAAGACGCTCAGGCGATAAAACAAATCTTCGCGAAAACGCCCGTCTCGCACTTCGGACTGCAACGCCCGGTTACTTGTCGCGATGATGCGCACATCCAGATGAATCGTTTTTCTTCCACCAAGACGTTCCACCTCACGCTCCTGTATCACTCGCAATAATTTTGCCTGCAGCCCAATATCCATCTCCGATACTTCATCAAGAAGCAAGGTACCGCCATTAGCTTGTTCAAACTTACCCGGCGCGCTGGCATAAGCTCCGGTAAAAGCGCCTTTTTCGTGTCCAAACAATGTCGCTTCCAGCATGTTTTCTGGAATCGCTGCACAGTTGATGGCAATAAATGGCTGTTTGGCTCTAACCGAATGACGATGTATATAACGTGCCAGCACTTCCTTGCCGGTGCCGCTCTCTCCACAAATTAAAACGGTCGAATCAGTCTGCGCCACTCGCTTGGCTAATGCCAACAACTGTTTACTTGAGGGCTCCTCCGCGACAGGCTCATCATAGGCAGTCAACGTCTGCGGACTCACATAGTTACAGATAGTGTCAATCAAGACCTGTGGCTTAAAGGGCTTAACCAAATAATCCACTGCCCCACTGCGCATTGCATCTACGGACTTACTGATACTACCGTAGGCTGTAATCAGCAATACAGGAATTTGAGGAAATTGTCGTCGAACCTCCGCCAACAATTGATGACCGTCCATCCCGCCCATATTGACATCGGAAACCACCATATCGACAAATTGATTTTGCAGATAAGCCAACGCTGCCTCACCACTGTCGACCAATATGGGTCGGGCGCCTGCCAACTCAAGGGTATCACCCAGTGCCTCACGCAAATCAGGATCATCCTCTACAACCAGAATACTGGCATCCAGCTTCTGTCGAACATAGTCGTCAACTGCTAACTGACTCATGGACATTGATTAGTCTCCTCACCAACCGAAGATTGGCAAATAGGTAAAAGCATACCGGCAATCGTCCCTTCTCCCGGATTTGATTGTAAAATAAAATCCCCCTGATGAGCCCTGACTACCGCTCTGGCAACAGCCAAACCGAGGCCCGTGCCCTGAGATTTTGTAGTGAAAAACGGATTTTTCACCTGTTCAATCATGACATCATCCATACCTGGGCCATTATCAATCACCACCAGTTTCAGATGCTCTTGCTGCATTTCAGCACGCAATTCAATAACACAATCTTTACCACTAGCTTGAACCGCATTGTTTATCAAGTTAAGCAATGCCCCCACCATGGTTTGCCGATTACAATAAATACAAACGCCCTGTGCATCATTCACTATTCTGCAGACTGCACCTGCAGCCTGCAGCGGCATTTCCATCGCATGCTGCAAGTCAGCGAGAAGCTGATCAACGGCCAGACGGTCTGTCAATTTCACATCACCTTTTACAAAGATCAACATGTCATTAACCTGTTGCTCAAGATGATTCAGCCGAGACTGAATTTTTTTAGAAAATTTTTGCACCTGCGCACGACTTAAATCACCGTCACTGAGATGACCTGCGTACAACATCGCAGCTGATAAGGGTGTGCGAATCTGATGGGCAAGAGAAGACATCATTCTGCCCATAGCAGACAGTCGCTCATGACGACTAAGCTGGTTTTGTAGCTGGCGCGTTTCAGTCTGATCGGTTAGCAGAATGATCTGCCCCGGCTCCACATCAAGCGAGCGCGTGGCAATACTGATACGACGACCATCTTTTAAGGAAATCTCATGACCATCATCACGGCGTGGCGCAAAACATCGGTTGATCACTTGCAACCAGATCTCTCCCAGCAACGGCTCACCGAGCAATTCAATAGCCGCCGGATTACACTCCCTGACAACACCGTGCTGATCAAGCACAACAACGCCACCCGGTAGCAAGTCCAGCAAATGCTGCAAGCGACTGGCTACCATTTGTTTTTCTTTGATTTCCCTTAAACGCTGAGCATTGACGTGACTGAGCTCACTATTAAGATGCGTCACCTGTTTTTCCAACGCCTGGTAGGACTCACTGAGCTGGGAAGACAATTCACTGAACTGCTCAAAAGCGGATTTCAGATGCTCAGCATCAGATAACCCATCTTTCAATAAACCCGCTTGTGGCAAATATTGTTGGTTATCGCACATGGACTCAACATCTGACACAGATCTTCGTGCAACAGTTGTCGACAATCCAACGCTTAATCCGGGTGAATCAGGTACAGCAGCACTACTCATAGGCAGCTCCGTTAAACAGTAACGGGGCAAACAGGAAGCGACTCAATACGCAGCAAATCCAGTGTTTGCGCCAAAGTTTCTACATTTATCGAATACTTTGGCTATGATTTGCAAACACTATACCAGGCGGGATAATTCGTTTATTTTCATTATGTTATGAAGACTTAGCACTCATCTTCAGCACAAATGGTCAATCTTTTGGCATACCAGGGCGCTGCAATCCATATTTGCGCATTTTTTCAACCAGTGTTGTACGACGGATTTTCAAGCGCTCTGCAGCACGCGCTACCACACCTGAACAATCATCCAATGCCTGCTGAATAAGATTTCTCTCCAGGTTGGTTAAATACTCTTTTAAGTCGATGCCATTGACTGGTAACAAGGCGGGGCTATCCATATGCAACAAAGTCGGCTGATTGGTCTCACTGACCAATTTTTCCAACTGCGCCATACTTTCCTCGTCTGCCTCATCCACATGGCGGAATTTTTTCGGCAAGTCATGCACACCCACAACGCCATAGGGATGCAAAATTGCCATGCGCTCAACCAGATTGGCCAGCTCTCGCACATTGCCCGACCATTGATGACGACATAAGGACATAATTGCTGCAGAATTAAACCGAATGGAGCCTCGCTTTTCATTTTCCATTCGGGATATCAGCTCATTCAACAACAGAGGAATATCCTCTGCCCGATCACGCAGAGCCGGCATTTCAATCGGAAAAACATTCAAGCGATAAAACAAGTCTTCACGAAAACCACCCAGCTCGATCATTTCTTCAAGATTTCTGTGGGTGGCGGCAATCACCCGTACATCTGTTTCCTGGGTTCGGTTACTGCCGACTCGTTCGAAACAGCGCTCCTGTAGCACACGCAGAATCTTAACCTGCATATTCAGTGGCATATCACCGATTTCATCAAGAAACAAGGTGCCGCCCTGCGCCATTTCAAAACGCCCGGCACGACTTGAAATAGCTCCTGTAAATGCACCTTTTTCATGACCAAACAGTTCGCTTTCCAGCAACTCGGGAGGGATTGCACCACAATTGACCGGCACAAACGGCTTGTGTCGACGATGGGAGTTGTAGTGCAAATTGCGGGCAACGACTTCTTTACCGGTACCGGAATCTCCGGTAATCAGCACGGTCACATCTTTATCAGCAACCTGTGCCATCATTTCCCGTACTTTCTGCACATCGCGGCTGGTGCCTACCAAACTCCTGAACAGCTGCACATCCCGCTGCTGCTGACGCCCCACCCGGATGGAATACTGCTCCCGATACACTTGGGCCCGATGCAGATCATCCATCATCTTGTTGTAAGTGGGAGGGAACTCAAACTGTGAAATGATTAAATGGCGCAATTCCAGATCACTAATGCCGTCCAGATCCTCATTACCGATATGAACAACCGGAATACCATGATCCCATTGATTAATCTCGGACAGTGCCTTTTCCAGACTAGTGCCTATACCACACTCCCCCAACAAAATGGCGACAAGACTGCCAGCGCTGGTTATCGGATTAGCAGCCGCCAACTTTCGCCACTCGTTATAAGCATAACTTACTGGCGACTCACCTAAAAAATCTAAAATAACGCTCAAATCATGGCGTCGTTGATCGTCATCATCAACGACGATAACTCGAATATCCTGCCACATTGATGGCTCGCCTTTCACAAGAAATTTGTTTTTATCATTAGTGCAACCAGCCTTCAAACATCAACACAACCTGTCAGATTGTCATCGGGATTTGCCTGTAATAGTCAAACTAACGTCACCGGTTTGACTAAATTATCGCTAAGTAAAGTATAAAAACAAGCAAAAGTCAATTAAATGACATAAATGCGATAATTTAGCTTGGGGAATTGAAAATCGCGCTCTTAGGCAAACGAAAAATAAAAGAAAATCAGTAGGGTTAAACTAAACGATTGACTTGAACACCGTTACGATTCGGCTGAACACCTTGCAGCTCATGGCGCAGATGCTCGCGATGCATGTCACATGCATCAACGGCCTGCCGGTATAAAACCACCAGGCACTGTATAGACTCTCTCAACATGTCCGTCTGCGCAGGATCCATCGTCTTGGCAGACTGCTCCCATAAAGCAAAGCGCTGGCGAACATCTTCATCCAATTGCCGGATCTTCGCCCAATCCTCAGCGGCCAACGCCTGTCGTAGTTGACCTGCCAAATGCTCAATGTGAGAACTTACATTTTCATACACAGCAAACTTCCTAAAAAAAGGGGGCGATAAGAAAAAACCGACCTAATCTGATGCTGAAGAATCCTCAGCAATCGCTTTGGGACGAATCTCATCCCAGGCTGAGGCAATTTCCTTGAGCAAACTCAAACACTCCTCCAGCGCCACCTCATCATTTTCGACATTCGCCTGAAACAAACGCAACTCGACATATTCATACAATCGATCAAGATTGCCAGCCAAGTCACCACCTTTTTCCTTATCCAGAAAAACGCGCAACCCCCCAACAATCTGCAACACCTTATTGATGCTTCTATTACGCTGCTCGATATCATTCTGCTGAATAAAACCTTTTCCCGTGGCAAGATTTTCCATTGCACCACTAAACAAAAGCTGAATTAAACGATGAGGGTCTGCGTCTACAATACCAGTTTGAACACCAATCGCCTGGTACTGCGCCATTTTGCTTTTCATACTCATTCGTTATTGCCTCTCATCAATTCACGCCTTCTTTACCACTATTGTAGCAAGGAATCGCCTCGGGCGAACAAACATGCAATCAGTACACCAACAAAGCAAACTGCAGGCCATCACCTATCGTTTAAGATATCTGCTGATACGCTTTTGTTGCTTTATTTCCCTTTTGCATCTGCCGTAATTTCACCGCAGCTTCAGACCGTGACGCCTCAGCCAATCGTAAAATTTTTACCTCAACTGCCTTAATTTCTGCAATGCGCACTCGCACCCACTCAACATCCTGCTCCGCTACACCATCAATAAAAGCCTCGTAAATTCGCTGCTGCCGCTCCTTTTCCAGCACCTCAACACGATCCCAATCAGCCAACTCTGCTGCCTGCCACTCATCCTCCCCAAGCAAAATAATCCGCTGTAAACGCTCATCCAACTCTGTGCGACTTGTACCCACTGTTTTACTCACTCCAAAAAATGTATTTATGGCCTACTCCACTTATCATAATAGACAAGTTTCCCCCACGAAAAGCGGCAAACTCCTTTGCCTGCCACCAGCAAAGCGGCATGGCCTTGCCGTTTTATCATCAAGCACACTCAGAAAAAACAGCAAACAAACGCAACATTCAGCGCAATTCTTCTTGTATTTCAAGGCACTAGAAACCTAATTGGTTTTTGGCATGCCGGTTGCAAACATCACCAGCAAGATCAATTTGCACGGCGAGAGGAAAATTCCTTTCTGCAGCTTAGGCCAAACAGTACGGCCTACCAGAGCACCTAGCAAATTCAATATAGAGCAAGCTCTTAAGGTAATAGGAGAACGGCTATGCCACTCGTTATCAATACCAACGTATCTGCGTTGAACTCTCAGCGCCAACTGGTGAAATCCGGTAATGACCTAAGCCAAGCCATGGAGCGTTTAGCTTCGGGTAAGCGAGTCAATACCGCAGCTGACGATGCGGCGGGCCTGGCTATAGCCAACCGGATGACTGCACAAATCCAAGGCCTAAACCAAGCCATACGAAATGCCAATGACGGCATCTCCATGATGCAAACCGCTGAAGGCGCGCTGGATGAAACCACCAATATCTTACAGCGGATACGTGCACTGGCCATACAATCAGCCAACGGCATCTATTCCGATGCTGACCGCAACACACTGGATGCTGAGGCTCAACAGCTAAAAGCAGAACTGGATCGTATTGCCAACTCAACCGACTTTAATGGCCAACCCTTGTTAGATGGCTCCCTGGGAATCGTTGACCTACAGATTGGCTCCCAGGCCAATCAAATTGTTTCCCTGGAAATCGGCACAATGGATTCTGAATCGTTGGGCGGGAGTACAGGTGGTGATATTATCGGTACAGTCATGAGCGTAAGCCCTGCGGCAATTGCAGCTATTGACGGCACAGCCAACGATGAGCTGTTTATTAATAGCCAGAATGTTGGCGACCTCACGGCGGCAACCAATATGGAAGAGCTGCTGAACACCATCAATACCAATGTATCAGGTGTTGATGTGAGCGCATTTACCGAAATAGTTGCCACAAGCGATGGCGATGGCATTATGCGCGGTTCGGCAAATTACATGCAATTAAGCCTGGTGATGGCAGACGGCTCCGCCAACGTGTACCAGATTACTGAATCCGGCAGCATGGAAGAATTAGCTGATCGAATTGTCGAAATAACCGGAGGCGTGGTTGATGCCTCCATCAATGATGCAAGCCGATTAGTCATGTCCAATGCCGAAGGCGCCAGCATTACTGTTGCCTACAATGGTGCGACGGCCGCAAATACTGGCGTTACTGCCGCCGCCTACCAGCCTCAACTGTCTCTGGATTCAACCTCTGATACGAATAACGGTGTTACCGTGACCTACGGCACCAATCTTACCGCCGCCAACGTTGCGCAAATCGGAATAAACTCTCGCACCGCGGCAGGATTTCTTGAAGGGGAAACGGCAGTAAACGGTTTATTTGCTCTGGTAGAGGGCGATCTGATTCTTAATGATGTGGAAATTGGCACTGTTGCGGGCAATGGCACCGCGGCAACGCAGGTTGGTCAGTTGGTGACTGCCATTAATTTGCTATCGCAAGAACACGGCGTAGTTGCCTCACTAACCGGTGCTGTGCTGGAATTAAACTCTGTCGACAATAGCGAAATTTCCATCAACTTTGGAGAATCGGCACCAACAGCAGCCAATATGCTGGCTGGCTACGGCCTATTTGAAACCAATATTGCCACCACAGTCGGCGATTCGGTTGCTGATATCGACATATCCACCGCAGCGGGATCCCAGCAAGCCATCGACATTGTCGACCGTGCACTGGACACCATTAACGCAGTGCGTTCAGAAATGGGTGCGGTCACCAACCGGCTGGAATTTACCATGAGCAACCTGATGAACGTATCTGAAAATTCTGTGGCAGCCCGTTCGCGAATTATGGATGCGGATTATGCGGCAGAAACATCCAACCTCTCCCGCTCACAGGTTCTTCAGCAGGCTTCCCAGGCGATGCTGGCACAAGCCAACGCTCGGCCACAACAGGTTCTTCAGTTACTCCAGGGCTAAGCATATGTCTAGGTATAAACATGGGTGCGGAGCCCCCTTTCCGCACCAACTAGTGCAGCGTCTCATTGATTCCTCCCTCGTAATTGGCAATTCAAAGCGCTATAAATAGAGCTTATAATGAAGCCTTGTAGGGTTTTTGTTTCCAAGCATCTAGATGACATATAAACATATATTTGATTGCATCCTGCATAC
>PIVM01000064.1 GCA_003353945.1 Gammaproteobacteria bacterium
AAGGTGAAAGTTACCGCAAAGCACACCAACTAGCCAAAAACAGTTCAAGCAGGAGTAAGACAACTAAGCGGCCATCCTAATTGTCGCGAAACCGGCCACGATAGTTGACGCCAGACAGCTGAGTTTGTAATTCTATTTCCCTTAATCATCGCTGAAAATACTCCAAATTACTCAACTCTAATGTACGTCTTGCCTTCAAGGGTGCGCTTATAGATATTAACAAGCCGCATCGACCAACATATATTCATGCAATGTCCGCTTTTTTAAAGTGATGAGACTCCTTTGACGAAGTTGTTTTAGACGCGGACTATCAGAAATACCCACGAACTCGGGAAATTCAAGCAGTTTTCATTACACTTAAGAAAATTCGGGAAATTTAGTACTGTAATCCACCTCAAGATCCTCAACTTTGATACCCCAAGAAGAAAACATTGCGCCGAAAGTACATCCTTGAATAACACCATTATCATCCTGATTTAGCGGCACGGGTAGGCCATCCTTAGGGTTGAAGCGGCCCATACAATCGCCGCTGACCTGAAAGGGGCAGCCATTGAAAATTTCATATCGAGAAAAGCCACATTCCAACTCATTGGACTCCTTAATGATGCGAGATGTATTGCCTAGCAGCTGGTCGACGAATGCTTGGAAGTGTAACTCCCCGATTAACTCTGTAGAGATATCCTCCTCAAGCGGTGACTGCGCCTGATATCGACTCTCCACAATCACGGCAGGTATGCGGAACTCATTAAATAACAGATCAAGCTCGCGATTGTTTTCTGTAGGATCCACTGTGAGCCACGGCGTATCCAGCCTATATTTCATGGCTGTTTTCATAGTACGCTGCAAGGGCGAAAGCCCTAGTTTTTTTTCCAATAACAGAAGGGAGTCCAAACGCTCGGACAAAATGATTTCTAGACGCTTGAAACTGCATTTATCAGTTAGGGAGTTGCAGAAATCAAGGTATTGATCCTGCCACGTATCGTGCTTGCCCAGCGATAGGTCAGGACGAGACGTAAAAGCTTTAGTGAGGAGATAGAATCTCCATGATGGATTGGTGGACTGCCACTCATGCTCATTACGTGGGACAACCGGATACCAGCTGGTCTGCAACGCGAGATCACAAATCACAGGAAATATATGACGTCGCTCGGCACCACACTCTTTGATAAACCAATCAAAAGCCACGGTATATGTCTCGCTCAAGCCTTCACGGCTATCAGCTTCTATCTTAGGAAATGATAATACTGCCACGGCGTAGGAGCACTCCAGGAAATGGGCGTGACCCTCTAGAATATCCTTCGTACAAAGTGCCTTGTTCCCGCTGGGGGTTTGAATTATAGGGCTGATTTCCCAATTGAATTTAATGGTCGATAAGTTAAGGCTGCTAATTGAATTTGTGGTCGGATGAACAAGATAGCGGGCTTGGGCAATCTTATTTTGCTCTATGAACACCTGATAAATGAACCAAGCGTCGAAACTGACCTTAATATTACTGTTGCAATTTGAAAGTGGCAGGCGAGGGCCATTCATAGCAGGCCATAACTCGCGCCATTTACTTTCGGCGTATCCGGTCGCTTGCCGAGAGCTACTCCATTGAATATGGCCGTAACCCGTAAACAGTGCCTGGAATAGATGAACATGCTCATGGAAATAAGTAAGGAGATTACCATTCGTGGCTGAACCTCCTGTAAATTTCTCTGCGCGATCATATAGGCGCATTTCAAGGCGTGGAGAAAAAAATGAACCTAAGGTGGCATGCAGCATTGAGTCCATGGCTATCCTTGATTGTGGCTGGTATACATTACGATTTTTGCCAAGCTATCACGACGAGAAGCCTAGTGGCAGGTGCTTGGGCTCGCTTATATTTTTGCTGCCTCTCCGCCTAAGGCCGTCGGCCAGCTATGTTTGAATGGAAGCGTCCGGTATCGAGGAAACTTCGGGTATTTGCGAGTGGTCACTAGATACCCGCTTTTCGAGAGGAACTGGCACCGGATGTCTTGTTCCACCTTTACCTTTAACGGCTCCTTAACCCCTCAAACCTGCCTGACAATTTACCCGTGCAATACAAGAAGCCACAAATCCTGACCGTCTCAAAAGGGCGCACAGCTCGTATTGGTCAGATCAAACCTTCAGGCTGGTGTCAGGAAAATGCTGTCCTTCTTGTTATGTGCCTAAGAACTCACATCTAATCGTTGTGCCTGCCAGAAAGGTCTATTGCAATTTACCAGTTGGTAAGATCGGGATTGAGCTGATACATTCTAATTGAAGCTATTGTGACAGGATATCAAAAACGTAACGGTCTAATGCGGGCTGTGGCCGAGCACTTATGACATTCTTAGCGAAAACCTACACCCTTCGACTGTGTTTGCTCAAGTAAAAAAGGACGCTACTTTGTAGGTGTCTAAGACCTTAAAGCTAAGTTTTGTGGCAGGAAAAAAGTTAAGTTTTGACGCCATAATTTGGTAAAAGTTAACGAAATATGGATTTATGGTGTGCAAACGAAGGCTTATATTAAGTGCTTGGTGCGCTTTGATGGCTTAATTTCTGGGCTTTACCCACCCACCTAGTTAAACATAACGAAAAATATATGGGATAGATATACGTACTGCGCCATTGTTGATGCCCTTGTCTGATATAAAAGTCTGGTATGAATGTCTGATGCTAAATGATAGAGCGGCGAAATTACCTGAAACAGACGGTGAGATCAATGGGTGAAATTCACAGCTAATACAGAAAAGCCGTTTCCAATAAAACGGCTGTATTTTCAGGGGATCGAATTGGCCCTATTCATCATATCTTGCGCATCGTAGGGAATGACTTTCTCCGGTGTAAACTGTAGGACCAGATTACTGTCATTATTCATCGATTTTGCCATCATGGATGCGCCCAGTTTGCTTTTATCAAGCACTCGACTTGAAAACAGCGGGAAAAACCAGTCGCGGATCTGTGCATCTCTGTGAATAATGCAGGTGCCGCGCATAGAGACACAACGCGTATCGCCCATTTTGCTGCCTTTGCCACTGACAACAAGGGCGACTTTTGGATTGCGGTCAATTGCCCGTATACGCGGGAAGTTTTCCAGCGTCGTCATCCACAGTGATTCTTTCGCATAGAGAAAGCTGACCACCGTGGCTGCCGGTGAGCCATCGGTGGTGGACCAGCACAGTGTGCACTCGTTTTGCGCATCAAGCAGTTGTTCAGATAATGTGTCCAGCATCGCCCCCATCCCAGCCTTCCCCCCCAGAGGAGAAGGAGAAAAAAGCCGTCATCCGGCTTAACTAAGCGTCATTCAATCCAGTAATGTCAAATCCCGGACAGCTCCTTTGTCAGCACTGGTCACCAGCTTGGCATAGGCTTTTAATGCCGCTGACACCTGTCGTTGTCGTGGCTGAGCAGGTTTCCATGCTTGTGTGCCTTTGGCTTCCATTGCCGAGCGACGTTGCGCTAATTGCTCATCATTCAGGGCGACATCAATTCGACGATTAGGAATGTCGATCTCAATGATATCGCCGTTTTCCACTAGCGCGATAGCACCGCCAGCGGCTGCTTCCGGTGAGGCATGGCCAATGGATAAGCCCGACGTGCCACCCGAAAAACGCCCATCGGTCAATAGTGCGCAGGCTTTACCAAGACCTTTCGATTTAAGATAACTGGTTGGATAGAGCATTTCCTGCATGCCGGGTCCGCCCTTTGGGCCTTCGTAGCGCACGATGACGACATCGCCTGCTTTGACCTTGTCGTCCAAAATAGCTTCTACCGCATCGTCCTGGCTTTCGCAAATAAAGGCAGGGCCGGAAAATTGCAAGTTGCTGTCATCGACACCGGAGGTTTTCACCACGCAACCGTCCTTGGCGATATTGCCATACAGTACGGCCAAGCCACCTTCTAGCGAAAAAGCGTGGTCCAGCGAGCGAATACAGCCGTTGGCGCGATCATCATCCAGGCTGGACCAGCGACTGTCCTGGCTGAAAGCCTGTTGCGTGGGTATACCCGCAGGACCTGCTCGATAAAAGGATTTCACAGATTCGTCTTGGGTTTGTTGGATATCCCATTTGCTCAATGCCTCGTGAACAGAGGCGCTGTGTACGGTAGGAATATCGGTATGCAACACGCCAGCACGATCCAGTTCGCCCAGAATCGCCATGATCCCGCCTGCCCGATGTACATCTTCCATATGATAAAGCGGTGTATTGGGTGCTACCTTGCACAGTTGTGGAATCTTGCGTGAAAGATGATCGATATCAGCCATGGTGAAATCAGCCCCTGCTTCTTGTGCTGCTGCTAATAAATGCAAAATCGTGTTGGTTGAACCACCCATGGCAATATCCAGTGACATGGCATTTTCAAAGGCCTTGATATTGGCGATGTTGCGTGGCAATACCGATGTGTCATCGTTCTGATAGTAACGCTGTGTTATATCCACAATCAGCTGGCCGGCTTGTTCAAACAGCGCTTTGCGATCGCGGTGTGTGGCAAGCATTGAGCCATTGCCGGGTAGCGACAATCCCAGTGCCTCGGTGAGGCAATTCATCGAGTTGGCGGTGAACATGCCCGAACAGGAACCGCAGGTAGGACAGGCCGAGCGTTCGTACTCGGCAACGGTTTCATCGCTGGCCGTGCTATCAACAGCAATAACCATTGCATCGACCAAATCCAGTTTGTGCTCTGACGAGCTGGTTTTACCTGCTTCCATGGGTCCGCCGGAGACAAAGACGGCGGGAATGTTTAAGCGCAATGCGGCCATCAACATTCCAGGTGTGATCTTGTCGCAGTTGGAGATGCATACCATCGCATCGGCACAGTGGGCATTGACCATGTACTCGACGGAGTCGGCAATGATATCCCTTGAAGGCAGGCTGTAGAGCATGCCGTCATGACCCATGGCAATACCATCATCAATGGCAATGGTGTTGAATTCCTTGGCGACACCACCGGCTTTGTCTATTTCGCCCGCCACCAGCTGTCCCATATCCTTTAAATGGACATGCCCGGGCACAAACTGGGTGAATGAGTTGACTACGGCAATAATGGGTTTTTGAAAATCCTCATCCTTCATGCCGGTGGCTCGCCACAGGGAGCGGGCACCGGCCATATTACGACCGGCAGTGGAGGTTTTTGAACGATAGTCTGGCATGATGTAAATGTCCTATTTGCGTTCAGTAGAGAGCGCCTGCGACGGGCCTCTATAATAATTTCATGAATATTTTTGAGTTACGCTGCAGGTTATAGAGTTGCTGTTTTTGCGCGGGTAATTCACTCATGGACTTTTCTTCAAACCCTTGTTCCAAAAACCAGTGCGCGGTTTGTGTCGTCAAGACAAACAGCTTGTTGATATGCTGGGCTCTGGCTCTGTTTTCGATAAATTCCAGCAGGCGAACAGCGCGTTTGTCTCCCCGGTATTCAGCATGTGTGACCACACAGGCAAGTTCTGCCTGGGCGTTATCAAAGGGGTAAATTGCCGCACATCCGATGACAGCGCCATCGCGTTCGATCACGGTAAAACAACCAATCTCATTTTCCAGTAATTCGCGTGAACGTTTTACCAATGTGCCTTTTGCTTCCAGAGGGGCAATTAATTCCAGAACCCCACCAACATCGTCAATGGTAGCAGTACGAATATTTTCATATTGTTGGGGGCTGATCAATGTGCCAGCACCATCTCGTGTAAACAACTCCTCCAGCAAAGCACCATCCTCTGCATAACTGATCAGGTGACAGCGTTCAATGCCAGCTTCGCAGGCGGTAATGGCTGCTGGAAGATTTTCCTGTTGTGAGCCGGACTGGTTTTTTGCTTCTGTCAGGGATAATTGTCTTATTAATTGTTGGCCAGTATTTTTTACACCGGGTTGCGAGCCGTAGGCAATCAGTTTATCCGCTTTGAGTGAAATCGCGGTCTTTACTGCAACTTCTTCCAGGGAGAGATTGAATACTTCACCCGTCAGCGAAAAGCCCAAAGGTGACAGCAGCACGAGATAACCGTTTTGAAGAAAGTGTTGGATCGCTTCACTGTCCACCTTACGCACTTTTCCTGTGTGTAAGTAGTCAACGCCATCAATCACGCCGAGGGGTTTCGCTGTTAACATATTGCCGCTGCAAACCCGAATTTTGGCGCCGTGCATGGGTGAGTTGGGTAGCCCAGTGGAGAGTAACGCTTCGATCTCGGTACGCACCAGACCGACCGTCTCTTTGACTGCTTTCAGACTGAGAGTATCGGTGATCCGCAAGCCATTATGAAAAAGGGGTTTATCAATCGGGGCTTTGCTTTGCTCACCGAGCAAATGCTGTTCAATCTGTTGGCGAGCGCCATGACAGATAACCAGTCGCACACCGAGACTGTTTAGCAGGGCAATATCGTGAATAATATTAGCGAAATTGGCGTGTGCGACGGCTTCACCCGGTAGCATTAGCACAAAGGTTTTTCCCCGATGTGCGTTGATATAGGGTGATGAGTGCCTGAACCAGTTGACGTATTGTTGAGTATCCACGGTCTTGCTGATATTTATAATGATGTTAAAGCGCGTATTATAGACAGAATTCGGCAATTAAGCTTTTTATGATTTCAATGGCTGGCCTCACCTGGTGCAGTTCCATATATTCATTGGGCGTGTGAGCTTGATCGATAGAGCCCGGACCCATGATCAGCGTTTCCATGCCCAGCTGTTGTAAAAACGGCGCCTCGGTGGCAAAGGCAACGCTGGTGGCACGGTATCCCGTCAGTTTTTCCGCTGTGCTGATCAAGCGGCTGTGCTGGGGTTGTTCAAAGGGGGAGACACCTTCGATCAATGAGATCAATTCGATGGGCATGCCTTGCTGTTCGCTTATCCGACTCAGGCGCTGGCGAATGTGTTCTCGCAGTTGCTGATTGTCCATGCCGGGCATACCGCGCAAATCAAAATGCAGTTCACACTGGTTGCAGATGCGATTGGGATTATCGCCCCCATGAATGCAGCCCAGGTTGAGTGTTGGAATGTCTATCTCGAATAAGGGATTTTGATGCTGCTGTTGTAATTGTTTACGAAATGTCAGTAGATCGCCTATCACAAGGTTCATGGTTTCCAATGCATTCAAACCCAGCGCTGGGTTGGAGGAATGCCCGGCCTGGCCGACCACGCGCACGGCTTCCATCATAATGCCCTTGTGCATTCTGATGGGCGTTAAGGACGTTGGTTCGCCAATGACGGCATAACGGGCTTTTGGGCGCCCCATTTCTGCCAGTGCTCGGGCACCGTTCATCGTGCTTTCTTCATCCGCTGTGGCCAGGATGATCAGTGGTTGTTGTAATGTGCTGTCGGCAAAGGCTTTGGCCGCTTCAATGACTATCGGGAAAAAGCCCTTCATATCAGTCGCGCCGAGGCCGTAGAGGCGATTGTCCTGTTCCGTCAGCGCCAGAGGATTCATCCGCCAGCGGTTTTCATTAAAGGGTACTGTATCCGTATGACCGGCCAATACCAGACCACCGGGACCCCTACCGAGGGTGGCGATCAGGTTGGCTTTATCGGTCTGAGCTTGTAGAGGGATAATCTCGACGTCAAATCCCAGGCTGGAGAGCCAGTCTGCCAGTTTGACAAGTACGGGGCGATTACCCTGATCAAATTCAGGATTAGTGCTGCTGACCGAGGGTGTCGCGATCAGTTCGTGCAGCATCGTCAGAAGCTCGGGTGCTGGTGTGCTTCCTAGGGTAAGCGCCATGGTTGCTGGCCTGTTATTGAAATGGAGATTTGCATTGTAGCGCGTTGAGGGGTGAATAGTGGAGCGAATAAAAGGCAGTAAAGCCTGACTTTTATGCGAATGTGTTGACCTGAAAGTCGAGAGGGTAGTTTTCGGGCGCAGCATTTTGGCGGTTAATATTTTGGCAGTGAACATTGATGCCAGACTTTGCTTACTACAGTTGACAAAAATGACCCATTTCCCATCTTTGTGGATTTTTGATCGTTGTGCGCAGTGATTTTCTGTCCTATGGCATATACTTAGTTAATTCATACTAATCTGGTGTTTACAGTTAATCCTTATGAGTGAAGCGGCAAAAAATAGTCCAAATACCGATCGAGTAATAGATCTGCGTACTGTATTGATGGATCTGCAGACCGATGGTCTGGTCAAGCAGAAAGACGTGGAGAATCTGCTGGTGACACCGCGCACCAAGGTTCAGGCAGCGCAGCATCCGATAGTCTTTATTGCTGAACAAAACCTGATCGATCAAAGCCGTCCTGGCGGAAAACATCTGAGCATTGATGTTCTGGTGGAATGGTTGGGTGAGCAGGCGGGCCAGCCGTTTTATCGTATAGATCCCTTAAAAATTGACGTATCGGCAGTTACTAACGTGATGTCCTATGCGTTTGCTCAGCGTCATAAAATACTGGCCGTTGAGGTGAGTCTGGATGAAGTGCTTGTCGCCAGTGGTGAGCCTTTTCTCAACAGCTGGGAGCCTCAGCTTGAACATGTCACTCGTAAGGCTATCCGCAGGGTAGTGGCTAATCCGGCCGATATACATCGCTATACAGTTGAATTTTATACCTTGGCCCGCTCTATTGTCGGAGTGACGGGTGGAGAGGGCAGCGCGGTTTCCGGCGTAACCAATCTGGAGGCGATGCTGGAGCTGGGGGGGCTGAAGGACCCGGATGCCAATGACCAGCATATTGTCAACATTGTCGACTGGTTATTGCAATACGCCTTTGATCAACGGGCCAGTGATATTCATATTGAACCACGCCGTGAATTGGGGAATGTGCGTTTTCGAATAGATGGTGTCCTGCATACGATCCATGAAATGCCAATGCAGGTTGTAGCCGCTGCCACCAGTCGAATCAAAACGCTGGGGCGGATGAATGTGGCGGAAAAACGACGCCCCCAAGACGGTCGTCTGAAAACCAAATCTCCCAATGGGGATGAGGTCGAATTGCGTTTATCTACCTTGCCGACCGCGTTTGGTGAAAAACTGGTCATGCGAATATTTGATCCAGATGTTCTGCTGCGCAGTTTTTCTGAGTTAGGTCTGGAGAATGAGGATTATGCCCGCTGGCAGGACATGGTGGATCGACCGGATGGGATTGTACTGGTGACAGGGCCGACGGGCTCTGGGAAAACAACCACCCTGTATTCCACGTTGAAGCAATTGGCAACGTCCGAAGTAAACGTCTGCACGATTGAAGATCCCATTGAAATGGTTGAAGACAGTTTCAATCAGATGCAGGTGCACCACAATATTGAGCTGGATTTTGCCAGCGGCGTGCGCTCACTGTTACGCCAAGACCCGGATATTATCATGATCGGTGAGATCCGGGATTTGGAAACGGCTGAGATGGCTATTCAGGCTGCATTGACCGGGCATTTGGTTTTATCAACACTACATACCAATGATGCGCCGACGGCAATTACACGCATGCTTGAGCTGGGCGTGCCCGCCTATTTGATGAAAGCCACTGTTCTGGGCGTGATGGCACAACGTCTGGTGCGCACCTTATGTCCCCACTGCAAGGAGGCTACCGACCTGGACCAGAGAGCCTGGCAGCAATTAATCTATCCCTGGAAACTGCCGCCACCGCCTAAAATTTGCCGCCCAATAGGCTGCCTGGAATGTCGCAACACCGGTTATCTGGGGCGTCAGGGAATCTATGAAATTATGCAGCTTTCTGATAATGTGCAGGAGATAGTCAGTGACGATTGCGATATCGATAATCTTCGCAAACAAGCTATCAAAGAGGGAATGCGAACCCTGCGCTTAGGTGGGGCACAAAAAGTGGCGGCCGGTGATACCACAATAGAGGAAGTCATGCGTGTTGCCCCCTTATCTCACGGACGTTAATTAGTTTCCAGCCAAGCTCACTCTGAACAGCTTTTTCCCCCTGATTCCTTGGGGAAGATGAGTGTGGACGTACTCTTGAAGGAGAGCCAATGCTTAATCTGCCTATTCAAAATCTTCCCGCCGTATTGCAGCGGGAATTTGCCAAGTTGTGGACAATGATTCTTGAAGTATGGCAGCCCGAAGATATTCAGTGGATAGAGGAGGCGTTAGAAAATCGACCTGCGATGCCTAAGGAATTGCTGACAGCTTGCATTGGCAGTCGCTACTTGGTCGATCGTTTGCAGCGTCATCTCAGTGAGTTTCGCTCACTGGTGGATGAGGGCGAATTATGGCAGTTCAGATCGGCGGATTATTATCGCCAGCAAGTCATGGAACAGCTTGATCGGCTTGAAAATGAGCAAGCGCTCAACCAGTACCTGCGAAGTTTGCGTCATCGGGAAATGGTACGGCTGATCTACCGAGACTTTAATCGATTATCGAACATGGAGCAGATGACGCAGGAAATTTCTCACTTGGCAGAAGCCTGCATCGAATTAGCTCTGCAATGGCATTATCGGCGACTCTGTGCGGACTATGGTACGCCGATAGGCAGGCAATCAGGTTTGGCGCAGCAACTGGTTGTGTTGGGTATGGGTAAATTGGGGGCCTATGAGCTTAATTTGTCTTCCGATATAGACCTGATTTTTACTTTTCCTGAAGCGGGTGATACCCAGGGTGGATCACGTTCGATTGAAAACCAGCAGTTTTTTCTCAAGCTCGGCCAGCGCCTGGTTCAAAGCCTGGATACAATAAACGCAGACGGATTTGTGTTTCGAGTGGATATGCGACTAAGACCCTACGGACAGAGCGGTTCCCTGGCGCTTAGTTTTGACGCGATGGAGGAGTATTACCAGGACCAGGGGCGTGACTGGGAGCGCTATGCGATGATTAAGGCGCGCGTAGTTGCCGGAGACCAGCAAGCCGGTGAGCGGATGATGAAGGCCTTGCGCCCTTTTACGTACCGCCGTTATATAGACTTTTCTGCAATTGACTCACTGCGAGAGATGAAAGCAATGATTCACAGGGAAGTTCAGCGTCGTGGTAAGGAGAATGATGTCAAAATTGGTGCCGGTGGGATACGGGAAATTGAATTTATTGCCCAGTCATTTCAGCTAATACGCGGTGGTCGACAACCCGAACTTCAGCAGCGCCAAGTGCAGCGAGTGCTGACCTATTTGGGTGAAAATGACTTACTGCCAGCCTCGGTAGTGACTGAATTGCTGCGGGCCTATGTTTTTTTACGCAACACAGAACATGCTATTCAGGGCTATCAGGACAAGCAAACTCAGGCATTGCCGGAAGATGAACTTGTTCAGGCGCGATTGGCCTATGTAATGGGCTTTGGCGGATGGGATGCCTTTTTTACACAGCTGCAGCAGCATCGTGATCAAGTGCATGGTCATTTCGAACAGCTGATCAGTGACCCTGAAGATGAGCAGCGCGAGGGTGTCCAGGTCGACAGTCAATGGTTGGCGCTGTGGGCTGGTGAGTTCGAACAACAAGCGGGTATTGCTCAACTGCAGCAGGCCGGTTTTGAACAGGCCGAACACTCTTTTAAAAAGCTCACACAATTGCGTGAAAGCGGCATGCTACGAGTGATCCAGTCCATCGGTCGGACTCGTTTAAATCAGTTTATGCCACTGTTATTGCAGGCGCTGGCAAGTTCCAAGACACCCTCATTAACCCTGTCTCGCGCCCTGCCGTTGGTTGAAGCTGTCGTTCGGCGTACCTCCTATTTAGTCTTGCTGGTGGAAAATCCCCAGGCAATGAGCCAGTTGATTACCCTATGCGAAGCCAGTCCCTGGATTGCGCAGCAACTGACGCATAATCCTGTATTGCTCGATGAGCTGCTTAATGCCGGTACACTCTATTCGGCGCCCGACAGGCAGATGCTGCGTCAGGATTTGTATCAGCAGATGCTGCGTATACCCACGGACGATCAGGAATCACAGATGGAAGGTTTGCGTTATTTTAAACTGGCGCATGTGCTTCGGGTGGCGGCTTCGGAAGTGATGCATAAACTGCCGCTGATGAAAGTGAGTGATTATCTCAGCTTTATTGCCGAAACGGTGTTGGAGCATGTTGTTGCGATTGCCTGGGAACAACTGATTTCACGCTATGGCAGACCGGCCGGTGCTGATGGTAACCCTTGTGAGCTGAATTTTATTATTGTCGCCTACGGCAAACTCGGTGGTATAGAGCTGGGTTACAGTTCGGATCTGGATCTGGTTTTTATCCATAATGCGCCTATCAATGGTGTTACTGACGGTGATAAATCGATTGATAATGGTTTGTTTTATACACGCCTGGGGCAGCGCATCATTCACATCCTGACAGTGCAGACCACAATGGGGCAATTGTACGAGGTGGATATGCGTCTGCGCCCCTCCGGTGCCTCCGGGTTATTGGTCACGACCTTACGCTCTTTTGCTGATTATCAGGGCAATAGCGCCTGGACCTGGGAGCATCAGGCCTTGGTGAGAGCACGAGTGGTTGCGGGTTGTCCAGAATTGAAAAAGGATTTCGAAGCGCTGCGGCGCGATATTCTCTGTCGTCCACGCGAGCCTGCTGATTTGAAGCACAAGGTCGTGAAGATGCGTAAGAAGATGGCGGCCCACTTGCTGCCGAACCATATCCGTGATCAAAAAAGCGGTCTTTTTCATTTGAAACACAGCCGTGGAGGTATCGTTGATATCGAATTTATGGTCCAATACGCGGTTTTGGTTTGGGCGCAGAAATATCCTGCGCTGACCCGAAGGACTGACAATAACCGTCTGTTGCAAGGCTTGCTGGAAGCAGGCTTGTTCACTGAAGAAGAGGTGGCGCAACTTATTGAAGCGTATAAAGTTTATCGTACTGCTTCTCATCGTCTTGCGCTGCAACAGCAACCCAGTGAAGTACCCTTTGAGTTGGTGAAAAGCCATCAAGATGCCGTATTGGCCAAGTGGGGACAGCTGTTTGGTGATATTGGGTCGTAATTGGGGACGTCGTAATTGGGATCATTTTTGGGGCAGCAGTGAGCTGGGATCTCTATTGGTTCCAGCGTTTAAAAAGACCGTAACGAATTGAAAAACAAATTAAAAATGCAGAGTGAGGAGCAACATTATGTCCATGGCTGATCGCGATGGTCTTATCTGGCTTGATGGTGAAATGGTACCCTGGCGTGATGCCAAAGTGCATGTCCTAACGCACACACTTCATTACGGGATGGGTGTTTTTGAAGGCGTTCGGGCCTACCAGACAGAAAATCGCGGCACCTGTATCTTTCGTTTACAAGACCACACGGATCGCCTGTTTCGATCGGCCCATATCCTGATGATGGATATTCCCTTTAGCAAAGAGGAATTAAATGACGCCCAGCGCCGCGTCGTACAAGAAAACGGTCTGGATGAAGCGTATATCCGGCCAATGTGTTTTTATGGATCTGAAGGCATGGGCCTGCGGGCTGACAACCTGAAAGTTCATGTCATGGCCGCGGCCTGGGACTGGCCTTCGTATATGACGCCGGAAGCGCGGGAGAACGGCATTAAGGTTCGCACCTCTTCCTATACCCGCCATCATGTGAATATTTCCATGTGCAAAGCCAAGGCAAACGGCCACTATATCAACTCTATGCTGGCCCTGCGTGAGGCGCTGGATTGCGGTTGTGAGGAAGCGTTGTTGCTCGACAACGAAGGCTATGTTGCCGAAGGCAGTGGAGAGAATGTCTTTGTTGTCAGAAACGGCATTATTTATACGCCGGAATTAACCTCCTGCCTGGACGGCATTACGCGCAACACTATTTTCCAGTTGGCCTCTGAGCAGGGTTTAGAGGTCAGGGAGAAACGCATTACCCGAGATGAGGTCTATGTCGCGGATGAAGCGTTTTTCACCGGTACAGCAGCGGAAGTGCTGCCTATCCGCGAGCTTGATGGCCGGGTGATTGGCGCTGGTAAGCGTGGCCCGATTACTGAAAAGCTGCAGACACTCTATTTTGATCAAGTGAAAGGGCGTCGGCAGGAGTATCCGCAATGGTTGGCGTCAGTCGCAAGATAAGTTGTTGCGCTGACTGTTGGCTTAACTGACGCTAATGGCAAGCGCTGCCACAAAAATTCTCGTTGTAGGCCCGTCCTGGGTTGGCGATATGGTGATGGCGCAAGCCCTGTTTATCGCCTTTAAAAAACGCTTTCCGGAATTAATAATCGATGTGCTGGCACCCGGCTGGAGCTTACCACTGCTAGAGCGTATGCCGGAGGTGAGAAAAGGGATCGTCATGCCGCTGGGGCATGATCACCTTGGGATTGCCAAACGCTACCGCCTGGGTAAGCAGCTGCGAAGTGAACGCTATGATCAAGCCGTTTTGCTGCCCAATAGCTGGAAATCTGCTTTGGTACCGCTGTTTGCAAAAATTCCTATACGTACCGGGTGGACAGGGGAGTTTCGCTACGGTTTACTCAATGATATTCGTCGATTGGATGAGCAACGCTACCCCTTAATGGTAGAGCGATTTGTGGCTCTGGCCTACGGTGATACACTGGCGTTGCCAGAATCGTTACCCAGACCACGATTATCGATTGATGTCGAGCAATGTGCACAAGTGGCGGAAAAATTTCAATTAAACCGCGACCGGCCCGTGCTGGCACTCTGTCCCGGCGCCGAATTTGGTAGTTCAAAACGATGGCCTGAGGCGTATTATGCAGACGTGGCAGCCAGGCAAATTCGAGCGGGCTGGCAGGTATGGCTGTTTGGCTCAGTCAATGATCATCCTATTGCGGAAGAAATTCAGCGTCAGTTGCCAGAAGATATGCCAGGGTTTTGTTATGACTTAACGGGTAAAACAGCTTTATCAGAAGCCATTGACCTATTGTCTCTGGCCGATGCGGTAGTCAGTAACGATTCCGGCTTAATGCATGTTTCGGCCGCATTAAACCGACCCATGGTGGTAGTATATGGCTCAACGTCTCCAGCATTCACGCCACCGTTGAATGATCAGGTAGAGGTTCTTTCCGCACCGGTAGACTGCGGTCCTTGTTTTCAGCGCGAATGTCCGTTGCATCATGTAAAGTGTATGAGGGATCTGCCGGTTGAGCGCGTGATACAGGCGCTGGATAAATTGTCATCGAAAAAAAATACAACACGGTGTGAAAGTTTATGACTGGGATTGACTGGAGTGTTCTGTACAAAAAGAGGAGAGCCGTACAAAAACAATATCGATCCATTTGGACCTTGCCAGTGGTTAAACGCCATTATTCGGTGATGGCAAAATTAAGCAATATTGGCAGTGTCTTGGAAATTGGTGCCGGAGATCGGGCGTTGAAACAATGGGTCGATAAACAATGGCCTGGGGTTCAGTATGCCAGCTTTGATATAGACCGAAACAGACATCATGATTTTTATACACTGGAGGAGATCAGTGGTCAGTACGACATGGTTGCCATGTTTGAAATCATTGAGCATGTGCGACCAGAGCAGGCTTTTGAAATACTGCACAAAGTAGCCCAGCATTTGAATCCCGGGGGCTATATTGTGATTTCTACGCCAAACGTGTTTTATCCCCCGGAATTTTTGCGAGACACGACTCATATTACGCCATGGTGTTACGATGAATTGGGTGGGATTATTGCACTGGCCGGCGTTGAGGTTGACCAGCTCTATCGCGTTTATCATCAATCCTTGTTAAAGACGTTTATGCGTCGCTATTTGGCTTATCCTCTATACCGATTGCTGGGAATTGATTTTGCAAAGCAAATTGTGGCGCTGGGTCGCAAAGCTCAGTCGTAAAGTACAATCGTAAAGCAGAACAGGAGCAGAAAAAACAATGCGAGTGCTGGTGGTAAAAACGTCTTCGATGGGTGATGTGATCCATACGCTACCCGCGTTAACTGACGCAACTCGCGCAATACCGGGGATACGCTTTGACTGGGTCGTTGAAGAAAGTTTTTCAGAAATACCGTCCTGGCACCCGGCTGTTGATGAAGTGATTCCCGTTGCCATTCGTCGATGGCGAAAGACACCTGTGAAAAGTCTGCTGGGCTCGCAATGGAAGCAGTGCAAAGCAATGCTGCGTCAACAACCCTATGACTGTGTTATCGATGCGCAGGGTCTTATCAAAAGCGCTCTGCTAACACGATATGTCAAAGCGCCTCGTTACGGATTTGATCGACAATCCATTCGCGAACCCCTCGCTGCGCTGGCCTATCATTATCACATTAGTGTAGCTAAAAACATGCACGCCGTAGAGCGTACGCGATCTCTGTTTTCTCAGTCGTTAGGCTATGATGTTCCAGAAAATAAGGGCGATTACCATTTAGATAAAACGCATTTTAAAACTCTGGATAAAAAGAAGCCCTACGTCGTCTTTCTTCACGGTACAACACGGTTTTCAAAATACTGGCCGGAAGGCTATTGGCAGGCACTTTCAAAAAAAGTCTGTGATGCAGGTTTTACGGTCACCTTGCCATGGAGTAATGAAGAGGAAAAAAAACGCGCTGAATTAATTGCCTCAAGCTGTGCTTGTGCTGAAGTGCTGCCAAAACTCAATTTGCATGGCATTGCCTGTGTCATAGCCCAGGCATCAGGCGTCGTTGCCGTTGATACGGGACTGGGACATTTAAGTGCGGCACTGGATATACCGGGGGTCTCTTTGTATGGATCGACAAGGCCACTACTTGTGGGAGCCTACGGGCAACAGCAAATACATCTGAATGCATCCGAAATGCAGTCTGATGCGGGTGATAAAAACATTGAGCCAAAAGAAATGGCAAATTTAACGCCAGCCATTGTTTGGGAAAGATTACAACAATTATTAGATAACGCTGAAACAGTACAGAGAGTAGATGCATGAATCTAGCTTTTGCCGTATTTAAGTATTTTCCCTTTGGGGGGATGCAAAAAAATATGCTGGCCATTGCAAAAGAATGTGCGCAGCGTGGTCATCAGGTCGTGATCTATACGGGAGAGTGGCAGGGTGAAATTGTGCCGGAACTGGATGTTAAGATATTGCCAGTAAAGGGCATTAGCAATCATCAAAGAAACCGATCTTTTTCAGAGGCACTTCAAAAAACTATACAGCGGGAGCATGTCGATCTGGTGGTGGGCTTCAATAAGATGCCTGGTCTGGATGTGTACTATGCAGGCGATTCCTGTTTTGCTGCCAAGGCGTATGAAGACAGATCCTTTCTATATCGTATGACAGGACGATGCAAAATGTCGTTGGCATTTGAACGCGCTGTTTTCGCAAAGGAATCGATTTCAAACATATTGCTTGTGTCCAGGGCAGAGCGTGCTGCCTATGTGAAGTACTATCAGACACAAGATGACAGGATTTTTCCTCTTCCCCCCGGCATTTCACGCCAGTGTATTATGTCTTCAGACGCACAGGCTATAAGGGAAAGCATACGTCGCGACCTTGATGTGGCTGAAGATGAACATGTGTTTCTGGCCTTGGGGTCAGGATTCAGAACTAAGGGGCTTGATCGAAGTATACAAATGCTTGCTGCGCTCCCGGCCAGTTTGAAAACTCGATTAATAGTCGTTGGCCAGGATAAAAATAGTGCTTTTGTCAGTCTGGCCAAAAAACTTGGAGTGGATATAAAAGTCTGTTTCCTGGGTGGGCGTGGGGATGTCCCTGCACTATTACAGGGAGCGGATGTCTTGTTACACCCCGCTTATCGTGAAAATACTGGAAACGTTTTATTAGAGGCGATGATTGCTGGTTTGCCGGTCGTTGTGACAGATGTCTGTGGTTATGCGCACTATGTTGAGAGTGCTAAGATGGGCCATGTTTTACCGTCACCCTTTTGTTTAAGCGAGTATACGAGTGTCGTCCAAAAAATCCTTCAGGTGTCGAGAGACGAGTGGCAGGGAATTGGAAAACTGTTTGCGGATAATGCGGATATATATCACCGTCCAAAGCGGGCGGCAGAGTTGATTGAAACAATAGCAGGCTATCGTAATGACTGACGTAATATTGCGTGATGAATTTAGAGATTATTGGTCTCCTGAGACTGCTTTTGATCAAGTCAGAAAAGTGAAAGGTGAAATTGCCAAAGCAAAAGATAATCGACGCGTGGTCAGGTTTGAGCTTGAAGGCGACATCTATTATTTAAAGCACCATGTGGGCATTGGCTGGAAAGAGGTGATTAAAAACTTTCTTCAGTTCAAGCTGCCGGTATTAGGCGCCAGTAATGAATGGTATGCAATTGAGAAACTGAAAAACACCAATATTAACACGATGGAAGCCATCGCTTACGGGCGGCATGGGTGTAATCCAGCCATGCAGGAGTCGTTTCTTGTTACAAGAGAATTGAAGAATACCATTACGCTGGAAAAACTGTGCGCGGACTGGAAAAACAAACCGCCTTCGTATGAGCTTAAAAAAAACCTGATTGATCAGGTGGCTTTTATAGCACAGCAAATGCATCGCAATGGGATTAATCATCGAGACTTCTATCTGTGCCATATTTTATTGGATATGCAAAGCGGGGTCGATTGTATTGATCCCAAGAAATTGCGTCTTTATTTAGTTGATTTGCACCGAATGCAGATGCGAAAAAAAGTGCCTAAAAGATGGGTGGTGAAAGATATTGGCAGCATGTATTTTTCAGCAATGGACGCAGGTTTAAGTCGGCGAGATATTTACCGGTTTATTCGAGTGTATACGGGCATGCCTTTAAAAAAGGCGCTTCAGGAGAGAAAAGAGTTTTGGGAGAGAGTACAGCGTCGCGCCAATAATCTCTATCAACAACAATGGCAGCGAAAACCAGATGAGCTTTTTGAGGGCTGAGTGATGTCGGTTCAGCGTTTTACTGTATCAATTGAAGGGCGTCGCATTGGATATGTTGAAGGCGCTTTGGCCAAAAAGCTGCAGCCTGTACTAGTATCAGCAGTTCAAAATGGTTGGTGCAGTGTTGCAAAAAAAGTGCCCTGCTCTAAAACCGCTATTGTGTATCATCTGTCGTCTCCCGCAGATTGTTTCTATAAAGAATTTCTTTCTCGATCTTATATGGAACGCATAAAAGCCTTTTTTAAAGTCAGTCGTAGCCGTCGGTACATTAAGCAAACTGAACTCTTAAAAGCGAATCATTTCAATTCCCCAGAGGTGCTGGCAGCAGGGGAGTTGGATGGAAGCGAATTTGTCGTATCGAGAGCGGTGCCTGGTGTTTCCTTTGGCAGTTATCTTTGTGCTTTGTTGAGGCGGCCGAAAGATCCAGAGCATTTGCGTTGGAAACGATTGCTCCTGTCCAGTGTGGGGGAGTTGGTTGGTCGTCTGCATGCCGCTGGCTTTATTCATGGTGATTTGCGCCCCAATAATATTGTGCTTGAAGTAAATAACGGCTTGCCGAAATGGTTTCTTATTGATAATGAGCGAAATCAGCAATGCAATAGTCTCTCAAAAGAAGACATAGTAAAAAACCTTGTCCAGATAATGATGTTTCATAGTGTTGATATGACGTTGACTGATCGAAGACGATTTTTTAAAGCCTATTTTGAAAATTATAGTCCTGATGTTGACTGCAGAGAGCTAGAAAGGGAAGTGTTGGAAAAAGTGAGCAAAAGGCTTAAACAGAAACCAATAGTGAAGCCGGATGTGGATGAAGTGATGGCAGGGGCCGGTGATTTCCCTCAAGCCTTTAAAGCGACGGAAAAAGCCAGTGAGTAAAAAAACGAAAATCAGCGCATACAAAGAGGGAGTAAGGCTGCAACGTTATCTAGAGACCTGTTTGGAAAGTGAGACGGATATAGAGCAATACTTGAAAAATAGAACAATCACGATAGTTAAGCAGGATAGGGAAAGTTATTCCGCAATTGTTGATATCAATGAAATAGATATCAAACGAGTATTTTTAAAAGTATACCAACGAAAAACCTGGAAAAGAAAAATACAGTATTTATTTGGACACCGAAGAGCTTATCGTTCCTGGCAGGCACATTGCCATTTCTGTGATATGGCGCTAGCAGTGCCGGCTCCGATGGTTTATGTCGCAAACGGTTCATCAGAATTTGTGTTGAGTGAATTTAAAAACGGACTAGTGGATTTGCGGATGTTTATTGGTGATAAACACATGAATACAACGTTTGCTGAGTCAGGGATTATGACAAAAGCAGCTGAGTTGATTGCGGCTATTCATCAGTCAGGGTATGTGCACGGAGACTGCAAATGGGGCAATTTTCTGTGGAGTGACGCAGATAAAGCGCTTTATGTGGTCGATTTTGATGGAGCCAAACCATATCACGATAAGCAGGCGACAAAAGATGTGGCTCGATTTATTGTCAGTGCGAAGGAAGCGAAAACGAAGGAAAAACTACTAAGTGAATTTATGACATGTTATGGGGATATTATGAAGGTTGATGTTGATTTTCTTATTAAGAAAATTTCCCCTGTGGTTAATCGAATTATCCTGCGACATAAAAGCAAGTAGACTGTTATTGCTACGGGCCTCATTTGTATCGGTCAAACCCTATCCATTACACAAGCTGTGGGGTGATTCATTTTTTCAATATTTGCTATACTGCAATCCAAAGCCCTTTTTAATTAAGCCTTATGCAGGTGTAGAGACTCAGATAGCCATGCCCTACAAAATCAGATGGGAAGCAAAAGGAGTCTATATTAAACTTTTTGATCAGGTGGACTCGGCTTGTACTTACACTGTTTACTCTAAAATAAACAACAGTCCCCGTTTTGACGATATTCACTATATAATTTTTGATATGCTGGAGATGAACTCACCCGACTATACTGTCTCTGACACAGAGCGCTTTGCTTATATGGATCGCGCTGGCGCAATATCCAATCCAAATATTCGTATGGCTATTGTTTGCGTTGACGAGGGTGCGCTGGCTATGTCGAGTTTCTATCAGTCAGAGACGAAAGATTCGCCTTGGCAGGTAGAACTTTTCCAAAGTTTAGAAGATGCGCGTGAGTGGCTAAAAAAACCGCCGCATAGTGCATAGTCGAATCGCATCTTCTATTTTTTAAGGTGTTATTTTTTAAGGCTATATAATTCAGACCGTTACACCGTAACTCACGGTTATTGACAGTGTATTAGAGCCCTTCTTCCATTAGCTGAAGAATTCGCGGTATATCCACATGCTCTTCAAATAGCCTTCTGGCACATTCAATTTTTTCCTTGTTTTGAACGTCAATTTTGGCAACCAGATGCCCCATTTTGATAACAGCATCGTAAGTATCCAATGTTGTATGTGCTATGGGAATCAGAAGGTTATGATGTTGCTCAATTTGCGCACTTGTCGGTTTTCCGTGTCCTGTCACGATTATTCCGGCTATTTTTTTGGGTTGCAAGTTTTTTTCTATGCAGATATTTTCAAAGTTTTGTAGGGCTTCATTAAGTCTGCGGTAGCTTACAACTAGAAGAAGCTTGGATGGATCGGCATTTTGCTCGAACTCCATGATGTTGCCGGCAATAGTATTTGTCACGAGGTTGTTGAGATACTCCTCTCCAGTGAGTACAGTGCCATTTACGGCCTTGACGATGTGCCACATGGACGGATACACAAGCTGTTCGTCATAGGGAATAAGCCCAAGCAGTTCAATGTTCCATTTCTTCAGAGCAATGGATAGGTATCGCCTTATTTTATCCATTTTTAAAGGTTGGACTTTGTTTATCAGTACGCCAACAATTCGCACGCCTTGTAGGTCAAACATGGCTTTGCAGAGCGCTAAACGGTCGAGAGTGTTTCCAATGCCCCCTTCGAGTACCAGGATGACGTCGGATTTTATTTGTTTAGCGACTTCTGCATTCGAAAGATCGACGACACTGCCAACGCCGGGGTGGCCAGTGCCTTCAAACACGACTATGTCATGTCGCCGGTGAAGGGTGTCCGAAGCGTCGGTAATTTTTTTGATGAGATCGCCGGGGTGGGGTCTGTCAATGTATAATGACGTGTCACCGCGACCGAGTATGACGGGGCTGTGAAGATCTGGTTCAAGATCGAAGTTCATGCAGTCAGCAAAGAGAATGGCATCCTTATCAACACGCTTGCCGTTGACGTCCAAGTATTGCTGGCCAAGCGGTTTGCTGTAACCCACGTTTATTTTACGATTTTCCAGGGCTGATAGCAGGCCGAGCGTCATGGTGGTTTTGCCAACGTGTTGACTTGTAGCAGCGATGTATATTGATTTTCTTGTCATTATATCTACTTATTTAAAATGTATTTTTGCGAGGTGGGCACACTCATCCATTAAGAAAGCGGTACTGTGCGAATCATTTTTTTTCTAAAGAAGAAGTCTAGTTTGGCTCGTGGTTTTGTTCAAGTAGTACAAATCAGCAGAATTTCATGGAAACATTATTGGAAAAAGGGCTCTTCAATATGCGGTTCGTGTTGCCGCTTGTGTTGGGTCACAATACTCCACAGTAATGAAGCATAAATTGGTGAGGTCAGGGGCTTTGGAAAAGGTTCATTGAATATGGACCATATTTGAGCGAATTTACAACGATTCAGCAAACAGATTACATCGCCATATTGAAGTTTAGCAGTATGCAATATACTTCTGGATATTTCGCCCTAAATTGGTTTAGACTTTTCTGAAATTATGAGCCGACCGTATTTAAGATAATCTGGTTTGGAATTTTTGAGGTAGTAAATCCGCTGCTCAAACGTTCTTTATGCCTGTATCGGTTAAAACATTTCGGGTTAAGACTCTACAGTTATTGTATTAGGGCTTTAACAAAGAATTGCCCCATCTTTTGGGGATTAGATTGAAGTGCTTCGTTATTAAAGGGATGTATTATGTTTAAAACCGCATCTTTACCCAGTCTTGTTTTTTCGTTACTTCTGTCAATGCTTATCTGTAATCAATTAGTTGCCGATGTTGATGTGGTGACCAAGCAAACGGAAGGTATTGGTAAATCACAGGAAGCGGCATTAATTAATGCCGTTATGGAAGCCGTTCAGCAAGTTGAAGGGGTGAATATCAATACGATACGGGCGTTGCGGTCTGAATTGTTGACGATCATTGCTGTGGGAACAGAAAGTGTTCCTGTTGCTGTGGTTAATGAGGAAACTTCAGAGAAGATACTGGGTCATATTAAAGGTTATGTGAAATCCTATGATGTCATAAAGTCCGAAAAAACAGCGGAGGGTTGGAAGGTTACAATTAATGCCACTCTGGAGCGTTACAAAGCAATAGCACCGGAACGAAAGGGGATGAGGAGTATTGCTGTATTGCCCTTCAGGTTGGTTGGTGAGGCGCCAGCGAGTCTGGAGAGTGGCCAGCTAGTAGACAAGATTTCCAATGAACTTACAGTCGAATTTACGCAATCGGGCAAGTTCAGGGTATTGGATCGGACGTATATCAATGAGCATATGTCCGAGGTGGCGCAAATGAGATCGCCATTAACCAGTCCAAGTGAGTCATTGAGACTTGGGCAGAAACTGGGCGCTGACTATATTCTAGTAGGCAATATTAGTTATCTTGCTCTGGAGAAAAAAAGCCAGTCTTATTACGGCAGTGATTTTTCCGAGTACCGTTTATCGGGCAATATACAGTACCGTTTTATAGAAGTGGCTCCACAGGAAATTATATGGGCAGATACATACGAGTTTAGCACTCCCGATACTGAATTAAGGGATTTGCTAAAAGATAAAACGCCGCCGCAGGCTGTGGATATGATTTTGTCAGGCGCGACCAGCAATATTGCTGGCGATATATTGGATGGTATCTATCCGGTCAAAGTGCTTAATATCGATAATGAAAATACCATTTTGTTAAATCAGGGCGGCAAGCGCTTAAAGGTAGGGGATATTCTGAACGTTCATGGGACTTCCCAATCGCATATTGATCCTGACACCAAACTTAGCATAAGCACTGATGGCCATGTTATTGCCAGGCTGGAAGTGCTCGAAGTCAAACCGAAATACTCGGTGACTAAGCTGTTTGAAGGCGATATCAGTAAAATTCCAAAAAATGCAATCACTAGAAAGTCGAAGGTGTTGCCTGATGCCAAAAAGAATGTGCCTCCGCCTCGTCAGTCGCCGGGTTCCAGTGACGCGCCTGCAGACTGGTCACGGTAAGCCAAGTCAATTGAATTACCAGGATAGATGTAATGAAACAAGCCAATACGGCGTTTTGTCTGATAGCTTTAACATGCATGTTGACCGCCTGCGCCGCTACCAGTATTTTTATGCATTATCCAGCTCAGGCCATAAAGTATCGCCTTGCAATCAACAACAATAACGAACAGGCAGTATTATCACAGCTGGACAAAAAAAGAAGAGTTGCTGATAAGCAGCTTTATTTGATGGAGCGTGGGCGAATTGCTTCCTTGAGTGGGCGAGTTGATGAAAGTATCGAAGATTATAAAGAGGTACTTGAGCAGATAGGCGTTAGGCAGGATAAGGCGATCATTTCCGCAAGCGAGACTGGCGCTCAAGCCGCATCCTTATTTACCAATGATAATTCTATCCCGTATTCCGCGTCAGCGTATGAACAGGTGTTTATTCATCAGTATCAGGCATTGAATTATCTGCGTAAAGGGAAGCTTGAAGCGGCGACAATAGAGACAAGGCGAGCCAATTTTGTTCAGAGCGAAGCAAATGAAAAGCATCACCGCGAAATCGCAAAAGCGCAGGAAAAAGCCAGGAAAAACCAGATAGACGTTTCTCAGGATAGATACTCCGGATACTTCGCCTCAATGGATGCTGCAGTAGGGAAAGTAAAAAACTCATTTCAGAACGCGTACACGTTTTATACGTCAGGCTTGATTTATGAAATGGATAACTTACCCAATGATGCCTATATCGATTACAAAAAGGCCTTGCAGATTTACCCTGACAATCGGCATTTGCAACGAGATGTATTGCGTCTGGCAAGATCTCTGGGTATGCGTGAAGACCTGGCGCGTTATAGCAAACAGTTTGGTATGAAAGCAGAATCGGTCAAGCGCAATATGGGCTCGGTTGTGGTCCTCTATGAGCAGGGGTATGTGCCGATGAAAGAGGAGATTAGGCTGCCAGTTCCCACCGCTCACGGTTTATTAACCGTGGCCTTTCCGGTCTATAACAATCCCTGGATAAAAGCGGCTCCATTGCAGGTTTATAACAAAACGCATGAAATCGGGACGACAGAGGTTATTGTTGATGTCTATGCCTTGGCGGCTAAGGCTCTAAAAGAAAAGGCTACAGGGATGATTGTACGTTATGCTTTGCGAGCTGCCGCAAAATATGAGATGCAAAAAAAGGCTGGTAAGCAAAATGCCCTGGCGGGTATTACGGCTCAGCTTTACAATATGGTCTCTGAAAACGCGGATCGGCGAAGTTGGGTAACACTTCCTGGCAATGCGCAGACATTGCGTGCTGCCATGAAGCCGGGTACCCATACATTGCATTTTAAAGCGGGCCAGCTTCAGCAGGGAATAGATGTGACTGTTCGATCAAATCAAATAACGGTAGTGCGGGTGGTCAATACAGGTGTACGTATGATCGTGGAAAATATTACTCTTTAAACATAAATGGATGGAGTTGATTGTGAATATCATTGGAAAAGGTCTTAAGCTTGGTGTTTTTGTATTCGCGGCAATACTCGTTACCGCCTGTCAGTCGCTGAGTACTATTGATAGCGATGTCTCAAAAGAGAACGCAAGTCAAGATGCGAAGGAGACTACACCTGTTAGCGTCAGTAAATCGGATCATTTTGTCGTATACGATACGAGCCTTAATTCAAAATTGTTTGTCAATCGCACTGTCATGCGCCCTGCCGGCGATCTCTCGCAAGGCATGGTAGAAATACAAAATAGAGATTTTACAAGCTTAAAAATGGAATACCGTTTTGCATGGTATGACGTTGACGATGTTGAGATTGAGCCGGATAGTCGGGCGTGGCAACCATTGGTGATGCCAGCGAACGGCATCAAAACACTCAAAACAACAGCGCCTCGGCCCACTGCTAAGCACTTTAAAGTTTTTGTTCGAGAAGACTAAACTGATTTTATTTTAACGTTTCATAAATAGGAGAAGCATATGAAATATGTACTAATGGGCTTGCTTGCGTCCACATTGTTGATGACGGGTTGCGCCTCAGTTCAATACGGTGATGCGACGGCAACAGAAACAACAACGATTGATTTTGGTTCAACTGATTTGCAAATAACGGCCGAAAAAATGGTTGACTCTTTGCTTAGCTTTCCGCCGATTGTGCAGGTGACAGCCACACGGCGCCCAGTGATGTTTGTCGATACCATCAAAAACAAAAGTATGGAACATATCGACACCGAATCCATTACAGACTCCATTTCTACCAAGGTTTTGCGTTCTGGAAAGTTCCGCTTTGTCGATATGACGAAAGTGGCCGAAGTTCGAAAACAACTGGATTATCAGGCCAATAGCGGCATGGTAAACGAAAACAAAGCAATGCAAATGGGGCGTCAAGTGGGCGCAGAGTATATGCTCTACGGTAACCTTTCCAGTATTGTTAAGCGTGCAGGTTCCACTAAGGATGTGTACTACAAATTCACGATGAAGCTGATGCATATTGAGAGCGGCGTATTGGAATGGCAGGATGAAAAAGAGATACGCAAAGTAAAGAAAAAGAGCTTGTTTGGGGGTTGATCGCAGCTGCTCTGAGGGCTGTGTGAGTATCACGTGGGTTTCATGATTAAAAAAATTGCCCGGAGTTTTTCTGGGCTTTTGTTTTGTGATTAGGGAGGTCTAACGAATGAATAAAATGATGATTGGATTGATTGCAAGTCTCATTGCATGCTCACATGTTTGGGCAGATGAAGAAGCGCATCTCTATGCAGGTTTGGCCTTTGGACAATCAGAATCGGACAGTTTTTGCGATGATAGCGTGGGAAGCTGTGACGATAGCGACAGCAGTATGTCTTTGGCATTGGGCTATCAACTGACAGATGTGCTTGCGACGGAACTTTCCTATATCGATATGGGGGAGTTTAGCATTGACGGCACTGGTGTACTTAATGGCACCAGCGTTGAAGCTGAAGCGCAGGCTTTTGCGCTGTCCGTGATGGGCCTATACCCCTTGACTGAGCGTGTCGGTATTTACGCGCGTGGCGGTATTGCTTTTAGTGATGTGGATGTTTCTTCAAAAGGCTTAGGTCAGATGTCCGATAGCGAAAGTGGTACGGGTTTTCTGCTGGGAGCTGGCGCACGTATTCGAATGACACGAGCCATGGAAGTGCGTGCGGAGTATCAATTGTATTCCGATGTTGGCGATGGTGATCTGGAAGATGATGTCTCGGTGATTACATTAGGGGCGTATTTACACTTCTAAGTGATTGGCAGGTATCAAGACACGGTTGGTATGGCTGGTAGCGTGAGGCGTGCAAACGCTACTAAGCAGAGCAATAAGCACGGCAATGCCAGCCGCTGACTCTTCAATAAGAATACGGGCTGAAAAGCCCCATTTTTAATCACCTCATTGATGCCTCGTCGGCATCCAATTCCTTTTTTGTTCGCACCGGTTTTATCACAAAGCACCTGAAAAACGGTAATAAATCACAAATTCAATGTGATTTCTTCACTGAGCGCACCTGAGTGACTCTCTAAGATTTGTCCACGTTAATCATGGATAAATCTGGAGATAATCATGTTTGAAAAGAAGAAGCTGAAAAGCATCGTGTCGATAAAGTACGTTATGTCAATCGCGATAGGGCATGGGATCTAAAACGTGACGCATCACGCAGTGCTCTCAAAGCAGAAGTGACGCGGGGTATAGTCGAAGAGACCTTGGCGAAGCTGGGCATTCCCATGGAAGAATTGGGGAAACCTCTGGTGCGCAAGCAAATTGCAGCAGGGGCAAAAGCCGGCGAAGGAAAAATTCAAGATCGATTTGAGATGTACAGTTTCGCACATGTGCAACGCACCATAAACGATTTACCCATTTTTCAGTCCGATGTAAAAGTGGCTGTAAACAACTATGGAGAGATTCAACGCTTAAGCTTGGAATGGCCAAAATTTGAGTTGAATACGGAAGCACGTTTACGCGAAAGAGAAGAGGTTTTACGCTCAGCTGTGCAACAGATATTAGAGCAAGATCCTGACTCTGAGCTAACAATCAATTCCAACCTGGCTTACGCAAAAGTGGGCGGAGAGGATGAATTCAAACCTGTAGCTGTCATCATGGTTAATTCAGCGCCTACACCGTATCAACTGCTTGTAGAGCTAAGCGAGCTGGCATCGGGTGGGGATAAGTAGTCAATTTGCAAGCGAACCTAAGCCAGTGTAGATAGTTGCAGGTTTCGTCACTGTCAAAGAAATTCGCAAGCTAAGGTCTGTCATTAGAGGGGGGGGTTAATTCTTCCTATACTCGTGAAACAATTACACATTTAGGGCAAATTGGCTTATGTCTGACACGTCAAGCAATACACGCTGCTGCGCTGAGCAATACGAATCTCTTGTAGCTTCCCCCGGCATTGTGGACAGGCTTGCTCCGCACGGCCATAAACTTGCAGGGATTGGCTAAAATAACCGGGTTTGCCGTCTCCTCCAACAAAATCCCTCAACGTAGTGCCCCCCTGCTGGATCGCCTGTTGGAGTACGGTTTTTATGGCATTGGCCAGAATCTCGTACCGACGCCTTGAAATCCTGCCAGCTTGGCGCTGAGGACGAATGCCAGCACTAAACAGCGCTTCATTTGCATAGATATTGCCCACGCCCACCACAATCTTGCTGTCCATGATGAAACTTTTGACCGCAGTTGTGCGTTTGCGTGATAGACAGTAAAGCCCCTCACCGCTAAATTCACTGGAAAGGGGTTCCGGTCCCAGCTGGCAGAGCAGCTTATGCTCGGCGGGATCTCCCTCTAACCACAATACTGCACCAAAACGACGCGGATCGGTGTAGCGCAACAGCTGACCGCTATCAAGATGAATATCAAGGTGGTCATGCTTGCCAGGTAGGGTAGTAGCACTCACCAAGCGCAAGCTGCCCGACATGCCTAAATGGACCATTAGGTGACCCGCCTTACAACCAAATAGTAAGTACTTGCCCCGCCGGTAGAGACTCTCTATGCGCTGGGCAGACAATCGCGCCTCTAGATCAAGGGGTGTTGGCCAACGTAACTTGGGTTGGCGCACCTCAACTTTGATAACGCGACGATCGATGACAAAGGGTGCTATGCCAAGGCGGGTGGTTTCGACTTCCGGTAATTCAGGCATTTAAGAATAATCCTAGAAAACTCAGTTGAATCGTAGCGAGAGGGTTTAAGGTGCTGAAGATAGGAGTTTTTTCCTGAAATTTTAGACGAAAGCAGTATCACCCATACGGTGAGTTTAAAATTTTGG
>PIVM01000516.1 GCA_003353945.1 Gammaproteobacteria bacterium
AAGGAGTGGTCAGAACGTGAGTTCTCATTGTGTTATTCAAGTTCACTCTCATTGATTACGTCATGCAGCATAGTGAGAAAGTGAGACCTTTTCGTGGAGCATGGAGCCGAATTATTGTACAAGTTGTACATTAACAAGCCATTGTGAGCATGCGGGCGCCACATCCATGCCTGTCAGATGGACGAGGAAGGCTGCTTTTTCAATTTCGCTGGTGAAGCCTGTTGAGGATAAACTAACGGGTAGCTTTGTAAGTCATGGCAAACCGTCTTCGCTGGACTCGTTTCTTGCGTGGAAACGAACGGCCGGGGCGGATAGGTTCTATGGTTTTCAGCATTTGCTGCCACAAAGCTTGTAATAAGGAGACAACGTCATTATCCCGTAAGAGATAGACAATGGTGTCCTTCATTTTAGAAATCAGGTTGGTCATATTGATTTGGTAGTCATGCTGTTTCTGCTGAGACTGTTGCGCCACTTCCTGTTGGGCTGGGTGAGCGAGGAGTGCAGTCATATTTTTAGTGAAGACGGCGGCATGGAATTCTTGATAGACAGCCTGGACTGATTTGCCACTCCAATTCTCAACCTCGATGCGTGACTTCAGCACTTTATAGTCCTCCTCGACCGGCCAACGGAGGTGATAAAGGTCTTGGAAAAGAGAAACAGAAAGCTGTGTTCGATCCAGCAAGGTCGTAGCTAACACTTCTATCTCCCCTGTAGACAACTCAACCCGAATCAAGCGTACCGGGATGGGGTCTGGGGATAAATCGAATTCCTTACATGTCTTTTGCGCTTCATACCCTGGATGCAACAGGACTTCGCATTCAAGTTGACCCGAAGCGACGAATGCCTGGGCAACTTTCCACTCAGAAACGGTCAAACGGGCACAAAAATGAGCTTGTTGCTTCAAAATGGCGGCAAAGAGCCAAAAAGCGGGATAGCCTCGATCCATGAGAAGCAAATCGTCAGGCTGCACATGGGCGAGATGTTGTGCGGCCAGGGCTCGTTCGCCCTTTGCTTTGGGCGCAATGATGGCGTCAACGGTGATTTTGTTCAGGGTATCAAACATCTGTGACAAACGAGCCTTCGCACATGTGCCCCCTGATTGTGGATGCCAGACGCCAAAGTGTGCGCTGACGTCTTCATTGTTAGGCAAATCACTCATGGAACCATCAATGGCTAACAAACGTAAGCCATGCCAACGCTGGGGTTCACCCTGTTTATAAAAGTAGGCCACTTGCACTTGGTTTAGTTCGACAAACGCTTCATAGCGAATCTTTTGGCGGGCTTGGCTAAAGGCACTTTTGCTTACAACTCTCTCGGCGACTTTTCTACCCTGCATGACTTTGAAAAACTCATCCAATTCATCCTGCAAGGCGTGTTTGACCAGATTCATAAGAAACAATGTTACTATGGGAAATGTTAAGATTCTGTCTCGAGAAAATACCTTGTTCGAACTGCGATGCCGTTCTTTGAATGCATCTGACTCGAGAAGTTGCTTGATACAAGTGACTAATCCAGTGTAAAATTGGGTTGTGTTACTATCCATTTGCTTTTTGGCTCCATTTCGTCATGGCACTGTCTGAAATGGATGGATAGTAACACATTTTTCCTTAACTTAATGACATTGATT
>PIVM01000187.1 GCA_003353945.1 Gammaproteobacteria bacterium
ACAGCACCAGTAAAATGATTGTGTTCAGAAATAACCCAACAACGAATGCAATATAAGCACATACAAGTGTTTCCAGTACTGAAGAAGGGTTGAAGTAACCCTGTAACATGACAAATGACTGAAAGATACAAAGCTTTACTATTGCTGAAGGTACTGATACGTGAAATGAACTCGCAAGATGTTTCAGCATGTAAATCAACTTCCAGAAAAGAGTTGCTTTCTTGCTGTGTACTGTATTTTGAAGTGCGCCATCAGTTTTAGGCCTTCTCATAATAAATTGCCCGCGATTTCCCACAGAAATTGTATGTTCCTGTACTGTTGAGAATGGATACACACATGATCTGCTACCCACACCTGAAAAATCTTGGAATTCAACACCCATTCCTACAAGAGAACATCCCCCAAGGTAGGCATAGTCACCTATAATAGTATCATGGTAAAAGACCTGACCCGTCACAGGGTCTTCATAGCGATAACAAATTTCCTCACAATTCACAAACAGTGCTGTGCCGAGTTCCAACAATTCTCCTAGCTTGCTAAGCAGTGGAAGCTTGGAAAATTGCACGGCACTGCACCTGTCGCAGAAATCAATTACATCTTTCACTTTAGATCCCAAAAGATGCAAATAAATCCCTTGAAGCGCATGTGGAAAGAAATAAAGTAGAGGAGCTGTATAATCGACGAAAAAATCATATACCTGCAAAAGTCAATGGTCATTCAGCAGGAAAATTAAAGAGAAAAGCGTCAACAACAGCACAACACCAACCTTCATTCTCTTTTCTTTCCAGAATGATTGCTCTCCTACCGTAATGCGCTGCACAAGACTCCACTTCACGATTATCACCATGCAAGCAACTGCAATCATACCCATATATTGTGCAAAGAACATACATACAAACAAGGAGACCTGGTATAACACTGCAGAAGATATTGATGATGGTGCACTATTGGGTAGCATAGAATGAAGAAAATTGAACAGTTTCATTTCAGGTGAATAAGCGATGACATAAACGCATATCATCAGGGGGGCCAATAGTATGGGCAGGATATCTCTTTTCCTCGTAAGTGGTTGATCAACAAACTTCTCAGGCTTGGCTGGGGCTCCACGTAAGTAAGTGTTTGTGGAAGACGTCCATCCCATTGGAAGAGTGCCCTGAAAGTCCAATGTGGAGCCCCCCATAAGTTTAGCACCGGGCTCCACATTGGCAGCATGATTCACGGCAGCATTGGATCCAATAAATACTGGTGACAGAATCAACATGGAAGACACGAAATAGTGACACTGCAGTGGTAAAATGCTTGTGTACGAGGCTGGGAGGGAAGATACATTACGGTGATTAAAATGAAATGTAAATGCACTCATACGAGGTATACAGTTCTCCCCTACCTCCATGGCTGACAGTAAGCAAAAAGCTGGAGAAAACTGGCAGAGATTTTATCACAACATGCTCTCCAATTCGGGCTCCTAGTGCTCTGTATAGCCATGCGTACACAAACGTTCCAGAAAAAGGAGCAAATGCAGCTTTAAAATTTGAAATGAAAAGGCCCAATGCCCAACATTTCAGATGCGTTGCACCTGCAAGGACAAAACCGTGAGACAGTGAACAGAGGTGGCACTGGACTACACAACGCACCGTATATTGGGTAGCACCCTTCCTGTATTCCAGTCACCAAAATCACACGCAGAAACCATAGCCACAGTATAGCCACGGAAACGAAAACTACATAGCAGGCTGGCAAGATAGCAAATACCAATGCATTTGACTTCTGCGTGTTCATTGCCCAGATGGCAGGGGTTGATGCAATACAGAGGCACGACACAACCATCAGGATTGCTAAAACGTATATCGTGAAGTTAAAAACCAAAACAAGGGCTGTAGGCACTCGCTTCTCTGTGTGCAATGGGAGCTGAGAGCAGTAGTCATAACGTGAAGGCATCGTCTCAACAAGCATTGCCTCCCGCAGCATCCTTTGTAATTTTTTTTCTTCTTCTTTCCGTAAATGCAACATATTTGCCTGCGTTATATCCACAACATCTTCTACTGGCTTGTCCTCTTCTTCCTCAGGATTATATGGAAAGCGTATCTTTTCAACCTTGACCGATAGGTCACGAAACGATTTGTCATCCAGCAGGATCCCTGTGTTCAGTGGAGTAGCAAGTCCCACTTTATCTGAGATATGCTTCTGCAGTCTTTCCAACAAAATAGAGTCCAGGCCAATTTGTAGTACTGAAGTGCTGTCCATGTTTTCCTTGAGTTTCTCAGCACCAGCCTGGGGTATTAGATTAAACACCTCTGCACAGATGAGCTGGAAAATTTGCTCCTGACGCTCGACACGACTCGTTTTCCATTCTGTTATCGTACCACGGTTGGGATCGCTGATGGCATCCTTATTACCCGGATCTGCCTTCCTCTCACCTACTACAGTTAAATGCCCCATTTTGAGCATCTGTTGGACTACATGTCGACGAACCTTTCCACTGGTAGTCTTTGGAATCGTATTCTGCTTAATAGCTACCACATGGTAAGGAGACACATCAGCCTCTCGGCCAACTACCTGCCAGACTGCCGAAATGACGTCATCCACCATTAACTCAGATCTCTTGCGTATCTCAAACACAATGCCCAGCTTCTCATTTGATTCACTGTCGTCCAGGGCAAACGTAGCTACGCACCCAGGTCTCACGGCAGTACGGTCAGCATTCACAACTGCATCCTCAATTTCCACAGGATAAATATTTCGTCCAGCAAAAATGATCATGTCCTTCAGTCGTCCACTGATAAACAAGTCACCAGATTCAAAATAACCTAGGTCACCAGTGCGAAGATAGGCGACAACGTTTTCCGGATTTGAAGTGCGCGCTTTAAACATTTCTTCACTTTCCACTTCCTTTCTGTAGTAACCAGCAGCTTTGCTTTGTGAGTGAACCCATATCTCGCCCTCTTGCCCTTCTGGAAGCTCCTGGAATGATTCAATGTCGACAATCTTGATGGACACCCCTGTTCCACATAATGGATTAGTTTCATATACATGTCAGATGCATGCTACGCAGCCTTTTGTACAATGATGAGGCTACATACCTGATGCCGAAATCCTTTCGCGACTTCCTACTGCAACGAGAGCGGGGTTCTTATGTGAGACGTGAATATCAAGCATGCTACACAGGCCCACAACGTGCTCTGCCAGGCCATAGAGAGGTAAGAACGCATTTTTTCTAAATCCCAGAGGCGAAAAGGTCATAATGAACCGCTTCAGAGTGGGCACGCGGATGTTTTCGGCGCCAGTTCCCGCCACCGCCAAATGTTCAAGGTTCAACTGAGGGTTGCTACCACTAGAAATGCCCTGCTGAAATCTTTCAGCGCACTACAGGAGAGAGCGAGCATTAGAGGGACCAAGAAATCACACAAGTTGTTTACACGCATCAGAAATAGGCATACCAAATTGTAACCGAAGTCTGGTGCGCATGTCATCTGTGTGCCATGAATTGACATGAGTTTCAGCCACATAAGAGGGTTTGCCATGAAGGACATCGGAGACATGAATTTCTGGTGCCATCCTTGGTACAGTGGCAAAAAGAATTGCATCAATCCCATGTCATGATACCTGAATCATGACATTCATCAGTGGATGTTAAAAAATTGAATCAGGAAGTACAAAAAGGAAATTTGAGTGTGAAAACGCACTGTGGGAGCCAGCTGCAGCACTTTAGAATCGTAGGAATATACCCTTCTCGCAAAGTAAAACTCTCCACCAAGGCGTTATAAATAAGTTGAATATTGCTCTCCAGTGCTTTAAATGTGATCATTACACCACGAGGGTTGCTTGTAGAACCTGCTCAGAAAGTTATAATTAACGAAAGTGCATCATAGACAGCTAGCAATAATAGACCAATACCCTGCCTTACCGCTGGTGTACTGGATGAAGCAAATGTCCTCTTCACTTAGCTGTGGGGGATCAAGCGGCATAAACTTGTACTTCTTGTGCCATGATTCCGAAATCTTCTTACTGTCCGTGACTTCAAACCTAGGCATATCTGGGGTGTCCAATCCCAAATGGAAGGCTGACATATTTAGTGCTCGTTTCACTGCAGAATCCACCAGACACAATGACGGCTGGCAGGTTTGGACGACTCTCAACAAACTGTCCATGCTCTTCCTTAGTGCGCGTGGACTTGGGGGGTACGATATAGCAGGAATCACACCAGCTAGAAAGCAGCCTAACATCACAGGCAAAATGTGAAGTCCAGGCATATGCAAGATCACTACCCTATCCCCTTTTCTTAATCCCCATTCAAGCTTCATGTGTAGTGCCAAGGAACATGAATCTTGCCACACACTTCGAAATGTAGCTGCCTTTCCTTCTTGTTCCCCATTTTGGTCATACCACGTTGCAAACACCTCCTCGCCCTTCGTATCACACACATGTTTTACCTGACCAAGGAAACCTGGCAAGTCACTTTTAGAGCCTGCTTTGCTGATCTGCTCCGGCATTGCGGGCAGAGTGTGTGAAATTGAGGGCTGAATAGCCTTGTATGCCAAAGCACGAGCTGCAGCTGAGCGGACAAGGTACAAGTTCCCCAGCTGCTTAGCCATGTTGGCACGAAATGACTCTACTGTATCGTGAGTCATTGCTGCTGTCACATCCAATGGAACGCCAATGTCATCAAGAAGCTGCTTCATATACAGAAATTGCCAGCTAGCAACACAGGTTCCATCAGAACCCGCGTTGAAACGTCTCATAAAGGCCAGTACTTCCTCCACATTTTCAGACCGCTGTTTAAGGGGTGGAAGATCAAATTCATCCAAAAATAGTGCAGTTGCCCAGTGAGCCTGAACTTCATATAGTTGAAGGTTAAAAAGCCCCTGGATATAGCCCACAAAAGCCATGTTCTTGTGTTCTTTAAGCGGAAGAATGCCACGGTAGAGTTTAAAGGTTTTGGTGCCATCAGCTGAAGGAGGCTCTAAGCCAATCTGCCTTTTCACGTTCCCATCAAGGAAAGCGCATTCTAGCTTATACCCTGTGCAGAAAGAAAATGAAGATCATCACAGAGCATCAATACACCTCTGCTCTGTCCTTCTTGGGATAAAACATTGGGGTGCAACCCTTACCTGTAGCACAAATTATGGTGTCGGCTTCTACTTCAGTGCCGGTTGATAGCACCACGCGATTGGGGCCTTTGAAAGAAACTACAGATGCCTGCTCGGTGGTAAAGACTCCTGCTTTGAACAAGTCAAGATAATCTGAGCGGGGGTGGTCAATCTTTACCTTTCCATGATTCCATTGCCAAAAGGTCTCAAGCATGTCTTACCTTGTCTAGTAATGGCAACCTATGTACCAAAATAGAAAACAGTGCAGAAGGGTAAATAGTTAGTATCACTAACTGGGCATTAACTGGTGATGATCAGTTTCGCACAAATCATCGTGTACTCTCCCGTACATTGCATGAAGCGAAGATATGCTTCGGAGGAAGCATGCCGTCAGGATACCCCCAGCTTGGATACATATTTTCGAGGAGGCCCTGAATGAAGTCAACACGGTGCTCTGGAACATCCTTCTCGGGCCAAGGAATTACTTCTCCAAGAATTCTAGCACCATTTATCAAATCGCAGACCTCCGGATGGTAGCCCATTGTTAGTTTATTTCGCCACACCTGCAATGATGATGGCGAGTTTAGAGAAAAAAAGAGTGCACACATTCTGGACTCAGCAGACCTTTAGAGTGGACGAAGAAAGGAGTAAATATAGGAACTTACATGGTGAATTCTTTTTGCACCAGCTTCAGCAGCTGTGCAAGTACAATCAACCGACGATTTCCCCCCTCCTATGATGAGGACGCTTTTCCCAGATAGCTGCTCTTCGGACTGAAGATCAGTACAGTGGATGATCTCGCCAGTAAACTCAGCTTTCCCCGGCAAGTCCGACCAGTGCGGAGTTTTGGGGTTGGAATATATCCCCGTTGAAACAATCATAAATCCAAATTTGTATGTCTGCTGGCCATTAGAGCTTATTGTCGACACGTTCCACTCGTGGCCATCGTGCTGCACGGATGTAACTTCTACTCCAAAGTTACAACAAGGAAGCACGCCAAATGTTTCTGCATATTTGAACTGATAATCTTGGATTTGGGCTCTAGATATCATGTCTCCCTCATTTGTCATGTCTAAAAACTCGTAACCCCCATCCCCAACTTGTGTGGTAACAGAATAGTACTGCGCACCTGGTGACCAGATACCTCCCAGAGTTCGTCGCTTCTCAAAGACCGTCACATCAAATCCCGACTCGAGGAGGGTTTTAGCTGACACCAATCCCGACATTCCTGCACCCACAACACAAACTTTCTTACGCTCCTGCTTCTTTTTTTCGTTTCCCAACATTTCCAAACCCTTGCTTATTGCCTCCGGGTTAAAATCGTAAATGATATCCAGCTTTCCATCTCTCAACAACATCCTCGTCTCTTCCCTCCCAATTTCGCCCGAAATACTCTTTGGGATCGTCTTCTCAGGGATTGCAACGACACGGCGTATCCCTAGCCCCGTTTCTGCAAGTATAGCTGAACGGAAACGTGTATAAATGCGTTGGCATACATCT
>PIVM01000517.1 GCA_003353945.1 Gammaproteobacteria bacterium
GCTTTTCGTGAAGATGACAGCCGTATCCGCATAGGTCACGCTGATGCTAACATGGCGGTCCTTCGCCATATGGCCGTGAACCTGCTCAAACAAGAAACGACCTCACAGCGTGGCATCAAGAGCAAACGTTTAAGATGCGGTTGGGATGAAACTTATCTCATGAAAGTTCTGAAGGCTGGCTTCCATTAAGACACCGACTGCCCTAGCTTGTTTACTTGACATATTAGATGCGATTGCCCTAAGGGAAAACATGTTCCTAGAATTGAATGGCGTATTATTACAGACAAGCCAAAGCAATTAGCTAAGGACTTGCAGCGACTACTTTAGATGCGAACCAGACAAACAGCAGTACTTATGAGTGCAGCGATCATGGCCAGCCGCTGACCTTCGACCTCCGATCTCGGATATCCGTCTACTGATCCAATGGACTACGGACGGAGAGGAGGCCTTTTTGGAGGACGTGGGTGTAGATCATGGTGGTTTTTACATCTTTGTGGCCGAGAAGCTCCTGGACGGTACGGATATCATAACCGGCCTCGAGGAGGTGGGTGGCAAAGGAGTGGCGGAAAACATGTGGGGTGACGTGTTTGTTGATATCGGTATGGCGCGCTGCTTTTGCGACTGCTTTTTGTAAGGCGCTTTCGTGAATATGGTGACGGCGCACTTCACCACTTTCTGGGTCTTGATAACGACGGCTGGCAGGGAAGATGAATTGCCACATCCAGGCGCGATTGGCATTGGGGTACTTACGGGCCAGGGCGTTGGGCATGTGCACAGTGCCGTAGCCCTCAACCAGGTCTTGCTCATGACGGAGCTTTACCTCACGCAAATGCGTTTGCAGTGGTTCGCAGACGCTGTCGGGCAAGAGTGTGACTCTGTCTTTATCTCCCTTGCCGCTGCGGACGACGATATGGCGTTGGTGAAAGTCTACATCCTTGACGCGCAGGCGTACGCATTCAATGAGGCGCAGACCGGAGCCATAGAGAAGCTGTGCCATGTGCTTGTACATGCCACTCATAGCGTCGAGCACGGCGGCAGCCTCCTGCTTCGAGAGTACTGTGGGCAATCGTTCCGGCCGTTTGGCCATGGTTGGCATGATGCGCTGTTGTAGGGGTTGGTCGAGCACCCGATTATAGAGGAACAGTAAAGCGCTGAAGGCCTGATTTTGAGTGGAGGCGCTGACTTTACGTTCGACGGCCAGATAGGTCAGGAAAGCCTCGACCTCGGCGGCGCCTATTTCGGTGGGATGGCGAAAGTCCCCGTCATTGGATCTATAGAAGTAGATGTAACGTTTGATCCAATGAAGATAGGCCTGTTCGGTGCGGCGAGCATAATGCTGACGGCGCAAGACGTTGCTCACACGTTCCAGGAGTGTAGGAGATTGATGGTTCATAGCAATTTGGTCGAAGGTTGCATGAAGCGATATAATGAAGCAGTCATTACATCGCTGGCGCATTATGCTGCCTGCAGGCGGCATAATGGTCGGATATTCGGGTATTGTACCGCCAAGAGGCGATCTATACCACTCTAGTGCAGTACTTATATTATACAGCGAGTACGCCGCGCGAATTGCCAAAACCCCCAGAAAAACCCCGCCGCCAGGCTGTATATTTCAAAGTTAGG
>PIVM01000188.1 GCA_003353945.1 Gammaproteobacteria bacterium
CACCAGTTCAGCGTCGCCGAAGCGGTGGAGACGGCGCGGGCATTGGGGCGGCTCCCGGAACGGGTCACGGTCTACGGCATCGAAGGGGCGGACTTCTCGTTCGGCGAGGACCTGAGCCCACCGGTCGCCGACGCCTGCGAGGCGGTGGTGAGCCAGGTCGTCACGGAAGACAGGGCCGGATGGCCGTATCCTCTTCCTTGATGTGGAAGCGGGGCCGGTTGTTAAAGAAGGCCGGCATTTATGGTTGTTTCATCGGTAGATGGAACAGGAAAGGATGGTTACTGGGAGAAGTGGTTGGGTGATAAATCATCTGAAGCGGCCAGTTTGGCGTTTGTCGCCAGCTCACGGCCGCAGCACCTGTTGGTTTGGGCGGTTCCAGAAATCAATGATGCCCAAAAGAAGCAGCTAGAAGGCCTTGGTTTTAGAGTTCAGAACCTGGAGTAAAAAGGGGCAAAGGCAATGTCAAAGCATCACGGAAAATGGTCAGACTCGGGAGTACCCCATAGGGGCTGGCGTTGCATTGACTTTGAAGACCTTGGCAACATCGATGCCGTTTGTGAAATGTGTAAGATTCAAGAAATTCGCTATGTCTACTATATGCAACATTCAAATTATGATGATGTGTTGCGGGTTGGCTGTATGTGTGCCGAGCGTATGGAAGGGGACTATGTAAACCCACGCAAGCGTGAGCATGCATTGAAGAATGCCAATCAGCGAAGACGCAGATGGTTGACGCGGAAATGGCGTGTGTCGGCAAAGGGAAACCCTTTCCTGAATACGGACGGCTTCAATATTACCGTTTACCAAAAGCCGGACGGTCTTTGGGCAGGGCGTATTGAAGATCGTTTGACGGGCCAGTCTAAAAAATCCAGACGGCAATACCAAACTGAAGACCAAGCGAAATTCGCGGCCTTCGATGCCATGATTTTTTTAAAAAACAAAAAGGGATGGGGTTCTTAACCTGGAGTTCGTAACTTTATTCAATTCCGCCATGAGTCTGCCATGGAAAATCAAAACCGTTGGAAAGTGGTGGTTAGGGGCGGGATTGAACCGCCGAGGACATCGAACTACGGATGTCGAACTTCAGTCTAAGCTGACGGTTTTGTACGTTGTTACCACGCTCCAAGCGAGCAATTATATCTTTTGACTTAATTTTAACTTAACGAGCCCCTTGTCAAACACATTTAGAAGTTATATTTAATCTCAGAATATACAAATTCCGGACCTGGCAATTTGACACCATGAAAAAACCCATGTCTTGAATAGAGTCCGTAAATTATGTCGAGTGAACCCATATAAAAATCTACAGGAGCAATCGTAGACCGGAGGTTAAGAATAGACTTGAGGTAAGGAGATTTGAGATATGTCTCGTATGTATGCGGAACTTGTTGTTCGTCTAACAAGGTAAAACTCTCGTTCGGATCCACCCCAAGCCATCCCTTGCTGGTTAGAACCTCAGAAGTAGCATGACTCTCTTGACCAAGCGGTAAAATATTCGTTAGAGATAAATCAAGCGTGGGCTTTATGAGAAAAACATGACGGGTTTTAAATCCATAATAATTTGCAGCCTTTTCAATAAATCTAGATCTATCAAAGCAACACCCGTAACCTCTTTTTATGAACTCACTTGGTTCTATGATATCAAGTTTACCGGCACATTTCTTTTTACCTATTGACTGGACTGCAGACTGAATTTTTGAGATACAATCAATCTCACGACTGAATGTTTCGTTTGTATGGTTGCACACATCTTCAACGTCAAGAGTCTCTATTGCGATTCTGTCACTTTCAGTTATGTTATTGTCAACTTGTAATGCGAATAAGAAATAGATAACGCCTAAGAATAGCACGCTAAAGAAAATTACTTTTTTACTCATATCTTCTTGCCACATTAAGCCAATGCACCTTTCAGCATTCTAGGGGTGTTTATTCCCTGACGGATGGGAGCCATACGTCAGACCCACACCACTAACCGTAAAGCCGGACTCTTTGCACAGATCTTTAACTTTCTTGAGTGCTTCTGCTCGTTCACGCCTCTTGGCTTCAGTCGTCTCTTTATTCAAGACGCTCCATCTCAGCTTTCAATTCTTCGTAGATCTTCATGCCAACAACTATCTACGTGTTATTTCAATTTCTTAGTACATATACTAAAGACACGACAGACAAAAGCCCAGCACGTTTTTTTTCTGACATCTACAGATTTGCTGGGAATTTAGCGGCTCTCGTCCGTGATCTTGATCAGGGTCATGGGAGGGCGGTTCCTGGTGGGAGTCTTCAAGGCCGCCGGAGGTTTTCCACCTGGACGAGATTGGAGTTGAAGGACGACCCGCTAGATTCACAAACGGGGGAAGATCAACGCGCGTCAAACGCCGCATCGCTGCCTGGGACGACGACTTCCTCGCAAGCCTTATTTACCGGTGAAAATATTCACCCGTTTCCCCTGGGATACCCAGTTTCCCTTAAACGATTGCCTGTATCACCTTCAATTAAGGGACAATTTTTGTGCGATAAGATCAGCGATGATTTTATTGGCACCGGGCCCAAAATGTCCATCATTTGGTACATACGCTAGGTTTTTCGGTAAAAGGGCTAGTTTTTTCATAACAGATTTCCGCCATTCTAAATCGCTCACATAAACTAATTGGGGTGCAGTTGCGATTATATCTGCAAATTCCCCATAATAATTTTTTCCGTAACCGTCCGGCGACGCCGCCCTATCTCGGAACGGATGTCCCTGTTACGCTGATGTCTCAGCGTAACGCCAAGGCATGAGTTCGTCGAGCTTGGTAATCTTATGCTCGGCGATACGGCCAAGAACGTCGGTCAACCAGGCTTGCGGATCGACGCCATTGAGTTTGGCGGTCTCGATCAGGGTGTAGGCGATGGCAGCTGATTTACCGCCGCCCTCCGATCCCATGAAGAGATAGTTTTTACGGCCAAGAGCGATAGGCCGCATGGATCGCTCAGCGGTGTTGTTGTCCAATTCCAGAAAGCCGTGATCAAGCCAGGGCCGCAGCTTCTTCATGCGCGTCAGGGCGTAGCGAATAGCTCCGGCCAGGGGTGATTTGCCGGATATCCGGGTCAGTTGGGCGTGCAGCCACGCATCCAGGTCATCGAAGATGGCTTTGGACCTGGACTGTCTGGCCTTCACCCGCTCGTCCGGAGGTTGGCCCCGGACTTCCTTCTCGATGCCATAGAGCTTGGCAATACGTTTTATGGCCTCCCCGGCAATCGCCGATCCCTGGGCTTTGTGAATATCGACGAACTTACGCCGGATATGAGCCATGCAGGCGACTTCGGTAACTTTGCCCGTGCGGTAGAGGTCATTGAACCCGGCATAGCCATCGGCATGCATGAAGCCCTCGTAGGCGGCCAGATGTTCGCACGGACGAATGCCCTTCCTGTCGGGCGAGAATTGATACCATGCGGCGGGATGCGCCTCTCCGGCCCACGGTCGTTCGTCACGCACGTAAGCCCAAAGCCGGGCAGTCCCGGTCTTGCCGGAACCCGGAGCCAACATCTTTACCGGCGTGTCATCGGCAAAGATGGCCGGTCCCTTCTGAACGTGATCCCCGATGGCCTCCGCCAAACGCTCAAGCAGCGCGGTGGACTTGCCAACCCAGTCGGCCAGGGTCGAGCGGTCGAGATCGACACCTTCGCGCTCGAAGATTTGCGACTGGCGATAAAGCGGAAGATGGTCAGCGTACTTGTTGACCAGCACATGTGCGAGCAACCCCGGCCCCGGTCTTCCCTTCTCGATAGGGCGCGACGGTAGCGGCGATTGGCAGATCGCCTCGCAGCAGCGACACGCCATGCGAGGACGGACGATCCGGTTCACCACAAAGCGTCCCGGGATATATTCCAGTTCCTCGGTGACATCCTCGCCGAGTGTCTTCAGAACGCCGCCACAGGCGCTGCAGTGTGAACCGGGCGAGAGTATCTCATCATTGCGGGGCAGATGGTCCGGTAATGGTTTGCGCTTTGGTTTGCTCTTCGGCGTATCGCTCGATGTGTCGGAGACATCTTCGGCAACAGGGGCCTCAACTGCCCGTGCAATCTCTTCTTCCTCAAGCGTCAGTTCAAGCTGATCAAGGGCTTCGGATCGCGCGCCGAAGCGATGGCGGCGCAAGCCCGCCAGTTGATGCTGCAGCTTCTCGATCCGGTAATCGCGCTCTTTGATCTCGGCCTCGAAGATCGACAGCTTCTTGTTCTGCAAGGCGATCATCGCCTGCAGCGCAGCGACATTATCGGGCAGATCGGAGGATGCTTCGAGCATCAGGACTTATACCAGAACCCGGCACCTGAAGGAATCGCAAACCCGCAGGTTTGTGTGGTTTTTCAGGAAAATACCGGCTATCCGGCAGTGAGTGGACGCCATGTCCTCTCCGGGGTGCGCCAGTCGATCCCCTCCAGCAACATCGCCAGTTGCGCTGGTGTCAGCGTCACCTTTCCGCTCGTCGCCGAGGGCCATACAAAGCGGCCTTTCTCCAAGCGCTTGGAAAATAGGCACGCGCCCTGACCGTCAAACCAGATCACCTTCAACAGGTCACCCCGGCGTCCACGGAACACGAACAGATGCCCCGAGAACGGGTCCTGCTTCAGAACATCCTGCGCCAATGCCGCCAGACCGTTGAACCCTTTTCGCATGTCAGTGACGCCTGCGGCCAGCCACACCCTCGTCGATGTCGGGACCGGGATCATGACGACAGACCCCGGATCAACCGCGCAAGAGCGTCGCCATCGTAGGCCCCCGTGATCCGCAGCCGATGGCCGCTGCACAGATCGATCTCCAGAGTGCCGAGTTCAGTGCCGTCGCTCAGAGCAGGCAGGCCTCGTGGTTCGGGTATCTCTACGGGGAGAAAAACGGTCTCGGCTTCCGGTCGCTCCGAACCCGCGAAGCGCGGCTCCTTCAGCCAGTTGAATACCTGGTTCGCGTTGACATCGTACCGCCGCGCGACCTGCGAAACCGACACACCGCGCACCCGCGTTTGCCCGCAGATCATCCGCTTCTCGTCATCACTCCAATTCCGACGCTTGCTCCGCTTGGTCACAAAACGCTCCGATAATGTCCATTTAATAACTAATGGACATTAGACCTCACCACCGATCAAAGGCAGAGCGGGTTCACCGAGCGCTTACTTTTTTCCATCAATCAGGAGAAGTTTAGCTTTTTTATCAGTAGCAAGTGTAATTAAATTGAGTAAATGTGCCTTTCGAATCAAACGCAAATCATCTTCATTGCCCCATGCGTGGAAATCGTCGGCAAAACCACTTTTAAGACCTGCCCTGACCAACATTTGGCTGAATTTGTGGACTGGTCTGGATATTAGGAAGTAGGAGAGCGTTTTCTCACCCGCACCAACCATTCCACCGGGATATATTCCAAATTTTGTTGCATTGGTGAAATGTTCAACTTGTGGCGTAATGATTTCAACTTGCTTCAAAGGTGACACCCAATAGCAGGGTTTCAAAACATTTGCTGGCCTGTTTGGCCCAGAGCAGACACCACGTCTCCAGAAGCCACGCTCCAAATATGTAAAGGTTTGGTTGTTTGAAGGGGATATGAGCCGATCTGCCAACAACAAGGCTTGAATCCCGCTATATGCAGGACTGGAAACAGTGGAAGTTGGAATGTTATAATGTGATTCTAACTTCCCCATAAAAGAGTCTTCATATTTCACTCCATAACCAAATGTCCAAGAGTCGCCAATCCCAATAATTTTTTCTGTAATACTGGTTGTGATCTTTGATTCCGGTTTGCTTACACGAATTCCTAGTGAATTGGTAAATACCGGTTCCTCGAAGGCTGTGTCGCCAAAAGCACTTTCTTTTCCACCAATACAACTTTTGGAGTTTTCTTTCAGAACCCAACCAATTTCACGATCTAACTTGGAGAAAGAGCCGCAATAATAACCAGGAAAAGAAACATAGGCATAAAGATAATAAGCTTCCACGCAGAGCATAATAAATAAAAGAGGAGTGGCAAAGAGGATCGACCAAAAAACGCAGCGCTTGGAAAAGCTTATAGGCTGTTGAATGACAGGAATCATAATATTGCTAATTTCCAAATGTTCAGGATCTCATGAAAGATCAGTAGTTAACGGAGTTGCCCCTGTCTGTCGAGAGCAAATTGAATTGACCGGTTTAAGTATACCCCGTTCACCCAAAAACCCAAAAATCATTGGGTGGAATGACGCGAAAATTATCGGAAACGCTGTCGCATAAGGTGTCTCGGTTGATGGAGCAACCTGAAGTATGGAAATTCGGATTTCCGCTGATCAGCCATCCGGGCATTTCCATTTGATGTTACTAGCGTCCGGTTAAAAAGCTAATAGATTCAATTTCCTGTGCATGCTGCCTACTACGTCGAATGGCATATGCGCCAAGCCTTGGCTCCGATGCTCTATGACGACGACGACCGCACCACGGCCGAGGCGCTTCGCACCAGCATTGTTGCCAAAGCCCAGCACGTTTTTTTCTGACACCTACTGATTTGCTGGGAATTTAGCGGCTCTCGTCCGTGATCTTGATCAGGGTCATGGGAGGGCGG
>PIVM01000518.1 GCA_003353945.1 Gammaproteobacteria bacterium
CGGGTGATTTTTTGACCTGGCACCTCACTCTCCATCTGGAAAATAAGGTACCGATTATCACACCTAACCGGCCAAGATAATTGTCGTCAAACCGGACATCCTAATTGTCGCCGAACATACCTGTTGCGACTCCATTTCAGCAACCTCCACACCCAACTAATATCAGCAATTTGAATTGCACGAAGGCCAGTGCATACTTGTTAGAGTAAGGAGACATTGAGTTTTTGCGTATCGCAGGAATTTTGATGTATTCGTGAGATGGCACCTGCTACATTGTAGCCAGTTATTTCAATGAGCCAAACTCTCAATTAACAGGGTAAAGCGGACGTTTGAAGAGTGGTTGTTCAGAAAATATTTGGGAATTTCAGCTATGCGGTAGTCATCCGCTTATAGTTTATTTTTTATTCCCTCCGTCCCCTAATCCCAATCTTATAAGCCCCACTCCCCGTCTCGGGATCAATAATAATATACCCAACACCCGTCCAACCATTTTTCGTAATCGGATGCTGCGAAGTCGTCACTTCATACCCCTCATTCACCGCCTGCGTTATCTCATCTATCACTGACTGATCAATCGTCAACTCCTGCAACGCAGTGTCAAGATTTTGCGTGGTGATGGGTGGGTGTCCCATATATTTGGCTGTCCAAGTAAGTATTCATTTCTTATTAGGTAACACAAATACCAATAGACCAATAAGCAAAACAACTACTGTCATATAATATAACGACGGGTTATCACTAAGATTTATTACAGAGGGATTTAAGGAACTGCGCATGAAAAAATTAAATTCTCCTGTTACTAACCCAGGAATAAGTAAACATGCAACTGCAAAAACCCCTATTATTCGAGTTCCTTTTGACATTTGTATCTTATTATCTTTGTCCTTCATCTTCATTATTCGAAATTCCAATTTAAGTGGCTACCCGATTACTTCCAAAAAAGAAAGATCCAACTATCTTTGTCAGTATTTGATGAACAAATAATTTCTATAATCTACTAATCGTCGTTATCAACAAAAACTTCGTAAGGCTCCATTGAGCATTGTCCTAAATATATTGTTAATTACTTGGTTAATTGATAACAACACCAACATACTAAGCGGGTTTGCTGCGGTTGTTAATAAGAACACAGTATTCATAATTATCATTATTGACATTAATGATACAACCATAAATAACCCACCTGCATCCGTATTACTTGCATTCATACAACGATCAAAGACATTAACTAAAGTTCCCATGGTTTCAAGTGCTACTCCTAAAGGCCCTGCATACCTACCTAAGGCACTAAGAGCATAACCAAAAAACCTTGCCAGCGCCTCCACACTACTTAACACTCCAAGTTCGACGCCTATAAACCTCATCGTATCTGAAGTATAACAGCCATCACTCCCCCCACTAATCCTATAAACCCCACTCCCCGTCTGCGGATCAATAATAATATACCCAACACCCGTCCAGCCATTTTTCGTAATCGGATGCTGCGAAGTCGTCACCTCATACCCCGCATTCACCGCCTGCGTAATCTCATCTATCACTGACTGATCAATGGTCAACTCATCGATTGCCGTTGCAAGGTTTGCACTATTGATCGTATAAATCCGCTGCCCTTCCGC
>PIVM01000519.1 GCA_003353945.1 Gammaproteobacteria bacterium
CCGCAGATGAACTGAAACGATTTGTTGCCTCGTAGCTCATTCATAACCCGGTTCCCCTGCTTGATATCCAGATTTGACTTCTTCGCCGCTTAGGTTTTCTTCGATCCACTTCTCAATGATCTGCGTGAGAAGTTTTGTAGCAATGCTTAATAGCAAAACATTTAAGATGCCTGCATATCCTTCAGAATTCCGAAGTCTTTTAACAGCATTTTTGCGTGCAACCTTCGATATCGTCGCTTTTTCTGAATGAAAGTCGTGCATCCTGCAAGCTATCAGATATTCCTGTCTCGCGATTTCCCGAATCTTTTCGCGAGCATTTTTTCGCAAGAGCATTTTTCACCATCATTTTTGCAGAGGCAACGCCGATAAGCTTTTCGATGCGGCTTTTTGCTGAATGCATTTTTTCGTTAAGCAAATCGACGTTTTTCATTGTTTTTCCACGTTTTGCTGATTGTAAAAGCGTGGTCAAGATTGGTCCTGCTTTCTATTTCGCGAGTCAACCAATTTGCTTAACCACAGCAAAAAAACCATAGCAAAAAACGTCAAATCTGTCAATTATCAGAACGGACAATCATCTTCCTCAAGCTCTACGAAATCAGGCTTTGTTGTGAGCTTGTAGTCGGTTATTCGATGATATTTGCCATCTGGCTTTACTTTGATTCCAGTTGGGCGACTCAGGCATCCACGCGATGCTAATTCAACTGCCTCAAAAATAGTGCTAGGGATCGCATTTCTGCTCCGCTTCATCCACCATCTCATCGCATTTTGCCTCGGAAACCCTTCGTGAGCCAAGCAGATCCATTCATTGAATCGTCGAGTCGATAGATTCCCATCGCGTGAGTCATCAATAGGCTCGACTGTGTACTGCACTCTCATCGACTGCTCCTTGTCTTCATCCCTTGGAGTGTGAATGAAGTATTCAACATCGATGACTTCATACCACTTTGGTTTGTTTCCAGCTTGCAGTATTTGAGCAAGACCGTCTGCTGACTTATCGATGTTCGATTCAAACTCAAACCTAAATCCACACTCACAATACCGAGTCCCGCTTGCTACAACTGCCTCGCAGGCCGGACATTCTTTCCTTGGTGCTTCGCCGGGTTCTCCAGACGACCTCTTAGAAGATGCCATGCCAAACTCAGGATCATCTATCGCGCCGTGCCTTCGCGTGTTGCCACCGAAGTCTAAGACGAGGCACTCTGTTTTGCCTTTCGCTAACCGCAGTCCTCTTCCGACCATCTGAGCAAACAAGCCGGGGCTGAGTGTCGCGCGACACAAGGCTATGAGATCAGTCTTGGGAGCATCGAATCCTGTGGTCAGAACTGAGCAGTTGACAAGCCACCTAAGAACACCATTTTTGAAGTTGTCTAAAATTGCTTCTCGTAAGATTGGCATCGTGTCACCGGTGACCACAGCAGCACGCTCGCCGGTCTTCTTTTCAATGATTTCAGCAAGGTCTTCTGCATGCTTGACGCTGGTTGTGAAGCAGAGGCACTTCTTGCGATCCTCAGTATTAGCAACAGCAATGATCTCATCTGCATTTGCCTCCACGGTTGCCTCAAAGGTGCTGGCAAGTTCAGAGAGGTTGAAGTCCCATCCAGATCGACG
>PIVM01000189.1 GCA_003353945.1 Gammaproteobacteria bacterium
CACCCGATGAGCTTAATCCCTTTAAACCGGATCAGGCTTATAAGTGGCGTTATCGGCCGGAATATCATTTTACGGTATATGACATCCAGCCCAGTCAAATTAAAACCGTTAGTACCGATAGCGAAGGCAATACGACCACCAGTGGCAATATTATCGCAGCCGAAAACCCTACCCTTAGCAGCGAAGTAGACCTGGTGCAGTTTATCTATGATCTGCGTGAAGAAGTGGCCCCGCCGTTAGCCCTTTTTTCTGGCGATGAAAAAGAGTTGGTGCTGGCGCTGGGTGAGGAAGAACTCTTGTTGAGCTATGGCCTGAATAATACGGTGAGTATTTCTAACGTTGATCATCTGGCTAGTTTGGATGTTGAAGATTTTTTAACTATCAGGCTTTACCTCAATAATGATGCCGCTAACACCCTTTGGGAGTTTGCTTTTGAATATATTTGGCTAGAGCCACTTTACGCTGGTATGGATGCAGGTAGTGATGAAGTGTTTTATGTCAGTGCTGATGATACTGAAGTTCCTTTAGAGGCTGTATTGGTCGGATATGCCAACCGTAGTGAAGAATACAAGGAGCCAGTGACGTTCTATTGGTCACAAGTTGGTGATGGTGATATGCAACAAACCCTGCAAGTTGATGATGATCAAGGCATCTTCGATAACACATTAACACTGCCGCCCATTACTGGTAAAAAATCAACGGTATCAGTACGTCTTCAACAAGGTACAGACGCTTTAACTACTTTGCCTCCATTTGAGGTTGTACCGGGTGAGCCTAGTTTTATTACGGTACAACAAAGTGGTGAGGTCTCAATTAATGGCCATGGTGAGGCTGAGTTTACTTATACAATTAGGGATAAACATGGTCCTGAAGGTGTTGGTGGAAATCTAGTTGCTGATGGTACAGGCGTGACTTTTAGTCTCGATGAATCTTTGCAAATTGTTAGTGCTGATGATGAAGCTGTTAATGGTCAGGCTCGGCTTGTTGTCAAAGGTGGAGCCATTGCAGGCTTGGCTAATATCACGGTTCAGGCCGGTATCACAGAGCAAGTCAGTAGCATTGATGTGCAACCGTTAAATGTTACCTTGGCCAATGTTTTGGATAGTTATAATGCGGGTGAAAAAATTACCGAAACGGTATTAGTGACTGATGCCAATGGCTTGCCAGTGTCAGATGCTGAAATAACCTTAACAGCCACCTATGGCCTGATTGAAAACGCTAATATCACTACGAATAATGCAGGTGAGGCCAGTTTTAACCTAACAATGCCAGGTGTGCAGGGTACGGGTAATTTAAGTGCCAGTATCGGTTTTCAGTACACTGATCTAGGTAATTTTACAGTTGAATACAACAGCACGGTAGATCGCACCCTGGAAGCTAACAACGCCGTGGTGATTGGTGATCAAGCATCTGCTGGCTACGTTGAACACAACCGTTACGATAGTGAAGTGATACATGTTAACTATGATATCAGCACAACCGTCAATGTGCTTGGGGCAGAAAACGATCAAGTAACTGTGACATTGGGCGATATACACGATCCCAACCTGCCCGCGTTAACAGCCACCGGTGATCTCTATAACAACAAAATTGAAGACAAGGCTGGTCACCTGCCGTTGGATGCCCAAAATGTCAGCGCCGTACAAGATACCTCGATGGGTGCAGGCACAAGCCTGAGCTTTGCACAAAACAATAACAGTTTGCTCTCCACTGATGATATTACACGTATTGATCTAAACGATAATCTTGGCGTGAACTTTGAAATCAAGCCCGTGATTGGTGGTGGTACGTTGGTTGATTTAGAGACAGGCTTATTCAAGGTCGAATTGAATAATAACGGTACAGTAACCCTTGCATTAACCACCGATCAAGGCAATTACAGTGTTACCAGTACCAATGCAGCCACTTATGGTAATTGGCATAAAATTGCAGCCCGTTATCACAATGGCCAGCTGGAACTGTGGCTTAATGATCAACAATTTACCGCACCTGCCATAGGTGGTATCGGTAGAACAGAAACCATTGTTACTACACAAAAAGCCCTGGAAATAGGTGAAGGTTATAGTGGTAAACTTCATCGCCTCAAATGGTTTGATTGGTCAGCTGCGCCCTTACTCACGTTTGCTAGCGGCCAAACGGCTGAAAGTTTTACTGTTGATGCCACAGGCAACACGCCTGTTACTGTAAACAGTGCGGGCAATTTGCAGGCTAATAATAGCCAGGTTGATATACAGCGTGTGGCCATCGTGTCTGGCGGTGTACACCAGTATGTATCGCTTGTCTCAAAAGATGCATTCAGTGGCATGGCTGGTATGTATGCTGATACCTTGGCCGATGATGTGCCGCCGATAAACGAAGCAGGTTTAGCCGCTAATTACCAGCCACAAAGCCTGCCACTCAGTGGTCTGTTTCCACAAGCCCATGCATTTTCGGCATCCGAATTTGTGTGGGGTACAGTGAACTTCCTATTGCCGATAGAAGATGTAAAGATTATCTATGAGCAAATTAATAATCTACTATTTGGTGACCCAGGAAGCTTTGAGCCAGCAGAATTTATCATTGCTGCAATTAACGTGTTTACCGTGTTGCCACCGGCCAAACCATTAAAACTGTTTACCAAACCTGCTGCGAAATTTATTCGAGCCATGAAAGCCGTTAACCCTAAATTTTTAGCGTCTATGGGCGGGGTGTTTAAGAAAGTCTTGCACCAAGGGCGCAATTTGAATTTTGATCTGCTTTTGCAAACATTACCGTTTATTGTGATTGCGGCAGAGCTGTACAGTGATGATGAGGCTAGGGCTGGGTTAGAGGTACTGGTGAAATCGGTAGCCAGTGAGGAAGATATGATTGCATGGTTAGATTATTTGTCATTACCGTCTGATGGATGGGATGGTGATGAGCCACCGATTGTGGATGCCTTTGGCAGCGATGAAAGCCAAGCGGCCTTGCCGTTAAGCTTTCTGTTTAATCAAGCTTATGCGGCACCTACACCACGTTTAAATAGTGCGAAAATGTTAAAGCTCTTTAAGAGTATTTCCAAAAATGTTGCTAAGGAAGATCCTAAAGATGTTGCGGCAGCAGTACGTGTATTACAAAGTGGATTAAAAAATAGCGCATCATCAGCCGTTCGAAAAGTTGCGCATGAAGGTTACTTTTTGCAGCTTGCAGTTGCAGGAGCAAGAAGAAAAACCCAAAACGCATTCCATACCATGGTGGGTGGTAAAAAATATACGCGTATATCAACGCCTGCGGTTATTGGCATGATGGCTTATTTGGAATACGAAGCAAATTGTGGGCGTTTAACCGATTCAACCTCTACGTTTTATAACACAGATTTAGCTGTTGAGTTGGAGTGTGGTGATAAGGGGTTTGATAGCAAAATGCGCAGTGTTTTCTATTCGAAAATGGCGACAGCTTTTAGAGATGCTACAGACAGAAAGTTAACGGAAGAAAAGGATGTCGATGTCAAACGTGAAGAAAATCAAGCGCCGAGTGATAGTGACGTCTCAGATAAACAAGAGAAAGGTTTTAATGGATTTGATATCAGTGGTCATGGTGCGCTGTTTCATTTACATGAGCTGGCTAAATATCAATTGGCTTATCGTGCAGGCGGCATGAAGTTAAAGGATACAGAAGCGTATCGGGTGGTGGGGTTCTTTGAGAATGCTATTAAATTAGGACAAGCAACAGGAGTTGGAGGTACATTGCCTGAAGATGGAAAAGTGATTAAACGCTCTCGCTGGATCGATATCGTGTTAGAGGACAGTGATGGTAAAGAGCATTGGAAAGAACTGAAATCGGTCAGTGCTAAATCCGGGAATACCAAGGCACTGGCTTTCAGTGATATTAAAAAATGGGAAGTAGCAAATAAAGGTAATGATGGTAAGGGGACAGGCTATCACCGACAGGCAACGATTGATCGTGCCGCTTTCAGCCAAGGTTATGCGTGGAAAGCTAAAAACTCCCAAGGAAAATATCAAGATAATATACAAGTGGCCAGTTATGAATGGGTCTTTCAGAAATTCAAGAGCAAGGTTTCTAATCCTTCGAATAATAGCCGTAGTCCCGATTTAGGTACGGTTAGCAGTAGTACCAGTATAGCCGGTAAGTTAGGCGCTGCGCCGCAGTGGTCGAGTAAAAATGGCTTGAAGTTTGCGTTAAGCAAGAATGCAGAGAACAGTCATTTTATCTTCAGTGGTTTTGATCAAATCAAGCAGGCATTAATTGATTATGGATTTGATATTGTCAGTGAGGCCAATGATGAGGTTTTTTTGAATGAACTCTAAACCTTACCCAAGCAAAACCAATCGTGATGAACAATGGCAAAAAATTATTGCTGAGTGGGATGTTACGCGAAAAGAATTGAAGCGATGGGAGAAATATTTTTTTCATGGAGAGTTTGATGGTAAAACAGATCTTGATGCAAGTTTATTGTTGTGCCATCCAGAACAATCCATCAGTTCTTGGCAGAGTGTGATAAACAGGTCTTTTGAAATTGATCCAGCAAGATGGGATGACTATCATAAAGGTGAAGAATTAAAGCTTAAAAGTTTTGAGTCTATTCAGAGTTGCTTCCTTGGGTTCATATCATCTTATCATTTTCACCCTCAAGACCGAGCATGGATTTTTACTCAGATATTTGGTGATGTATATGATCCTAAAAGGTTGTTTCCATTGTTGTTAGCTGGTGAAACAGAATATAGAAAGTTTACTTATGATGCAGAGATGATGTGCGCACCTATTTTTATGGATGTATATTCATACCTTGAAGAAAATAGACATTCATGTAGTTATGTTTTGGGGTTACTTCCGTTTGTTGAGTCATCACTTCAATATTTTTCAAAAAATGTTTTTTCAACAGAAATTACAGATTATGGCTCATCATCATTTGGTGTCTTCGTTGGCTTAAATTACTCAATTTATCGAGCTTTAAAGGGTTTTGATACTGCTTCAAAAGAAAACACAATCAAAATAGAACTCGCCCGCAAGGTTAAAGCCATCTTTGATAACTACGAAGGTGATTTGGGTGATTATGAAAAGTTGGTTGCTCTAGTCGAAAAAGAAGGGCCACAAGTTTAAGGAAGTGAATCATGAGTGAAGTCTGTCTGGATATTCATTTTAGTTGTGAGCCTGAACATAAAGCGCATTGGAAAACCGTGTTTCATTTACTGGTCGAAGGCAAGCGCGGCTGGCAATTACAGGATGCTGTTGACCCTATCAGCAAAACCGCAGCCGATAATCTGGATGATGTTTGGGATAACTTACCCCATGGTTCCGATAGCTTTGAAGTGTTTATTGCCGATGTTAAAAAACAACAATGCCACCTACAACTGATGACCGGCGGCATGGTGATCGAAGCGTTAGTAAAATATCTAATCCCCTGGTTTAAAGAATGCGCTGTCAGTGACCTGCGTTATCAGTGCTCGGGTGATGATGAATAGCTTTTTAAAAAAGAGTTATTATCAGTGAGAATACAAACAACGCTAATTTCTTTGGTTTTGCTAATAACAATGGTTGCCAATGCTTCGCAGGAAGATCCTGTAAATTCACATTCAAACTTGTTTTCTGATGATTCAGGTAAGGCTTTTGCTACTTATAAAACGTTTATGCTTTCGGGGCAGCCAGGTTACAAAATATTGAGTGATGCCTGGTTAAGTGACAAGATCTCAGAAAATGTTTGGTTAGATTGGAGTTTTACTTTAGGAGCTAGGTTTCAGCCAGGTCAGTATCAGATTAACATCAACGAGTATCATGATTTTTTCTCACAGCGTTTAGAAAAAGACGCAAGTTTTAGAAGTGAGGTTTTTAAAAAACTTACTTCCAATGAAGGTTATCACGGGCTTTATTTGTTAACTTGGTTAGGAGGTGGCAAAGGGCATAGAGAAGTGGCTTTCGAGGTTTTAAAAAAGTTTTATCCATCACTACCAAAATTTGATGTTATGGCAACAGTTGGCGTTCGTAATGAGCAAAGAAAGAATATTGAAAATTACCTGAATAAAAGGCTGTAATATTAACCCCGTAGCTACCGGATAGATCGGCACGATCAATCGGGTAGCTGGGGTCATCAAGCGCAGCGCGATAGCCTAGATCTCCATTTCCTCCAGCTGCTCATGCTCCTGTAGATAATCCAGCGTCATCTCTGGCTGTTTGTCTCTAGCCATCATCTCGGCCAGTGTTTCCAGTCGCTCATTATCACTGCTGTGTTCGCTCATCAGGTCAATCGCATTACGATTCACAAACCAGTGGCAGTTATCCTTGTGGCGTGAGCCTGCGACGTAGCAGCTGGCTCTGTCCATTTGCTCGTTGTGCAGCACAAAGGTGTCACCGTTCACTGTAGAGCCTTGGCTGCTATACACCGTCATGGCATACCCTAAAGCCATATATGATTGGCCTAGGAAAGGGGTCGTATCGAATTTAATTTGATCAACCAGTTAAAGGGGTCGGTGACAGAACAACACTTACAGGACATCCATAAGAGCAGCAAGCGGCGTGACAAGTGAAGGTATCTCTGG
>PIVM01000065.1 GCA_003353945.1 Gammaproteobacteria bacterium
TTTACAGTTACCGTAGGCGGCACTGATGTCTCATCGGTAGAAGCCTTGCTAAACCTCAATGGCACTACAGCTGCTAGCGGCACAACCTACAATCTGGCTGCCGCTGACGATTTCAATGCGGGTAATACCGGTGGTGATACCTCAGATGCTACCAACGCCATCACCGTGAGTGGTTGGGCACCGTCGATTACGTCCGCCACTTATGACTTCAGTACGGGTGATCTAGTGGTGACAGGTGTTGATTTTACCGCCAATTCTGGCGGTATGGATGTGGACGCCTCAGCATTCACTTTTACCGGTGAAGGAGGTGCTACCTATACGTTAACTGATACCGCCGATGTAGAGCGCGACAGCCTGACGCAATTCACATTAGACTTAAGTGCTACCGACGAAGCCGCAGTCAACGCCATAGTCAATAAAGACGGCACCGCCGCCACGGGCGGCGCGACCTACAACCTTGCTGCCGCCGATGACTTCATCACCATCGTAATGGCAGGTGATACCTCAGATGCGGCAGGTAACGGTATCACCGTTAGTAATGTTGCAGCCCCAGTCCTTACCAGCGCTACCTATGATGGCAGTACCGGCGCATTGGTAGTAACCGGCACTGATATCCCCAACCTGACCGGAGCCGGCAACGATATCGATGCCTCTTTGTTTACATTCAACGGTGAGGGTAATGTTACCTACACATTGGTGGGCAGCAGTGATGTTGATCGCACCTCCGCTACCAGTTTTACCATTACACTGGATGCCACCGATAAGGCCGAAGTACAAAAGCTAATTAACAAAGCGGGCCTTACGTCTACTGGTGGTGCGACTTACAATATTGCCGCTGCCGAAGATTGGGCCGCTGGTGCTGCCGCAGCCGTTAACGTTGTTGATGCTACGACGCCAGTAACCGTCAGTAATGTGCCAGTCCCCGCGATCACATCCTCGACCTATGATGAAACCACGAACACGCTTGTAGTTACCGGAGTGAACTTTGTTGCCCTGAGTGGAGCAAACAATGATATTGATGTAACAAAACTAACATTAACCGGTGAGGGAGGGGGAACTTTTACCCTCACTGGGCAGACGTCCAATGTAGAAATTGACAGTGCCACTCAGTTTACTGTGATCGTAGGTGGCACCGATGTTGCGTCGGTAGAATCCTTGCTGAATCTAAATGGTACAGCGGCTGATAGTGGTACAACCTATAACCTAAACGCCGCCGATGATTTCAATGCCGGTAATACGGATGGCAATACGGCAGATGCAACCAATGCGATTACAACGAGTGGATGGTTAGTTCCGGCCATTACCTCATCGACTTACGACGCTAACACGGGTGTGTTAGTCGTTACCGGGGTTGAATTTGATGCCAACGGCGGCGGCATGGATGTGGATGCTTCACTGCTCACATTTAATGGAGAAGATAATGTTACTTACACCCTGACCGATACGGCTGATGTTGAGCGTGATAGTGTCACGCAGTTTACATTGACATTAAGTGTCACTGACAAAGCGGGTGTAAACGCCATTATTAATAAAGATGGCACAACGGCTACAGGTGGAGCAACTTACAATATCGCTGCTGCTGATAATTTCATAACCGGTGTGACAGTAGGCAATACGGCCGATGCGGCCGGTAATGGGATTACCGTAAGTAATGTACCGACCCCCACAATAACCTCTGCCACCTATAACGGTGCAACGGGTATCTTTGTGGTTACCGGTACCGATATTCCCAATATCACGGGTGCAACAAACGATATCGATGCCTCCTTGTTTACTTTCACGGGTGAGGGTGTGGGTACCTACACTTTAGTGGGTAGCAGTGATGTAGAGCGCAGCTCAACCACCAGCTTTAGTCTCACGCTGGATGCAACCGATAAAGCTGAAATACAAAAACTGATTAACAAAGCGGGCCTTAGCTCAACCGGCGGTACCGCCTACGATCTCGCTGGAGCGGAAGACTGGGCCGTAGGCGCAGATGCTACCGTCAACGTGGTTGATAATGCCGGTAATGCCGTGACCGTTAGCAATGTCCCCGTGCCCGCGATCACCTCTGCAAGCTACAGTGAAGATACTAAAGCGCTGGTCGTTACGGGGGTGAACTTTGTCGCCCTGAGTGGTGCGGGCAATGATATCGACGTGACCAAGCTGACCTTTACCGGTGAAGCCGCTGGAACCTTTACCCTTACCGGCCAAACGTCCAATGTTGAAATTACCAGCGTTACCTCATTTACCGTCACTGTCGGTGGTACCGATGTGGCTTCGGTTGAAACGCTGCTGAATGTCAATGGCACCGCCTCCAACGGTGGCACAACTTACAATCTAGCCACAGCGGATGATTTTAACGCCGGTAACACCGATGGCAATACTGCCGATGCTACGAATGCCATCACCGTTAGCGGTTGGCCGCAACCGACCATTACCTCCTCTACATATAATGCGGCGACCGGTGTTTTAGTCGTGACAGGTACGGATTTCACAGCCAACGGTGGCGGTTTTGATGTGGATGCTTCGTTGCTGACCTTTACCGGTGAGGATGGAGCTACCTATACCCTAACTGATACCAGTGATGTCAATATCGATAACGCCACACAATTTACTATCACCTTGAGCGCCACTGACAAAGCAGCGGTTAATGCCATTATCAACAAAGATGGTGCGACCTCCACCGGTGCGGAAGCCTACAACATTGCAGCTGCTGATGACTTTATGGCTATCGTCACCATCGGCAATACCGCAGATACCACAGGTAACGCCATTACCGCCAGCAATGTGCCGACCCCCGCAATCAGCTCATCCACTTATGATGCCAACACTGGGGTACTGGTGGTAACGGGCACTGATATTCCCAACCTGACCGGGGCGGGCAACGATATTGATGCCTCCTTGTTTACCTTTACGGGTGAGGGTGGTGGCACCTATACTTTGATCGGAACCAGTGACGTGGAGCGTACTTCTAGTGCCAGCTTTACACTTACACTGGACGCTACCGATAAGGCCGCCGTGCAGCAGCTTATCAACAAAGACGGTCTTAACTCAACGGGTGGTACTGCCTATAATCTTGCAACTGCGGAAGACTGGAGCATCGGCGCGGATGCTGCCGTTAATGTGGTTGATGGCACCAATACCATCACGGTTAGCAATGTGCCTGTGCCTACAATTAGCTCCGCCACCTATAACGGCAGTAGCGGTTTACTCGTGGTAACGGGTGCAAATCTGTTAAAACGGGCTGGTGTTTCCAACGATATTGATTTATCCACTTTAACCTTCACCGGTGAAGGGGGAGGGACTTATACCTTAACCACTGCGACTGATGTGGAAATCACCAGTAGCACGAGCTTTAGCGCCACCTTGGCGGGAGGCGATAAAACGTCAGTTGATGCGATTTTGCATCTTAACGGCACCCAATCAGATGATGCCATCGTTTACAACCTGGCAGCGGCTGAAGACTGGAATACCGGTGCAGACGCAGCCGTTAATATCGCGGATGGTACCACCGCTGTCACTGTTAGCGGTTGGACAGTGCCCGGCATTACTTCATCCACTTATGATGCAGCCAGTGGTGTTTTGGTCGTTACCGGTGTTAATTTTAGCGCTAACGGCGGTGGCATGGATGTGGATGCATCAAAGCTGACGATTACGGGAGAAGGTGGGGCGACTTATGCCTTGACCGATACGGCGGATGTTAATCGAGACAGCGTGACTCAATTCACCTTGACCCTGAGTGCCACTGACAAGACTGCAGTGAATGCCATTATCAACAAAGATGGCACGACGGCCACGGGCGGTGGTGTCTACAACATTGCCGTTGCCGATGACTTTATAACGATCATCACTGCAGGCAATACCGCTGATGCTACAGGTACTGTTACTGTTAGCAATGTGACGACGCCTGCAATTACCTCAGCCACTTATGATGTTGTATTGGGTAAATTAGTGGTGACGGGTACCAATATCCCCAGCCTGGTCGGAGCCGCTAACGATATTGATGCATCCATGTTGACCTTCACGGGAGAGGCCGGTGGCACTTATACATTAATAGGCACCAGCGATGTGGAGCGCAGTTCAAGCACGAGTTTTACCATTACACTGAATGCTGCCGATAATACGACGGTAGAAGCTCTTATGAACAAAGTGGGTACCACATCAGTAGATGGTACTACTTATAATATTGCTGCCGCAGAAGATTGGGCCAGAGGTGCTGCTGCCGCGGTCAATGTAGCGGATAACGCTGGTAACGTCGTGACTGTTAGCAATCTACCCGTGGTCATTATACCAAGCGCAGCAGTGACCTCTATCTCTCTCGTTGACGACACACCCAGTAATGCCAGTACGGTGGATTACGCAGTCAGTATTAGTTTGAACGTTAGTGGTTTGGTTGCGGGTAATTTTACGGTAATCCTTGATGGTCCTGTGGGGGCATCGGTTGCTTCTGTGACGGGTGCGGGTAGGGCTTATACAGTGACGGTTAATACGGGTACTGGTGATGGCACTCTGCGCCTTGATCTTGCTAACGATACTGGTTTATCGCCGATTCTTAGTAATGAACCCTTCCAGGGCGGAGTCTATAGCATTGATAAAACGCCACCGATACCGGCGGCTGTAAGCAATCATAATAGTGGCGATACCCTTGTCGGCAGTAGCATCGGATCTACAGTGCTTAGCGGTACAGCAGAAGCCAATAGCAGTATCAGTGTAAGCTTTAGTGATGGCGTTAATCCTGATGTTGTTGTGACTGTCACTGCCGATGGAAGCGGCAATTGGACCTTAAATGCAGATCTAAGCACTCTGGCCGATGGTTCTATTACTGCCACCATCACCAGTACTGATGCTGTAGGCAATGACACTATTACGACACTTAGTCTTACGAAAGATACCGTCGTACCAGATGCTCCCATGCTTGTTACACCTGCAGCGGCTGTCACTGTGGAGGCTACTAACTTTGCGGTCTCCGGTACTCATATTGAACCGGGTTTGGCCATTAACTTATATGCTGATGACGACAATAATAACGTAGCGGACAATGCTACGGTTATTGCTAGTGCAACATCCGCTTCAGTGGCGAATGCCCAGGCATCCTTTGATTGGAGTACCAGTGTGTCGTTGACTGTGGGTGCTTCCCACAGTTATGTCGCTGTCGCTGTTGATGCAGCAGGTAATAGCTCTTTAGCTGCAAATGTACCAACGATAACAGAAGGCACTGTGCCGGTTGTAACGGTTGATTCCTTGACGACAATGGATACGACACCCGCCTTAAGTGGTACTTTTGAAAGCAACGAAAGAAGTATTAACATCAGTGTGACGGTCGCAGGAAGCAGTTACCAAGCAACAAACAATGGTGATGGCACATGGACACTGGTGGATGACGCTATTACTCCGGCACTCGCTGAAGGTACTTATGATGTTAGCGTCAGTGCAACAGGCGTCGGCGGAAATGTGGGAACCGATAGCAGTACTGACGAGCTGATAATTGACCTAACACCTCCATTGAATGTCAGTATCGGGATTGACCCTAGAAGCGTTGATATTAGTGCAAACACATTGGCTTTCAGTATTGCAAATGCTGAGGTGGGCGATACGTATGAATATACGCTGACCAGTGCTGGAGGTGGCAGCATCACAGGTAGTGGTATCGTTGACGAGTCGGGTATGGTAAGCGGTGTAGTTACCAGTGGCTTGGGCGAGGGTGAGTGGACTCTTGAAGTGACGATAACAGATTCAGCGGGCAATGCGAGCATGCTGAATAGCGTTAGCTACACCATCGCCAAAGCACAAATAGACGCTGCCGGTCTTGCCACGGGCGTTTCACTCAGTCAATTACAGGATTTGGGTCTTGCCAGTGCCGATGACAGTGTCAGCGCATGTACGGATTGCATCATCAACAGTACAGGCGACATCCTGTTTAAGCCTGGTCATCACAAACTCACTTGGACTTTGGCTCCCGCTATTTTGGATGTTTGGCCAATCGTCTCATTTGGCAAAAACAAAACCATCTCGGAAGGCAATGACTCAACCGTAGACTTCTTACTCAACGGCCCAGCACCCGCTTATCCTTATCCAGTAGTATTCACCGTGGAGGGTACTGCCAATAGTAGCGATCATAGTCTGGTCTCTGGCAGTGTTGTATTCACCACTGAATCCCCTGATGCCCAGTTGGTCACTTTCACTACCAGCGGCGATGATGGCACCGAAGGTGATGAAACTATTGAGGTGAGTTTTACCAGCGACTTAATCAACGTGGGCGCCCAGAGCAGCCAGGTGATTACTCTTCGCGAAGACAATATAGCCCCCGTGGTGAGCCTGATTGTAATCCAGTCTGGAATCCAGGGATTGATCTTTAGTAATGCAGCGGGTTCTGCGTCGATTGTACTCCAGGCCAGTGTCACTGATGGTAATGTCGGCGATATGCACACCTATGGTTGGAGTAACAACGCTGGCCTGGCAGATGTCGACAACAATGACGCCAGCTTTACCTTTAATTCCTCAGGTTTATCCGCAGGAGTCTATCAGTGGGAACTAACGGTTACCGATAGTGGTGCACCGCAAGAAACCGGTAGCGTGGCAATCTACTTAGTTCTCAAGGATGAATTACCCGTGTTAAGTGTGTCGGCCGATTCCGATGGTGATGGTGTCACTGATCAGCAAGAGGGCCTGGGTGACTCTGACAGTGACGGTGTGCCAAATTATCTTGATCCACCCTTACCGCCGAATGTTTTGCCCGCAGTCGCTGCAGAGACGGATATTTATTTGGTTGAGTGTGATCCCAGCGCAGATTGTCGTCTGGGAGAGTTTGCCATACAGGGAGAGAACAGTGGTGTGCAGTTATCTGCTTCTGATCAGGCCTTGCTCCTGGATGAGGATGAGGGCTTCACCAACAGCGGTGGTATTTATGATTTCGCCGCGACTTTACCAGAGTCGGGTGATTCCTTAAGAGTGGTCTTACCTCAGCGCACCACTATTCCAGCCAGAGCTGTCTACCGTAAATACACGGTTGCCAATGGTTGGTCTGATTTTGTCATTGGCCTGAGGAACAATGTTTACTCCACCGAAGGAAACGAAGGTTTCTGCCCGCCACCAGGCGATGAGCTGTGGATGGAAGGTTTGACAGAAGGGGATTTGTGTTTGCAATTGGAGATTGAAGACGGTGGCCCAAATGACTCCGATGGTGAAGCCAATGGCACGGTTGTTGACCCTGGCGGAATTGCGGTGCCGGAAAGTTTTGCACCGATTGCCAATGTTGATAGCGTGGAGTTGACAGAAAATACTTCGATTCTTATTAATGTGTTGGTCAATGATACTGACGCGGATGGTGATAGTTTGTCTGTGGTATCTGCTAGTGCTCTAGTTGGATCTGTCACTATAGAACCTGATAATCAGTTGCTGTATGTGAGCATCGTAGATTATGTCGGGGAAGATACGGTTTCGTATACCATTAGCGACGGAACGGGTGGCATAGACAGCGCGATAGTGACGGTTTCTGTTTTGGAGAAAATTGAAGAAGTGGTCGTGACGGCGAAACGCTATAAGACCTCGGGTGGGGGTTCGCTCGGATGGCCCATGCTGGTATTGTTGCTTATGGCTGGTTTGTTGAAGCGTGAACGGTCTACTCGCCACCATAGTAGGGTACTCGATGCATTTATATTGAGCTCAATGCTGTTCTTATTGATGGGAGCTTCAAATTTGCAAGCGGCCAACATTCTGCAAAATGAATATCTAAAGCCGTTTTATTTGACCGTCAATATTGGCAATGCCGACACCGATATCTCAAGAAGCCAACTGGCTAGAGATCTTGCTGAAAAAGGCGAAGTTGCTACTATTGATGCTGTGGATAGTAGTCGTAGTGGCTATGGTTTAGGGCTAGGTTATTCATTTGACAATGGCTTTGTTGTTGAGTTTTGCTACCAGAACTTTGGCAGCATCGACGTATCATTCAGTACCATTGACCCAATAGAAAATGTCGATGAGGTACAACCGGACTCTGGCGATGGCTTTGCCTTGAGTGGAGTCCACTATATGCCAGTGACAAACAAATTGGATCTGCGTGCTCGTTTAGGTCTGTTTCGTTGGGAGAGCGATTACGATGTTAAACGGCAAGGTGTAGGCAAGGTCGACAAGGGGAGTGCGTCTGGTACGGATGTGATTTGGGGCTTAGGCCTGGGTTACGCTCTAAGCACAAAGTGGGCAATAAACGCAGAATTTCAGCGTTATCACTTTGACAGCGGTGCAACCAACTACCTAATGCTGGGCTTTATGTGGAGGCCCTTGAATTGGTAAACGTGGATCGTAAAGCTAAATTCAATATCGTTGAATAGAGCCCAGCATCACGGCCTTATTCCACTCTGTGAGCAAGGTTCAACCGCTACGTTAGTTTGCTTGCAAAGAGTCAATGTCTTTAGCAGAGCGTTGCGCATATCCCTGGGATCAATGATTTCATCGTAGGCCATTGTGTCGCCTGAGCTCCAGGCACTACTGGTTTCAGCAGCGGCCAATTGCGCTTTGGTTTCTTCATTGACTTTGGCCGCATTGCCGCCGCCAGTAGATGGGATGCCACCCAGGCTGATGCCTGGCAGAGCCAGCGTGATGGTCTGATGATCAAAGGGGTTCATGGCCATTAGGGAGCTGCCGAAGCCAAAGGCCTTTCGAAGCGTAATATGCAGTTTTGGGCTTTGAATTCGAGATTGCGCCATGTACATTCTGGCGGCTGCTCGCAGAGTGCCTGCTTGTTCTGCTTTGCTGCCTGACATGATGCCGGGGTTATCAGCCAGAAAAATCACGGGTAGGTGAAAGGCATTAGCGACTTCCATAAAATGAGCCGCTTTTTCCGCAGCAGCGTGATCAATAGAACCCGCCATTACCATAGGTTGGTTGGCAACAACAGCGACTGCTTGACCTCCAAGGCGTGCCAGAACGGTGACGATGGCCGTACCGTAAAGTGGCTGAATTTCCAAAGCACTGTCGCTGTCCATTAGCAGTTCAATGACAGGTTTAATGTCATAGGGGATTTGCAGTCTGCGAGGAATTAGATCAAAGATGCCATCTAGTTTACGTGGTGCAGTGGATTGATCGCCTGGTATGATTTCGGAAAGCTGCCAGGCATTTTGTGGTAAGTAACTCAGATAACGCTTTAGTTGATCACAAGCGTCGGCTTCATCCTTCGCCAGATTATGGCAGACACCGCTAACAGTGGCATGCATTGTGGCTGAGCCCAATTCTTCCTTGGTGACCTCTTCACCGAGGGCGGCTGCCACCAAAGGGGGGCCTGCAGAAAACATGGAGGCGCTTTCCAGCATAATCACAAAATCCATCAGCAATCCGGTCAATGCGCCGTGACCTGCTGAGGAGCCTAATACGATGGCGATGGTAGGCACTGTGCCGGAGAGCGCAGCCAGTTCTTGTAAGTCATTAGGGGCATAAGGATGACGCTCAAGCGCGTTGGTGACTCTGGCGCCTGCTCCGTCCAATATCATGATATAGGGGATGCGTTGTTGAGCGGCCAATTTTGCCAGGCGCAAGCGTTTGGCGCTGGTGCCATGTCCAATGGAGCCGCCCACCACGGTAAAATCTTCCACACCTATCATCACAGGACGCTGATCAATTTGGGCGATACCACCTACCAATGCATCAGCAGGAATAGGTGGCTGATCGGTATAACTCAAACAGCCTACCAGAGTGCCCAATTCCATGAAGCTGCCTGAGTCCACCAGCAATTCGATCATCTGGCGGGCATTGAGCATACCGGCATGTTTACGTTTTGAGAGTTTTTCTTTGCCGCCCATGGCACGACCGGCGGCCATACGTCGCTGGTATTCATCCAGCAGGATGGCCCAATCCTGGGGAATGCTCTGATCTGTCATGCCTTGGTTCTCGGTTGCTTATGCGTTGATTATTTTGTTAATTTGGCAATGTACTCTTGTCGTATTTGTTTTTTCAAAATTTTTCGGGCTGCGTTTTTTGGTAGTTCCTTCTCACTAAAAAAGACATGGGTAGGTACTTTGAAATTGGCCAGATGCTCACCAATATGGCGTTGCACGGTCTCAGTGGTGAGACTGTTATTTGCTCGCGCTCGAATGACCACGGCAAGTTCTTCACCGAGTGTTTCATGAGGTACGCCAAAAGCGGCTACTTCAGCGATATCTTCAAGCTGATAAATAACCGCTTCGATTTCGGCAGAATAGATGTTTTCACCGCCGCGAATCACCATATCCTTGATACGGTCAGTCAGAAACAGGTAGCCGTCATCGTCAAGATAACCGACATCACCGGTTACGAGCCAGCCATCTTTAAAGGTCTCTGCAGTTGCCTCTGGTTTGTTCCAGTAACCTTGCACCACTGTTGGGCTGCGCAAATAGATTTCGCCGGGTTCGCCTTGAGGCAATTCTTTACCTTTCTCGTCACAGATTTTAATATCCACAATGGGTGCGATAGTGCCGGCGGCTTTTGGTTTATCGCTATAGACGGCGCCAGTGGAAGAAAAACCGGCTGCATTGGATTCGGTCATGCCATAACCGGTGCCAGGGAAACTGTCGGGCAGTTTTTTGGAAACTAATTCGGGTAGCCTGGCCGGTTGCGCCGCACCGCCTGCGCCAAAACTAAAGATGGAGTTGGTGTTGTAATCAGACCATTGTGGCGATTCCAGTAGTTCCCACAGCATGGTAGGGACTGCACTGACCATGGTGATGTTTTCACCTTCGATCAGTTGTAAGGCTGTTTCAACATCCCACTTGTACATCATGACAATGGGACGGCCACCGCGCAGTGACAGCAGAAAAACAGAGTAACAACCGCTGACATGAAACAGAGGGAGGGCTAGGAGAACTTTGGGATCAAAGCCTTTTTCCAGCATTTTACCGATGGCATCAGGGTTGGTCATGGCAGCGGCGATACCGGCAAGTTCAAAATGATAAATTGCCTGACAGACATTTTGCTGGGTGGAAATGGCACCCTTGGGGTTGCCAGTCGTCCCAGAGGTGTACATGATCATCGCGGTATCTTCAGTATCGATATCGACAACAGGCAGTTCAACATCGCCGGCGGATTCTGCGAGCGAGTGCATATCCTTGGAAATGGCGGCAGGTAATTCGTCAGAGGGGTGCGCTACAATGGCTGGAACGCCTAATTCGGGTAAACGATGTGCGATATGATCAAAACGGCGTTGATCGCAGAATACTACCTTGACGCCTGCATCGGTCAGGCCGTACTCCAACTCTTCAGCTTGTCCCCAACTGTTCAGAGGTACCGCGACTGCGCCGATATTGCTGATAGCGACAAAAGCAACCATCCATTCAGGGTAGTTACGCATGGCTATGGCTACCCGATCACCTTTTTTAATATGGTACTGGTGGACGAGTTGATGGCTGATCTGGTCGGCCATTTTGTAAAACTGATTAAAACTCCAGCGCTCGTCTTGAAAAATCAGAAATTCTTTGTCGCCGTGCTGCCGACCTGCATCAAGTAGTTCCTTGACAGTTTTCGGTGCATTGGCGTAAAGCCTGTAGGGTATACCATCAATGGCTTGCTCCTGCATTTCCCAGGGTGCGCCAGCTGCGGTCAATAGGGCTGTATTTTCGTCAAGTTTTGCCTTTATTTCGCTCATGGGTATCAATACCTTTGCGTGTACGTCTGTTTGCGTGTACGTCTAAGTATGACGCTATCAGAAAAGGCGGCATTATGCCTTATTTTTGCCATTGTTCCCATGCTGAAGGTAGCCCTGAGTGCAACTTTGGCGGGAGTTTGTTAACGGCGAGCTTGAACTGTGTCCATCAAACTCGCGCAAGTTATGAAGGGGACGTGACACACGCCAAAGAGCTTGGATCACTGCTATGAATCTTGATCCTGGGTAAACATATTATTGGTTATCTGAAGTTTGTCGCTACGCTCTTCGGTTTCTTCATAGGTTCTGTCATAACCGGTTTGATTGATTTTCCATTCACCCTCGATTTTGACGTAATTGTCATGGTAAAAACCAGCGCCTCTGAGCGCGAAATTATCCTGTGTGCTGATAACAATATCCTGCAGATACCAGGTGCCAGTGGCATGCGTTTCGTCGGTCAGGTCGATTTCGGGGTGATGAGCCTGATGTAGCGTTAATATGTGGGACGGACTCATAAACGTAGTGAAAAATTCCAATATGGCATCCCGGCCATCGTAACTGTACTTACCACTGTCATAACGGGCAGTGCAATCGGCTGTTAAGCAGTCGCGCATCAGATTCCAGTCATTGGTATCCAGTGCGCGCAGATAACGGTACTTCAGTTGTTTGATCCGTTCGAATTCTTCCAGGTCGATCATAATTGTTTGCCTCATATACTGACGGGATGGCTCTTTTCGTCCGAGTGTTGGGAAGTGAAAATGATAAGGTGCTCTTTATACTTGTTATAAGCGTCATTACATGGCTTACTCTGCCCAGAATAATAGCTAAATAAACCACCCAATTGGGTGGTGCTGTGTTGCTGTTGAGGTGTTTAAGATTGTCTTTGGGTATACATTAGTGAAAGCAAAGTATCAATAAAATAAGGTAAATAAATCCATGATAGAGAAGAAATTTGCAGGCAAAGTGGCTTTAATCACGGGTGCTGCGTCGGGTATAGGAAAAGCAACGGCGGTGATGTTGGCGGAACAGGGAGCTTCACTATTCTTAAGCGATGTTAACGGCGTACTGCTGTCGCAGACCGGGGAGGAACTGACAGCCACTGGTGCCAATGTTGTCACCAAGGTTTTCAGTGTGGCCGAGGCTGAACAATGTCGAGCAGCAGTTCAGGAAGCAACGGATCGTTATGGCCGTTTGGACCTATTATGCAATATTGCCGGTTTTGCTAAAGCCAAACACCTTGCCGATATCACCGACATAGATTGGCAGACGATGATGGATGTCAATTTGTCGGGTGTGTTTTATATGAGCCAGGCGGCAATGCCTCACCTGATTGAAAGTCAGGGCTGTATTGTCAACATGGCGTCATCTGCAGGACTTCAGGGGCAGGCATACAACGCCATGTATTGTGCAAGTAAAGCTGGCGTTGTAATGCTGTCCAAGTCGATGGCGATGGAATTTGCAAAAAAGGGCGTTAGGGTCAATGCTGTTTGCCCTGGGGCGGTTGCTACTCCTTTGATGATGAATTTTGATCTGCCTCACGAAGCCGATATGGATTTGATAAGCAAGTTGTTTCCCTTAATGCCAGCAGCCGAACCTGAAGAGGTTGCGGCAGCAGTGGTCTATTTGGGATCGCCTGAAGCTCGCTATATCACAGGTATTGCTATGCCGATTGACGGTGGTCAGACTTGTGGTTAATGATTGATTTCAGTCATCTTTATGCGTTTGATAATGTACCTCACAGATATTGTGCGTATCTGATGCTTTGGCGAGTTTGTCCTGTGCCAACTTGACCAGCTGTTTGGCATCGGGAGTACCTTTGTAGCGTTGCGCTGAGGCTATGCACATATGAGCATTCAGGGAAAGAAAACCGATGGAGGTTTTAAAAGCGCGTAGATTAATGCCTTCGTGTACCCGACGATACGTCGCTGCTGTGCATTGATTAACATTGGGTTGATGGGCAATCACGGCAAATGTTGCGTCTCCCATACGGGCGAGTTGGTCCAGTGGGCGCACGAGGTTGCGCAGTCTGCGACTGATACCGGTAAGGATTTCATTGCATATATGTTCGGGCTGTTTTTGTCGAATCAGATTCCAGTTAGAGATTCTTATCAGAAGTAGACAAGAGGCATCTCCCCTTGATTCACTGTGCTCTAGCGTGGTCTCCAGCTGCTGTAATGCAAAGTCCCGGCTGCCACACCCTGTCAAGGGGTCCACTGTAATCAATTCTTGCAAATTGCGGTTTGCATTGAGAAGTTGCAGATTATCGCGTAACAAGCGGTTTTGATTATCAACCAGTCGTTCTGCTGCCAACACTCTTGACAGCAATTGATTTTGCATGGCGGATTTATTTACAAAATCATCGACGCCTTCATCAAAAGCTTGCTGCAGTGCTTCAACACCGTCTCTGGCGGTCAGCATAATGATATACGTATGACGGTTGCTCGCTTCATCATAAAGTCTTATCTGGCGCGTTAGTTCCAGGCCGTCCATTTCCGGCATTAACCAGTCGGCAATCAAAATACTGGCAGGCGTTCTTTCCTGAATTGCCAGCGCTTCCTTGGCACTGTCTGCGTGGTTTAGGTTGGTATAACCGCCACTTTTTAATGTGCGTGTAATGATCGTTGTGCTGAATTTGGTATCGTCAACAACCAGTATGGATGTGTCAGGGTTTGGCATAGGATTCTGTTTAAGTCGGTTGTTTTTGTTCAGCGTTTATAATCGCGTTGTGATGTGCCGTCTACGCTCTTACTCTATCCCTAATATGCGTCCTGCTTTATAGAATAGCTTAAATTCTTCGCTTGTCTTCATTGGACTAATGATTACACTCTATCACGCCAGTTAATGTAGCGACTATTGTAGTGACAAGGTGAGGTTATATGCTCGATTTAAGTAAAGAGAGCCCGTTTATCGGCATGCTGGGTTTCCAGATAAATAAAATGGAGGGTGGTCGATCTGATGTGAGCGTTGAGGTTAGAAAGGAGCTGCTGAACAGTGCTGGCATTTTACACGGCGGGTTGATTGCCTCGTTGATCGACAGTGCTGCAGGTGCTGCGGCCTACTCGTTGGTTGAAGAAGAGCAGTTGAGTTTGACTACGGATTTGACGATTGCTTACTTAACCAATGTTAGCAAAGGGGTCGTACATTGTTTTGCCGAAGCGGTGTATAAGGGGAGTCGGCGCATTCACGTTGAAGCGCGTGTGGAGTGTGATGAGAAGTTGCTCGCAAAAGGAGGCGCATCTTTTATTATTGTTGAAAAGAGCGGTTCCTGGGACAAATCAAGTCTAAAGCCGGTGTGATGTTAGCCATCAATAATCGTAATTTCTTCAATGCCCAACGATCGCAAATAGGGATAGATTTGTTGGTGTTTGGCACACGCTTGCGTGAAAGCCGCTTGTAGCTTGGTAGCTCGATCTCCAGCAGGTAGATCTGTTGCCAGCAATTGCTGTACTCTTCTGGCAATGGCTGAGCCAGAATCTATCCAATTGATGGGCTGGGGGGCAAGCGCTGCCAGTTCATCACGTAATAGTGGAAAGTGCGTACAACCAAGAACCACTGTATCCATATGATCTGCTTTCGGGTGTGAAAATAACTGGGATAGCACCGCTTCAATGCCACCGTGATCAATAGTCTGATTACGGAGTTTGTATTCAGCAATTTCTACCAGGCGTTGACTGCCTACACTGATAACATCGCAGTCCTCTGCATAGTCATCGATCAGCTCCTGGGTGTATTGTCGTTCGACGGTCGCCTCTGTTGCCAATAGACCAATGACCTTTGATCTAGAGGCAAGTGCTGCCGGTTTAATTGCCGGTACAACACCGACCACGGGTATTGCCAGTTCTTCGCGCAGGTGGGGTAATACCACAGTGCTGGCTGAGTTGCAGGCCAAAACCAGCAAATCGATAGGGAATCGATAAACCAATTCTTTTTGTACATGCAGTACGCGTTCAAGCAGATGCGTTTCCGCTTTGTTGCCATAGGGAAATGCCTTGTTATCACAGGCATAGATCAGGTCAATAGTCGGCAAAAGAGCGCGTATTTCCTGGAAAACACTCAGGCCGCCGACACCGGAATCAAAAACAAGAACAGAGGGAGAGGGTGTATTGTTATTTTTCAAGTTGGCTAATCAGCTTATGTGAGAAAGATAATGATTCTAGCATCTCTTTTAAATTTGCGCTGATGAGAGTTTGCTTGGCAACGGGTTTCCGTTAACATGTCGCCCTTTTATGAATTTTAACGGCTGGGAACAAGAAAAGAAGCGATGCGTATTATCACCTGCAATACCAATGGAATTCGGGCGGCTGCTCGCAAAGGTTTTTTTGAATGGTTAGCCATACAAAAAGCTGATGTCGTTTGTATACAAGAGACCAAAGCTCAGCAGGATCAGCTGACTGATCCTATTTTTCATCCCGAGGGTTATCATTGTTATTTCAGCGATGCTGAAAAAAAAGGTTACAGTGGAACAGCGATTTATTGTCGCAAAGAACCTGACAAAGTCCACTATGGCTTGGGTTGGAATCCCTGTGACAGTGAAGGTCGTTATCTACAGGTCGATTTTGATAAGATAAGTGTCGTGTCGCTGTATATGCCATCCGGTTCAAGCGGTGATGAGCGTCAACAGATTAAATTTGATTTTATGGATAAGATCATGCCGCATTTTAAAAATCTGCGTGCTGAAGACAGGGAGTATGTCATTTGCGCCGATTGGAATATCTGTCATAAAGAAATTGATTTGAAAAACTGGAAGCCCAACCAGAAAAATTCTGGATTTCTGCCCGAAGAGCGCGCCTGGATTGAATCACTGTTCAGCGATGTGGGTTATGTTGATGCCTTTAGGATAATCAATCAAGAGCCCGATCAATACACCTGGTGGTCAAACCGGGGACAAGCCTGGGCCAAGAATGTGGGGTGGCGCCTGGATTACCAGGTGGTCACGCCGGAATTGAAGGCGGCAATAGTGAGCGAGTCTATCTATAAAGATGAACGATTTTCAGACCACTGTCCCTTGATTATGGATTATGCTGCTGAGCTGTAGACAGGTTTCTAGTTTGAAATAACAGAATGAACAAGCATCCTGTTATTTGCGGGCTTGCGCCAAACAGGGTACAGTATTCCGCTGGTCCTTATTTATTCTAGAATTATCTTTAGCTATTTTATTTAACTTATTGAAAAACAGGATTATTATATGAGCCTCCTGATTCCTGCTGCTTATGCGCAGAGTGCAGCACAAGCACCACAAAATGCTGAATTATTTCAGTTTGCCTTTCTGATCGGCCTTTTTGTTTTGTTTTATTTTTTAGCGATTCGCCCTCAACGCAAGCGTCAAAAAGAACACCAGACCATGCTGGGAAGTTTGGGTGTTGGTGATGAGGTAGTTACCAATAGCGGTATTATTGGCAAAGTGCGAAAAATCGACGATGATTTTCTATTGCTGAAAGTGGCTGAAAATGTGGAGCTAAAATTTCAGAAAACCGCTGTAAGCGCTGTCTTGCCCAAAGGAACAATCAAGTCAATTGGATAAATCGTTAGACTCAGACTATGAATCTTGTTGATTATCCCCCCAGTCTGTCCCTGGCGCAGTTGCCAACGCCTTTGCAGCCGCTTGACCGTCTCAGAAAAAAAACAGGTGGCCCGCGCATCTGGATAAAGAGGGACGATTTAACCGGTTGTGCCACGAGCGGGAACAAGATTCGTAAGTTGGAGTTTACGCTGGCTAACGCCTTGGCCCAGGGCTGTGACACCGTTATAACCTGTGGGGGTATTCAATCAAACCACTGTCGCACCACGGCTTTATTGGGGGCACAGCTGGGTCTTACTGTGCATCTCGTTTTACGTGGTGAAAAACGCGGCGAAAAACGCGGTGAAAACCCCAATGAACCGGCTGATGGCAATTTGTTGTTGGATGAGTTGGCTGGTGCCCATATTAGCTACTATGCACCTGTGGATTATCAACGTAATCTAGAGGAATTGATGGTGCAGTGGCTGCGTCATTACGAAGATCAAGGCCGTAAGGTTTGTTTGATTCCTACCGGTGCCAGCGATGGTATTGGGGTTTGGGGCTATATTCGTTGTTGCGAAGAATTGGCCGCTGACTTTTTGCAGCACGACATTAAGCCGCGGCATATTATCAGTGCCACGGGGTCGGGCGGCACACAGGCTGGATTGACAGCTGGTAATGTGCTTCATGAGTTGTCCGCAGAGGTGTGGGGAATCAATGTTTGTGACGATGAAAACTACTTTTTGCAAAAAGTACGTGCAGACTTAAGGGATTGGCAGCAGCGTTATAATCAATCGTTGAATGTCGATGAATTGGATATCCATGTGATTGACGGTTATGTTGGTCCAGGGTATGCCAAGGCGACAAAAGACATTTTTCAGACCATTCGGCTGTTGGCCAAACTGGAAGGTATTCTACTGGACCCTGTGTATTCGGGAAAAGCATTCCACGGTCTGTTGGAAGAAATAAAAAAAGGCCGATTCAGTGACAGCGACGACATTGTTTTTATTCATACCGGAGGATTATTTGGTTTATTGGCGCAGCGTACTGAACTTGACTTATCACGCAATGAAACGTGTTAAAATAGCACGTTATTTCGACAATTCCTGTCATTAAGAGAATCATGAAACCAGAATTATTATCTCCAGCAGGCTACCTGAAAACCCTGCGATATGCCTTTGCCTATGGCGCAGATGCCGTTTACGCCGGGCAGCCCCGTTACAGTCTGCGTGTGCGTAATAACGAGTTTAAGAGTCTGGATAATCTTCAGCAGGGTATTGAAGAAGCACATGCACTGGGTAAGAAATTTTATCTGGTTAGCAATATTGCCCCCCATAACAGAAAAATTGCGACCTTTATTGACGATATAAAACCGGTCATTGAACTAAACCCTGATGCACTGATTATGTCTGATCCGGGTTTGATTTCATTGGTGCGGGAAAAATGGCCGGACTTGCCAATACATCTGTCGGTACAAGCGAATGCAGTGAATTATGCGACAGTGAAATTCTGGCAAACCTATGGCTTGCAAAGAGTGATTCTGTCGCGAGAATTATCCTTGGATGAAATCGAACAAATTCGCCAGCAAGTGCCGGAAATGGAGCTGGAAGTGTTTGTTCATGGCGCCTTATGCATTGCCTATTCCGGTCGCTGTCTTTTATCGGGTTATATCAACCATCGTGATGCCAATCAGGGCACATGCACCAATGCTTGTCGTTGGAAGTACGATGCTCATGAGGCCAGGGAGACTGCCGAGGGTGATATCGTTCCTGTCTCGGTATCTGAACTGCATCGAAATCAACAATCCGTTGAAACGAGTGATGCTATCTACTTGCTGCAGGAGGAGGGTAGACCGGAAGACTATATGCCAGCGTTTGAAGACGAGCATGGCACCTATATTATGAATTCCAAAGATTTGCGAGCGGTTCGCCATGTGAAACGCTTCTGTGAGATGGGAGTGCATTCGCTGAAAATTGAAGGGCGCACAAAGTCTCACTATTATGTGGCCCGTACTGCACAGGTTTATCGCCAGGCAATTGATGATGCGATGGCAGGTAAGGATTTTGACAATGACCTAATGAACCAGTTGGATAATCTGGCCAGCCGTGGTTATACCGAAGGTTTTTATCGCCGTCATGCGCCTGATGAATGTCAAAATTATGAGCAGGGTAATTCCCTGCCTAGTCAGCAACAATTTTGTGGTGAAGTCATTGATGTGAATTCAGGGGCTGGATATGTCACGGTGGAAGTTAAAAACCGATTTTCAGTAGGCGATACTCTGGAGCTGATGTCGCCCGCTGGCAATCAAATATTCCAACTTTCGCAGATGGAAGACAGTAAGGGTAATGCGATGACCGTTGCACCAGGATCTGGTTATGAAGTAAAAATTCCAGTGGCACAGCCGCAAGAACTGGAATTCGGCTTGCTGATGAGGAATTTCCCTAAAGTGTGTGACTGATCGGCCACTGTACTCCCCCGCATATTTTTTACAGCGCACGAGTTCTCATTTCCAAGGCTTTCCTCTTGTGGGAAGTTTGAATTTATCAATCTCTTGAGAAAGAATTAGGAATTTCTGTATTCATTTTTGTAGAGGGAGGTTTTTGGAGGGTGGCCTGTCTTTATATATCGATATGCTATATTAAAAATAGTTTGATATTCAGTTCACAAATGTGCGCTTAGGGGGTTGTAGTTCATATAATAACCAATTACGATGAGCTATAGTTTAAATAATAATATTATTTTAGCCTCATAATATGCGATAGCACTAAGAAAGTTCAGCTTGGCTGATAATAAAGAAGGTCGGTATTGATGTACGACATAATGAAAAGCCCACTCAATCTATCTGTAGTATTGGCAGATGAAGACAACAAAAAGGGATTCGTTCGAAAATTTGTACCAGCCAGAGGTTTTTTGCGGGATCAAATAAACACACAATCAGCAATGTTATTCGTTATATTGTTGTCTACACCGATGCTGGCAACAGCAAAGGATAACGCTTACTGGGCAACGCTACCGACTACGACTGATTCGCAGGAAGATCTGACTGTGACGAGTGATTATTTCACGGATTACTACCTGCCAGTCTGTTTGTCACTAAAGGACATCATATACGTTTATAAACTGTTATCTGGAGAACGGCGTGAGTCTGATCCTGAGCAGACGATGGAGACTTTCGAGCAAGGTATTCAATACCAAATGGAGATAATGTCCGATGGTGGGATGCGCGCGAATTTTCAGTACCGATTTTAATTAGTGGTTTTCAATTTGCCTTATAGGCTAATTTAGGCCGCGTTCTTTTCAAAACAGATTTCGACAAATAAATCACCCGACTCTGCCTTCAACGGGATAATGATGACAGCAGTGTTTTCTTGATGGGCGATTACTTTGTCTTTCCCGGAAAAAACCTCCGGAGTTGCCATATCAAAATCATAGCCTTTCTCGTCCAGCAAACGTTTTGCCGACCCGCTAACCATATTGGTTAATTCTCCCACCAAGTCAGTTACTGTCTCGTCAATTGCAGAAACCTTCTCGTTTAGCATACGCTGCGTAATGTCAATAATCACCGGTGCTGAAAAAGAAATTGCCAGGGTGCCTTGAGTTTGTGGGGATGACATGCAGATTATCCCTGTTACGTCTCCTAAAGGCGTATTATGATTTTTTAATGAGATAGATCCGTGTTCAACGTTCAGCGTTGCCATTGTGTTAAGGATGTTAGTGATCGAATGGAGAAATGGATTAATAAACTCGACATTCATCGAATTAGCCTTTTATTTCCAGTTACACCCCTGTCCATGTGGTGGTAGTTGTTTTGAATAACAAAAGCTAAGTTTAGTACACTTGGCCTAAATCTTCATAGTGAAAAAAATATTTATAAAAAATCAATGTGAAGAAATTAGTTTCTTAGAAACTCATTGATGGCCTGAATGGCAGGAGCCTCATCAAGAAAAGGTGTATGACCGCGATTTGGAATGCACACGACTTTCATGTCCGGTTTGATCATTTTCATTTCATTTATGATGTCGGGTGTTAATAATAAGGAGTTCTCTCCACGAAGTAAGAGAATAGGCACCGCTAATAAGCTGTCAAAATATGGCCATAGATCAAGAGCTTGAGGGTTTAGTGTGTCTGCTAATGCAGGATCGTAATCGGGGCAGATAAGTCCTGAGCCATTTTCAACATAACCTCGCTTTGCGAGTTTTAGCCAATCATTATCCGTCAAGTCAGTAAAAGATGTTTTGCTCACCAACTTTAAGGTATTAGCTGTCTCGGTCCATGAATTGAACGGTTTGCTTGCTTTGACATACTCGGCGATATATTGCAAAGGTTCTAAAGGAACGTACGCACCAATATCATTCAATATAACTTTGTTAATGCGCTGAGGTTGCTCGCTAGCAATGATCATTGCCAAAATTCCGCCCAGTGATGTGCCGATGATGTCAACACAGTCAATGTCAAGTTGGTCCAACAAAGCCAAAATATCTTCTACATAAACCTCAAGACCATAATTTGTTGGATGGGGGTCATAATCGGATTTGCCCCTTCCGCGTAAATCGGGACAAATTATCTGGTAGTGGTTTTCCAGGTGAGGAATGAGTGCTGAAAAATCCTGGTGATTTCGGGTCAAGCCAGGCAGGCATAGCAGGGTTCGCTTATATTGCTCATCCTCTGGTATGTGGCGTTGATAATATAAACGTAATGCATCGATTTGATAGAAATGATCTTCAACTAACATCGCTATTTACTTTTTCCATGAACCAAAACTGTGCATGACTATAACCTATTCGAGTTCAGGAAAAATATTTTTTCAGCTCGTAGATTGATCCATACGATCAATCCATTTGTTTTAAGTCGCAGGCGTTATATAACAACAAAGTACTTTCAAGTTGTGGTTATTGCTGGCTTTTTCAATTGAAACTACTGACGACAAGTTTGGTCGTATGTTGATATGATTGAGGGTCTAATGCGCCTTGAAGGGGGAGGGGGCTTATGGTTAAAATTCATGGAGTGTCACTATCGTCTTTTGTTAGAAAGGGCAAAAGTGAAAGCTGATGATTTCCCAATGTAATGGTTTACGGAAGTTGCAATCTTATCGACGGATCATTTTGTTGGTGGGGGCGATTCTGTTTTTCCAGCCAGTTGTATTAACTGCGAACGAGATGGCGGGCAACAAGGAGTCACAAGGTAATTCAAGTAAAAGTCCGTTGGCTTCGACTGTTGATATCAAAACCATTACTGCAAGAAAAACCGACTGTTTTTTTACAAATACGATACATGATTGGCGGCGAGTTGATCGGCACCATATCATTGTTTGGGCACCACGTCGGCAAGCTTATCTGCTTGAGTTGTTTCCGTCCTGCGATCTACTGTTTGCTTCTGATACGATTGCTTTTAAGACGCGGCATTCTCGTTTTTGTGGGTATGCAGGTGACGCTGTTCTGGTTAGGGATCAGCGCTGCAGCATAGGTGGCATTTATCCGATTACTGCTAATGAAGCCCAATGGCTAAAAGAGATGTTGAAACAGCATCCGAAAAAAAAGAGTGAACGAGAAGAGAGTAATCTAGTTGAATAAACAAAGTGTCGATTGACAATGTTTGATTTTATTTAAATGATCAATTGCAGCGGCATTATTTTCGCAAAAAACTATCCCAAGTGATGATGTTAACGGAGCAATGTCCGGTAATCTTTGTCGTTATGGCACATATCCGCTTATTTGCAAAGCGATCCATCAAGCAGCGGGAATGATGATCGTGTTGCTGAAGAGTTGAATATTGATCCGACGCTCATTATTTACAATATGTGCCAGTACATGCTGCTCCGCATCAATAATGTAGTCATATACTTTAGCGTAATCTAAGTTATACTATAGTAACTAGTAACCTATCTTTCAAAATGGTTATTTTAATATAAGTACTGCTATCAAATTGATTTAAATCGGGAAATCAATGAAGAATAAACCAACCGCTGAAAGGATATTGGATGCCGCTGAAGAAATGTTTGCCAGTGTTGGCTTTGATGCCACCTCATTGGGTGACGTTGCTGATGTCGTAGGGATTCGTGGTCCCGGCATATATAAGCATTTTAAAAACAAACAGGCGCTTTACGAAGCTGTGGTTGCCAGGCTACTTGATCCAATAGCGGAGATGCTGGCTGCTGAAGAGGACGGGATGGATGAGCGAGTTTTATTCAGTGAGGAGCTGATCAGTGAATTATTCCGGTATCATGTCCATCATGCCAATGTTTCCCGATTAGTGCAGCATGCGACCCTGGCCGGTGGTGAGCAGCTAAATCTGATAACGGATCGATGGTGTAAGCCAATGCTGCTCAATGGGCCGCGATTACTGAGGGGGCATCCTTACGCTGCGCCTGGATTTGAAAAGCAAATGACGTCCCTGTTGATTGTATTTACCAATATGGTACTTGCTTATGTGACGCTGGGGCCACTTTACGAGCGCATATTTGATATTGATACCCTATCTGAAGAGCAAATGAAGCTTCATGTCGAGATTATTTCAAAAATGGCCAAAGGCTTGTTTGAAAAATAATTTCCATTCTTTCGATTTGACTGACAAAGACGCTAAGGTTCTGTTTTCCTAACATTTCCATAAATTCGGTTCGACTGAGTACGCAAGTCTGTGCTCAAGAGCGGTATACCGCATGTGTTAGATTTGATGATCGCATATGGTGCACAGCGTGACAAAGTGACCATAGATAGTGCATAAGCGGTTGATATATAAAGTAATATTGCCACTGTGCACGGTGCTGGATATAATGCGCTTTTTTGGACGTGATAGTTGCACCGAATAGTTACCTATAATTTGAAGCGACAATACTCTGTCGTAAAAACTATGTTGTGATATGTGGATGTTGAGTTACGGAGTAACGATCACGTTATATGACAATGTCTGTGAGGATGACAATAATGATTAAACGAGAACATTTGCACTGGCTTAGCGTTGCAGTAGTGCTGGGTTTATTCGGTTCCCCTGCACAGGCTGCAGAGGAACTTAATGCGGCTAATACGAGCTGGATATTAACTTCGACGGCTCTTGTGCTGTTTATGACATTGCCTGGACTAGCTCTTTTTTATGGCGGCCTAGTGCGTTCCAAGAACGTGTTGTCGGTGCTGATGCAGTGTTTTGGCATCGCCTGTCTCGCATCCGTTTTGTGGTTTCTTGGGGCTTACAGTATCGCCTTTGCTGAGGGTAACGCTTATTTCGGTGGTTTGGGCAAGGCATTTCTTGCTGGTGTGGGACAGGACAGTTTAAGCGGAGATATTCCGGAAACGGTTTTTGTTATGTTCCAAATGACCTTCGCTATTATCACGCCGACACTCATTATTGGTGGTTTTGCTGAGCGGATGAAATTTTCGGCTGTACTGATATTTTCTGCTGCCTGGTTATTGCTGGTGTATGCGCCGATTACTCATTGGGTTTGGGGTGGTGGTTGGCTCGCTGAGATGGGTTTGCTAGATTTTGCTGGTGGCACAGTTGTCCATATTACAGCCGGTACGGCGGCGCTGGTTGCAGCGCTGGTCATTGGTAATCGTCGCGGTTTTCCAACTACCGCGATGCCACCGCACAATATGACGATGACGGTTACCGGCGCCGGTATGTTGTGGGTGGGTTGGTTTGGCTTTAATGCTGGCAGTGCGCTGGCAGCCAACGGTGATGCAGGGATGGCGATGTTGGTCACCCACATATCGGCTGCGGCGGGCGCACTGAGTTGGTCAGTGGTGGAATGGGTCAAGTATGGCAAGCCGAGCGCACTGGGTATCGTGACGGGCATGGTGGCCGGGTTGGGTACGATCACACCGGCGTCCGGATTTGTAGGACCAGCCGGTGCATTGGTCATAGGTGTTACGGCTGGCGTTGTCTGTTTCTTTGCTACCTTAACGATCAAGAGAAGGCTGAAAATCGATGACTCCCTGGACGTATTTCCGGTTCATGGCGTAGGTGGTATATTAGGCACCATGGCAGCAGGCTTATTTGCAAGTTCTGAGTTGGGTATTTTCAGTGGTCAGGGATTAGCTGAGGGCATGACAATAGCCGGGCAGTTGGGAGTGCAGTTTGTTGGCGTTATTTCAACGCTGGTTTATACGGCAGTGTTGACCTATATACTGCTCAAAATAACGGATGTACTGGTTGGTCTGCGAGTAACGGCGGAAGAGGAAACCGAGGGCTTGGATGTCGTATTACATAATGAAAGTGGTTACGATTTCTGAAGTTAATCCATTAAAGTAGATAGGAAGGCCAGCTAATTGAATTAGCTGGCCTTTTTGTTCTATGTCTATGAAGATATTTGCGCTTTGATAATCATCCTACTGCATAACTTGGGATATGTAGTCAAAAGGATTTTCTGATTATAAGCAAGACTTCTAAAATACGAATATAAATTATGGATTGGTGCTAAAGTGTTCAGCCCGCTGGCCGTTATATAAAAGCATAGAAACGCTCCGTAATGGGCGGATCAATGACGGGGACAGCTAAATGAATACTGTAGCACTTTCTCAAGGACTTCCACTTCAAGGATTTCCACAGGCATTTCAAAATCCATTGCAGGGATTAAATGATGCATCCCGATCAGGAGTACAGTCCTACGAGGCATTGTCATACAGTGCCAGCAGCTCGGTCGAAGTGTCGATCTCGTCAAAGGGTATGCAGTTAGCGTATCAGTCTCAAAGCAGTGTGAGCTATTTTAGCTCGAATGTGCAAGAGGTTGCGCGTCCAGCTCCAGCCCAGTCAATGCATTCTCCCGAGAAGAGTGCCGAAACCATCCTGAATTTTATTGAACAGCGTGTAAGCAGTCTTGCAGAAGCAGGGGCTAGTCAGGAAGAATTGAAAGAGGCTCTGGATCAAGGGCTGGCGGGATTCCAGAAAGGCAGGGACGAAGCGATAGATATATTAAAGGGCTATGGATTTTATGAGGGGCCGGTCGAAGAAGGTGTAAATAAAACAACTGAATTGCTCGAAAAAGGGATTGAAGAATTAAGAGAAACCTATCTTGTTGGAGAGAACCCCAGCACTAAAGCGGATCAGCCCGCAACGGAGAAAGCTGCAACCCCAGTCTCACCGACTGTCAGTTCTATGGATAGTTCTACGGATGCCAAAGCAGTTCCCAGCAGTGATGTTCAAAGCCTGCGTTCTCGAGCCGCAAGCAATGCTGATAGTGTTGTGGTAGCAGCTTACAGAGAACGTTTTCTGGCTTCAGAATCAGTAGATCTCAGTATCGAGACCCGAGATGGGGATAAAATCAATTTATCCTTCATCAGTATGTTGATGCAACAGCGAGAAGGGGCTACAGGGGCATTATATCGAAACACGGACGATGATGGTTCGAGTGCTCGACAGTTAGGTATCGCTGCTTTTCAACAGAACTCTTCTTCTTATGCGGCCAGCTTTGAATTATCCGTGCAAGGTGATCTGGATGAAGATGAGCTTGTGGCTATCCAAGATTTGATTAGTCAAATCAGTACCTTAGCCGATAAATTTTTCTCAGGTGATATGGCTCAGGCGTTTGAGAAAGCGATGGCATTGGACATGGATATGGATGAATTGGCTTCCATGTCATTGAGTTTGAGTCAAACCCAGGTGGTACAGGCAGAGCGAGCTTATCAAAGTGTCTCCGATCTTGGGCCGGATCGTCATGTGCAACACGAAAATCCAATGAAAGGTCTAGGGCATTACAACCAAGGATTGCTCGATATACTGCAGAAAGCAGAGGCTTATTCACAGACCAGAGAACTCGTCAGTGAGTTGTTCGCGACATCATTTGCCAGACTGGATGCTGAGCAGGGTGAATTCAGGGGTGAGTGGTTACAAGAAAGCCATAACAGATTGCTGGATGCACTGGAATTACATCATAGCGCTGTCAGTTAGCTCGATTGTTGGCTTGTATTCACCCGCGGGCGGCAAAGTTACGATTTTGCCGTCTTTCCTGAATGATCCCTCTAAATTTCTGAATGAGCTCGTGTTACAGAATTTGGACCTCGCATTTTTCAATTAGACGCTGATGCGTATCAAAGCTGAGAATATTCCGGTACTTCAGATAGAATAACTTTATTCAGGCGCTGTTGTGATCGCAAAGCGATCAGTTTGTGTGTGGATTTCCACGAGGTCAAAATTAATTCAATAAACAAATTATCCAATTTCTGAGTGTTTGACTAAACTTGGAACAGTATTGTTGGTTGTGCACCATCTAGTAAGCAGTACTTTTTCGGTTGAATGAGAGGACACAAATAATCCACGATGGCAGGCGTATTAGACAAAGTTGATCAACGCACACAGCTTGTTGGGCAAAATCGGCTGGAAATATTGGTTTTTCGACTCAATGGCCGTCAAAAGTTTGCTATTAACGTATTTAAAGTGCAAGAAGTACTGTCATTGCCTGCGTTGACCATTGTTCCCCATAGCCATCCGGTGATAGTGGGCGTAATGCATTTACGTAATCATACAATACCCGTCATGGATTTGAGCATGGCTGTTGGAAAACAGCCGATTAAAGATCGTGAAAGTGCGGCACTGATAGTGACTGAATATAACAATTCAGTGCAGGCATTTTTGGTTGGAGGCGTGGAAAATATCGAAAATCTCAATTGGGAAGAAGTATTGCCGCCTCCGCCTGCTTCTGGTCGAGACCACTATCTCACTTCGCTTACCCGCATTAATGATGAAATTGTAGAAATTATTGATGTTGAAAAGGTACTAGCGCAAATAGTCTCTTTTAATACGCAATTGTCAGATGAAGTGCTGGATTTATCCTTGTACCAGTATGCCAGCAATATGGAAGTACTGATTGTTGATGATTCCTCCGTTGGTTTGGCCCAGGTTCGTGAGACGATAGGGCAACTGGGTCTGAAAATCATTGAAGATACTGATGGGCTTATGGCATACAATCGTCTTAAAAAATGGGCTAACGAGGGAGTGGATGTTCCCAAAAAGCTGCTAATGGTGATTACCGATGCGGAAATGCCAGAAATGGATGGCTATCGTTTAACAGCAGAAATTAGAAATGACCCCCGCCTGCAAGACCTTTTTGTTGTTTTGCATACTTCCTTAAGCGGCAGTTTTAATGAAGCGATGGTAAAAAAAGTCGGTTGTGACGGTTTTTTATCAAAGTTTAAACCGAATGAGTTAGCTGTTGTTGTTCAGGAACGCATTCGGGAACGCATCAAAGATATGAGCTAATTCCCCAGTCAAATCGCATTACAATTTTCTGTTAATCTGGGGAGGTGACCGGGTAGCTGCGATAACCGCCAACAATTGTGTTTTTAGCTATATGAGTACGAACTCAACCTTGCGGTTTTCAAAATAGATCCCGACCTGACCGTACAACGGGGGATAACAATTTAGAGTAAGTGGTCTTTGGGAATTTGCTTATTGCCAGGATTTTGATTTTTTTCCATGTGCCTGCTGATGTTACGAAGCGGCCAAATGCGAAAAATGAAAACTATGCTTTCTGGAACAGCTAAGCTGACCTTCGCGGACGCTACCTCAACGTGTATTTTACGCTAC
>PIVM01000190.1 GCA_003353945.1 Gammaproteobacteria bacterium
CAAAACCTTGCTCATGATCCATTGTCCGGCCAAATGCCTGTTTAAAAGACTTGGTTACCATGGGACTTTCTCCCTTTTATTTCTTGGTTGATAAAATTTTATCAATTATCAGGCTTTTTGTGGATCAGGTTGCAGGTTTAATTCCTTATGTTTTAACCAGGTTCGACCGGCAACATAGATAATTGCAAGAACATAGACAAAAACACTGTTATCTGTGGCTGCCACACCTTGGATACCAGCAGCAATAGCGCTGACCTGGGTATGTGTTGCCTGAATGGTTTCAGGTGTAATCCAGGCTTCCAAACCCATTGTTTTTGCGATTAAAGCCATAACAACATACAACTCTGTACTTTGATAACCCTTTACAATCTTTTTCATTTTCCCCTCTTTTTTTTCGGTTTTATCAGTCTTGATATATCCTAGAGATAATTTTTCCTGACTCATTTAAACACCGCCTTAAATATTTCTGATAGAGCTACCATCAAAGCACCTGATCCAGCGCCGACAATAGATGGACGTGCGCCACGGTCCTCGAAAATAGCAAGCTTGGTTTTGACTGCCTGTATTTCTTGGCCTTGATCATCAATTTTAGTATCCTGCAGGTCAAATCTCTCTGTGCCTCTGTCAAGATCTGCCGTGTGGTTTTTGATGGCAGCAGTCAGGCAAATTACAAGTTTGTCAAGCTCACGACGTTCCTTCATTGATAACTTAAGATGCTCTTTACTCTCAGTAACAATCGCTGATAGCTTTGCAAATTCTGTCCTAGTTTCCTGGGTCAATAACTGCATAGTGGTACAACCCTCTTTAGGACACTGCCCGTCAGGCGGCATCAGCATTGCCCCCACTGCATGCTTGAGCCACCATTGACCTGATACTTAAAGGTGGTCGAACCATCCTTGCAGATTACAGTTCCACCAGTCCTGGAAACCCCGCCAAGCCACCACATTTCGCGGTCATGGTCATTGCTGCCGCGTGTCATTGGCGCACCATTAAAGCTGCAGCCATCATAACTAACACCGATGCACAGAGTAAAAGCTGATTTACCACGCCAACCGCTCTCGGTGGGATCAGGGTTCCAGTGATTAAACCTATTTGATATTTTTGGAGTTGTTGTATTTCCAGGCTCAGTACCAGGCGTATCACCAGGCGTATTTCCAGGCGTTTCCACATTTAACTTTTCAAATTTTAGCTGCAATTGTTTAACCACAACCTTGAGCTGCTCAATCTCTTTGGCGTGGGTGTTAAAGTTGTTTTTAACTTCAGATCTAAACGCCTTAAATTCATCTTCAGACAAGGTTTCCAGCGCTCTTTTACCTGCAATAACATCCTTAAAAAGACCAGTTGCAGAGTCCCATATTTGCGCGTCATTAAGCACCCCGCCAGAGTAGGCAGTTTGATTAACAACACCGCTATCATTTTTTTCCTGACTGTAAAAATTTGCACCACAGCCTTGAATAAATAGAAAAAATGCAGCTAAAATCATTAAAAAACCAAGATTACCAACTCGCAGCGTGTTTTTTGTGATTAACTTCATCGCTTATCCCTCCAGATAATTAAACTTGATATGTTACAGGTTGTTTTATTTTTCCGGCACGGCCAATTATCCAGCCGTTTTGAACAATTACAGGTTCACCGGCACGGTATATATCTTGTGATTCAACCACTAGTTGTCTGCCGCTATCATCCTTGACTGTATAGCGCATGCCAACACCCTCTTTTACGACGGTATAGGCGCTCGGTACAGACTTAACGGATTGCTGCCCAGATACAGTATCACCCATTAAAGTTGGCAAAATATCCCACATCTAAATATCCTCAATTTCAATGGTTAAAGGCGTGGTGGCTGTAAAACTGTCACCCTCACGGGTAATAACCCTGGCAGAGCGGGTGATCATGCCTCGGTACTCACCTTTTTCAGAATCCAGTACAGAAACAATCAGCCCGGTACGGACATGGCCCAGGTGGGCGCAATTACCATTTATCTGTTTACGGTTGCTGCAGTGCCGGTCAATTTCGGCAAGACCTCTAGCCCTGGCCACGATTTCACTGCTGATAAGTGGATCTGCAATTTTAGGTCCTTGACGATCAGCAGGAGAGCGCTCAACTTTTACGGAAATCATGCTGCAGCCTCCACGTAAATAACAATTGCAATCGGGTATTGTTCTTCCTCAGCCAAAGTAAGCGGTGGCGGTATCAACCGGTATTGCTTAAAAGAAACCGAGTAAGTCAAATCAGCCAGACAAGGAATATTGCCTTGAACTGAAAGTGAGCGACCGGCAACAGTAAAACCACTGCCCTGTTTACCAAACCAAAAAGAAGAAACCCCGCCAGCAGGATTATGGGGCAAGTCATGAACGGTAGCTGCCTGGGTGAAGAGTTGTCGTTGGTTGCGCGGGCGCGATACAATACCCATAGGTGCAACCATGCCACTGGTGGCTGCAATGCGATCAATACGGATAGAGCTATCATGATGTACTAAAAAAACCGGTTCATCACCTGGGAAGAATTGACTAGTTTCCTTGTCTTCACTGTCACGGTTCGCGTTACCATCAAGCTCGACAACCACCAGGCCATTACCAGCAAGGGCAACACTCTTTCCATATTCAACAACAATGGTTGCTTTCATTCGACAGCCTCTACAACAAACTGTACCTGCTCTATCTTGGCATCACGCGCCAGCCACAAGTGGTATTTAGTCTGATAGGTTATTTGCAAAAGAGATTCACCCTTGATCTCTGCAGAGAGCTTGCCATTTTCGGAAAAGGTAACCGCGCCCAGTTGAGTCTGGAGCCAGTTAAGGGATAATAAATCAAAAATTGGTCGGCTGGTGTTGGCAGATCCGGAGACAAACTCCACGGTTTCAGTTTTAATTTCAGCGCGTATACCCATCGGTTCAATGCTTACCCAATCACCCCCAGAGGTGGTTAAATCAACATTGGCCTGATCATCCCATGGGACTTGATAACAACGGATCTGTTTTTCAGTATCACTTATCTGAAACTCTTCAGGCTGCAGGGAACCAGTGCTGGCAAATTGATCAGATATATAAAACTGATTAAAACCATTTCGTTTGTCGGACTGCTCATCTGCATCAAAAAAATGTTGGGCATCGCTTAGATGTAGATCAGGCGTGACCGTCTTCCATGTAGGAATAGAAACAGGATAGGCAGGTTCTACGGTTAAAGATCCATCTGGCTCGGATTGCAAGGTTGCGCCGGCAGCTTCTTTTATTTTATAAATTATTTGGTATGGGGTTTCGTTATTGGCAAAAAGGGTATCTGCAGGGATAAACCAGTCAACAATATTCCAATTAACGGTAATACCTAAAGGTGCAGCCAGATCCGCCACAATCCGCGCGGCTTTTGCAGCTTCAAAGGTTTTTAGTAGTGGCAAAGAGTAGGGTGCATCAAGTCTGGCAGTAGGTGAAAGACCGGTAATAATATAATTTGTATCAGCGCGATTACTGCGAGCCTTGCGTCTTGATTCCACAAAATAGATAGAGGTTTCACCATCAACAGTGATCAAGATTTCTTCACCATCCTTACAGGCGATATACTCAGAAAGCCGTCTTAAGTGCAGCTCACAGGAAAGGTCATACTGGCCCCGGTCGTTTTCTTCAGTAATATGATGGGGATCAACTGCCCTACCGCCAATGGTTGCAGAGACTGTAACTTTTTGCACCAGGGCGTCTGCCATTATTCCATAAATCTGATCAACAGAGTTGGACACCAGGTCGCGACTGTGCATGTCGTAAATCTGCTCGGAAATGGCCTGTAGCTCGGTTGCAGTAATAGCGTAACGCTGTTCCAGGATAGATTGCAAAGCACCGGGATAGTTCCAGGACTGTTCCAAACTGTTTTGAATCTGCAGGGCATTACCATAGCGCTGATCGAGGATTTTTTGAATCTGGCTGGAATGAGAGTAATATTGATTAAGCAGAGCTTTAATAACAGGAGCATTACCGTATGGCTGTTGCAGAGTTGCGCCCAGCTTAAGGCCGTAGACTTGCTGGATATATGCCTGGACCACATCGGTAATAGAATAAAGCTGTTGCAGGGTAGACCCTAACTTAAGACCATAGACCTGTTGGACATATGCCTGGACTGAATCAGTTAAATGATAAGGCTGAGTCAAGACACTTCTCAGCAAATCCTGCAGGTTATAAACCTGCTCCAGAGTTGCCTGAACCACTATAGAAAAAGTGCTTACAAAAACAACTTGCCAATCCTCTATATTAGAAGCTGCATGTTGCAACCAGGTGTCATCTTTTAAAAGAGTACTGTTTGCTATAGAAGCATTATAAGTAGTATCGGTGATGTCATCTGTAGACGATGTAACCTTTACGTCTTTAGAACCAATATTGGTTACACCTCCTGAAAGATGAAAGTTACTGACCTGTATTTCATTAAATGTTTGCGGAGAATTAAAAACAACAATAACACGTTGACTTGTTGTGGCAGTACTCACCCAACTCTGGTTGGTATGCGTACCTATGCGTGATACTGTCGTGTCAAATACAAATGTAGCTACATAGGACGCACTATATTGAGTCGTAGAGTAGGCTGTAAAATCAGAAGCAGTAAGAGCAAGCTGGGAATCGTTTAAATAGAACTCTATGCCTCGAAGACCCATATTGTTACTTTCGCCATAGTTATTGGCTATATCGAAAACTACACTTTTGGCTGTAACACTCATATTACTTTATACCTGTGCTTAATTGCGCCAATAACTCATCAACAAACAACTCACTCATTTGAATATGCAGACATTTTTTATCCTGACACTGGATGGATGTTCTGTCTTTTGGATTTGGAGTCCTGGTGCATTTAGAAATATTTACAGGCTCTGCAAGCGCATAATTGCCACATTTTTTACACTTAAACTTTCCAGTTTTTTGCGGCTTAATAGGGTTTTGTTTACTTAGTTCCCTTGCTTGCTTTCGTGTTTCAGCGGTGTTTTTTCTCCACTTTTTAGCCCTTTCATGAACGTGATCTTGCACATATTTGCGAACAAATCTTGTATCTGTTGTACCTGTTGCTTCAAACTGAGAAAGCAAGCTTGCAAAACTCTGTAGAGTGTTGCCGTTATACGCATTTAAACTTAGATTCATGGCTCTAAACATCTCCACGCAAAGGTCGTTATTTTGATAATAAAAACTGAATAATCACAAGAATGGTATAAAGGATTTTCACCAAACGAACCACCGCACCATCCAGGATAAGTAGCACAACAAAGACCGCCACATTGCTTACCAATACCACTAGCATGATTAGATTCTGCCGATACTTGACAAAAATCTGTTATACATCCCTCAAATGCAGCAGGATCTGCAGGAGGGCAAAGAACACCCATCATGTCATTGCAATACCCCTTACAACTATTTCCGTTATAGATAATATCGGTATCACAAATGCCACCAGAACCACCATAGAGTGTATGAACCTGCTGAACCATAATGTCATCTTTAACCAACTGATAACCACTATAAATACCCCCAGGTGTCGGCATTGTTTCCACCGTCCATTCTGCCATTGGCCCGGAAATAGGGCAGGACGACTGCACAAACCAATCAGACGTTCTGTACCATTCACCGGCAGTTGATTTGATATTACTGGCAGTCTCGCTGCAACCATCATTAAAGGTCAATCTGGCCATTCCGCAAGCATCGTTAGCGGTGTATACTGGAATAGCATAGCCAGAATAAATAGTGATTCGCCGGTGCATAAGGTGTCGATCTAAATAAAACCCCTGACCACGGATTTCGGCCACAATCGGGTATTTCCCACCAGAGAATATTACCCAGCCCACTGAATTTTCGTTCATCTCACTGACAGAATTGTTATAATCCCATTCAAGAGGTTCTACGTCCTCGCAACAGTTTTCAGGGTCAACGTCTATGGTCGTTTCTATAGTTCCACAAATGCCATTCTTAGGTTCTCCTACCCATATGATTTCCACTGGGTATCCGTTTTCGTCGAGACCGTTTTCACCTATGTGAATATTGTTTTTTTCTGCTGCTTCATCCTGGCGAAATCCATTCCATGGTCGTACAGTTTTCTTACACTTAGGAACATCAATTGACTCGCAGCAGACATCCGTTGCATTTTTCTGAGTCATCCATGGTGTGTCCGGCTCGACATAATGTGTTTCTGTAGAAATTATGTTTTTACCTTTGTGATCAGCCACAGGAAGTTTTTACCACTTTGTCTGATTTTTTTTTGCCATCGCAGAGGCCAATTTCAATAATTCTCTTGTAACATCCACCTGCACCATCACCGCTATCATCACCGCTACCATCACCCACATCGGAAATAGTAGAGCTTGCCCCACCTTCACAGTTGCCGATCAATGGTGGTTTTTCGATCTCTAAAACTTCCAATTTCCCGCCCCAGATAACAGTGACAGTGGAATCATAAGCGGCCTCAACATCCTCCACATCTTCCCTGGGGAAAACAGTGAGGGTGTA
>PIVM01000520.1 GCA_003353945.1 Gammaproteobacteria bacterium
ACTCCCCAGCGTATTTTTACTAGAGGGGAATCTTTCGATGTCTTGCACCTGGCCTGCATGTTGCGAAGGATAGGCTCAAGTTCCTCAAACTTGGCTGTTCCGTCGATGAACTCACCTTCATGACTTCCCAAAGATTCTCGGAAGTCGAAACTGATGGTGTACTTGCTCATTCGACCAATCCCATCGCAAGAAGATTGTCTGCTCCCTGAACTTTAAATTCTCCACAGGATTCGCAGAGGTAGTTGTCAGCGTCTGGTTCGCAGCAATCGCGGGTATCACCACATCCCAGGCACACTCCGATGTACTGGCCTCGGTACTCGAAATACTCATCGATGGTGATCGTTACAGAATTGTCTTGTGGCATTTTTGACTCCATTGTTGGTTGACCGGAAAACCGAATATAGAGCTTTCATCGACCTAAAAACAAGACCAGATGAACCATTTTTTCAATATTGCTTCCAAGCCACAGGAGGCCCCATTCTGCCCATTTTGCCTAAAACGTGTGTGATGAGACAAGTTTTGCATCCAAAGGCCACACAGAGGCTGTCAGACGCCTAGAATTGGACACGGGACTTCCAGTCGAGGGTCGATTTGCCATTTACCAAAAAGTCAAAATCCATTTTCACGGTTTTCCGTTTTTTCAGAGGCCTAAAGCAAACAAACAAACAAACAAAGAAGAAGAGAAAGGGAGTAGTAATGAAAAGTATGAAAATATATATATTATTATTATTATTACGTTATTTACGCTCTTCCCGCGTTTCTTTTTTTCATGAAAACGAGATGAAAAAGACCGTTTTTCAGATTTGGTCTTGTCTCGGAGGACCATCCGAGTAAGATGCTCTACCCCCCGATTGGTGAGACACTCCGTCGAACCTCGTCCTCAACCACAGATTTTCAGACCATGAAAGTTGAATATTCACCAATTCCAGATTTGCTCAAAATCATCCCTCGATGGCATCTCTGGAAAGACGTTAAGGGAAGAAAGATCCCCATTCAGGCTACTTCGGGAATGAAGTCAGCAAGGTCGAATGACCCGTCAACTTGGACGACTTTTGACATTGCAGTGGAGGCTCACAAGCAACTCAGCAGGGATCATGACAACCTCGGACTTGCTTTCGAGATCGGAACTGAGTCCTGCGATCATCCGGTAACCGGGTTTGATTTCGATGACTGCTTTACTGAGTCAGGTGAGATGCAACCTTGGGCCAGAGAGGTTTGGGATCTCATCAAGCGTGATTGCTACGCTGAGATATCTCCCAGTGGTAAAGGATTCAAAGCACTCGTCGCTGGAGAAAAGCCAAAGGGCTTTCGTTGCAGAAACATCATCGAAGGCACTCAGGCCATCGAGGTCTACGGCAAAAGCAGATTCTGGACAGTCACAGGTGATGTCATCCCTAGTGAGGGCATCTTCGGAAAAGATGATCCTGATATGCTACGCAACGCGGTCAAGGTTGCACTCAGACAAACTAACGAGCAACCTGAGCCACAGCAACAAACTGTCATGCCTTCGGGTCAGTCGGGTGTTGAGCGCGCAACGCTTTATCTTTCAAAGATTGGCCCAATCTCTGAGGGTGGACGCAACTCAGGACTC
>PIVM01000191.1 GCA_003353945.1 Gammaproteobacteria bacterium
TGGTGAAAAAATGGAGATGGGTTTCACCATTTTACTGGTTGCGTTATTGAAGTCTTGTATGCAGGATGCAATCAAATATATGTTTATATATCATCTAGATGCTTGGAAACAAAAACCCTTCAAGGCTTCATTATAAGCTCTATTTATAGCGCTTTGAATTGCCAATTACGAGGGAAGAATCAATGAGACGCTGCACTAGAAGTCCAGGCCAGATGACATCAATATTTGACCAGGGTTTCTCGTCCTCATCAAACCATTTTAACTATCGCCTGTAAATCGCTTCAATACGTGCCGAGGCTAGCATGTGTTTGTTAAGCATAAAACCAACCATAGCCGCTGAACTGTCAGCACTCAAATCCAGCTTTTCAACATCAAGCGCATACAGTGTAAACTGGTAGCGATGGGCTTTATCACCTTCTGGTGGACAAGCACCTCCAAAACCGGCTGCACCAAAATCGGTACGACTTTGCATGCTGGTATTTGGAGCCACTTTTGCTTTCAGCGATCCTGCGTTACGTACTAGCTTATGTGTATTGTTGTCGATGTTAAAAATAACCCAATGCCACCACCCACTGCCAGTAGGAGCATCTGGATCATAGACAGTTAAAGCAAAACTCTTTGTACCCACAGGCTCTCCAGACCAATTCAGCTGTGGAGAGATATTGCTACCGCTACAACCAAAACCATCGAGCACTTGCTTTTCAGTTAGTATTTTTCCGTCTGCAATATCAGGGCTTGATAGAACAAATGTTTCACTTGCCACTGTTGAGCCAACAAACAAAAAGCTCACCAACAACAGATAAACCAATCTTGATTTCATGTTTCTCTCCTTTGAAGTAATAGCAGCATCTCACCTGCATCGCAGAAATATTCTTTGCTTTTAATGATTAATCGCTTTGTGCCACTGAGGATAAGAATTAGGCTGGGATGATGTACCGGCACATGGCGAAGTGTCTGATACTTGCGGCAGTGGAATACACCGATTGCGCCTAATGGAGTTACTGCTCCCTCAGTTTGATGATGCAGCTTGAGTTCATCGATCAATTGCTTGCTGATCTGATTCGCGGAAACCTGTTTGAACATGGGAAAATTCCATTTACGATACAAAATGAATGAGTATACTGATAAACCGATGAAGGAATTGATACTACAATAAATATACTTTCTACGGTATAGATGGCTTAATACGGGTGGCGGGGAAATGTTACAGGACAATGAAAAGATGACTGATAAGCACAAGCTGGATACCCGCTGTGTACATAGCGGCGAACTGAAAGACCCTCAAGGCAGTCCACATACGCCAACCTACAACAGCACCACTTTTGCTTTTGACAGCACAGCAGCATTGCTCGACGTTGTTGAAGGTCGCAGCGAAGGTAACCTCTATACCCGTTACGGTATGAATCCAACCATACGCAGTCTCGAAGCCAAGCTGGCATCCTTGGAGGGCGCCGAATCTGCTATGGCCTTCTCATCCGGCATGGCAGCGGAAGCAGCTCTTTTTCTCAGCCATGGTCGCGACGGCATCATTTGTATTGGTGATGCTTATGGCGGCACACTTGAATTGCTCTCCGAACAGCTACCCCTGCTGGGAATAAACACCCATTTCCTGCTGGGTTCGGAATTAACGCAGCTTGACTCGTTGCTTTCGCAAGGTAAGCGTCTCGTCTTCTTTGAAACGCCCAGCAACCCCACGCTCGAAGTTTTCGATATCGCCGCCATTGCTGAACAGGCTCATCGTCACGATGCCATACTGGCGATAGATAATACGTTTGCCACCCCCATCAATCAGCACCCCTTGTCCCTTGGCGCCGATATTGCTGTGCATAGCGCCACCAAATACCTGGGGGGACACAGTGATATCACTGCTGGGGCTTTAATGGGAAATAAAAAACTGTTAAATCCCATTTCAGGCTGGCGAAAAAACCTTGGACAAGTGCCAGCACCTGAAACCGCCACCCTCCTCGCTCGCAGTATACGCACATTAGCTGTGAGAGTACGCCAACAAAATGAGAGCGCTTTGGCCATCGCCAAAGCAATGCAATCACATCCCCAAGTCAATCGCGTTCTCTATCCTGGACTCGAATCGTTTACCGGCCACGCAATTGCGGCAAAACAAATGTCTGGATTTGGCGGCATGTTAACGATTGAAACCGTGGGTGACGGAACCACTGCCACTGAGGTTGTGGATCGTTTAAAACTAATTACCATCGCGGCCAGCCTGGGCGGAGTCGAAAGCCTTGCCACTCAGCCAATAACCACGACTCATCATAGCCTTTCAGCACAAGAACGATCCAGGCGAGGCATTACCGATGGGATGATTCGTTTATCCATAGGTTTGGAAGACACTCAGGATCTGATTGATGACCTTACTCAGGCACTACAGTAAACAACTGACATTTCAGTCTGGAAAGTTACTTTCTGAGAAGGTATTAGCTATATTATTTGTTAATATTCAAACAACAAACCCAATTCTACGCGTCGCTCTTCTCTCGGTATTCCTCTATCGGCCCAGTTCATAGACTCTGTCGGCACATCATTACCGTCTTCATCAAGCAGATTAGTGACAGCTAGTGATATTTTCATATTTTTCTCAAAAACATCAGGATGCCATCTTGCAGACAAATCAAAAGTCGAAAATCCCTTTCCTTTGATATCGGAAACTCTACTACCGGTTTCAGCGTCCCCTTGCCATCCCGGTAACATCTTCGATCTATATCGCCCTGTCAATGAGTATGAAAGTGCATTGTTTTGTTCATACGTCAGCGCAAAATTAGCGAGCACTTCTGGAGAGTAAGCAACATCAATATTATCAAATCCTGACCGCTTATCCTCCGACTTCTGATAGGTAATACTGGCATCAAGTCCCAATCTACTAATCGGCTTACTTATAATACCAAGCTCAATACCGTAAGTCTCTAATGATCCTACACTGCCAACATGACTCAAATATTGCTCAGTAGACAAATCAATTTCAGATATTCGAGTGGTCAATTTGTCCGTATCATTCCGGAACAGACTACTGTTTACTTTTATTTTATCTGTCAATATCCCTTCATAGACAAATTCATAGGTTATTATTTCTTCATTAACCAAGGGAGAATAACCGACAGCATCAGTGCGCTGAAAAAAACCTGGCATATTTATCGCCTCACTGTATAACAATTTATAGTGATGCTTAGCGCTCTCATGATAGAGAAGGGCCATCCGAGGAATAAATGTCCATCCATCATCGTCGTTACCAGATATCGCAAATGTTTCAGTCGGTAATTCAGGATCTGTTCTCTTGGAAAATTTATATTCTCGTTCCTGATCGAAACGCCCACCAATTACCGCTATAAATTTGTCACTTAACTTTAAATTAGCTTGACCATATAACCCATGTTTTTCACGCTTCTCTCCTGGCTCTAACCTGTTAACATTTATTAAACCAAATGATGGATAATTCCAATAGAAATGTTGTTGACTCACCTGCCGGTAAGCATAACCGAAACTAGCTTCCATCTTTTCTGAAAAAATATGGGAGCTGTCCACCTCCAGGAAAAAAGCACGCGACTCTGTTGATTCACTACCCCAAAGACTTCTATACAACCCTCGTGATCGCACACTCATAGTATAGTTTGAAATCCCAGCCTTCAGATCAAGTATGTGTTTGTCCGTAACTTGCTTGCTATATTTTATAGAACCAATGAACCTCTGAACAAAAGCCTGTGAACCATCTCCAACCGTTGGAACAGCCAGTATTATTCCATCACGCTCGCCATCATAAATTAAATTTATTTTCCAATTACCGAGAGAAAAGGAGGAGTCAGCATAAGTATGCTCTGCGCTCAGCTTAGCATCACTTCGCTGATCAGAAGGTTCGCTGCTTAATAAGTAATTGTTGATGTTATTTTTATATATAAAATCATCCCATGGACGCTCGATTCCATTTTCCTTGTCATGTGACAGGTTAACAGTAACACTCAAAGGAACGTTATCGTAGCCAAGCTCACCTGCCGCCGTTAAACGCAAAACAGCCCTTTTCTTACCACCAGTTCCCACATGAACTGAAGCTGAAGTACTTACCTTATCCACCTCTATTGAGCTTGTTATAATATTGATTACTCCAAACATGGCTCCAGAACCATATATTACAGCCATAGGACCGCGTATAATTTCAATGCGTTCGATAGCCTCAACAGGTGGATTTCTACCTGTCGAACCATAATTACCATTATTATCAATAACAGTATCTTCACCATTAATAAGAAATTTTACGTTACGGGAATTCCCAGTCCAATATCCACGCACTCCGTAAATCTGACCACCCTGGGCATTACTGTCAAGCCCATAATACCCGGCAACATTTGAGATCAGCTGAAAAAACGATGTGTAACCTTTTTTTTGTATTTCCTGACGAGTGACTACGACAACACTTGCCGGAATTTCATATACCTTTTGAATTCTTTTATTTGCCGTTGTAATTTTTACATTAAAGAGTTCTTCCAAGCTCATCTGAAAAAAACCCTCACTTTCCACGTGAGCATCTTTAGCATATAGCTTCTCATTCATGAATGCAGCAGCGAAAAGGATAAGCAATGCAACATTCGTCATAGAAACCTTTCGTTTTGACATATTCATCTCTCCACCGCATAGTTGTTAAGCCATTTGCTCTTTAGATCACGGAGTTAATTTTATATCACTACTATCAAATACCTCCTTAATCCTCATTTACTGAAAAGAGTTGCTGGTAGGAAAAAGCTATTGATAGAAATCCGTCTTTCACAGTAACAATCCAATTGCACAGATCTTCCATAACTAATTTCTCAACATATACCCATCATCGTTTAGTTTGAAGAAGAACTGGGTAACTCTTCAGCTAAATATTTTTCAATTGGATATGCTAAGCAGTTATTATGCAAGTTGAGCATATCGTATTGCAACCAATAAGTCCTAGACAAGATAATATCTTAACAACTGCTAGCAAGCACATCGTCGACGATGCAGCCCTTCAACGTATCTTCCCCTAAATTTGATACCTCTAGTATGTGAACCATCACTTCAACAAACTTCCCGTTGCATCATTTTTTTTAACAATTGTGTTATGCTCCGATCTCCATCAAACGAATTCAAGCGCTATGGGCATAAAAAGTCATCCAAGATACTCTGGTTTTGAACAGGGACCGATCAGACCACCCAGTGAAGCCTATAGCTTACTCATTCGAATTACTCGCAACTGCCCCTGGAATCGATGTACATTTTGCCCCGCATTTAAACACAGCACATTTTCTCTACGCCCAGTTGAGCATGTTATTGCCGATATCGACGCTGTCTACAATGCTGTTACTCAAATCAAGGATGCCTTATCACAGCACAGCATACTGACTTCATCACAAGTTCATAGACTCGTCGAAGAGCAGGATATAACTCATCGTGAGGCCTTTTATGCAGCTGCCAACTGGATCAATAATGGTGAAGAATCCATTTTCTTACAGGATGCCAATAGTCTGATTATCAAACCAGATGATCTTATTCACATTCTGCAACATCTCAGTTATCGGTTTCCAAATGTGCAACGCATAACGTCTTACGCAAGATCACATACGATTAATAAAATCAGTGACGACAAACTTCAACAAATGGCTGAAGCAGGTCTTAACCGTCTACATCTAGGTTTGGAATCAGGTTCGGACAAAGTGTTACAAATGACAAAAAAGGGCGCTACGAAAGCCGTACATATTGCTGCCGGGCAAAAAGTGAAACGCACAAGCATAGAGCTATCAGAGTACATCATGCCTGGCATGGGTGGAAAAGAGCTAAGCATGGAACATGCATTGGAAACAGCCGATGCCTTGAATCAGATTAATCCCGATTTTATTCGCTTGCGTACTTTAGCTATTCACCCCGATACAGAACTGCATAATAACTTTCGCGAGGGGCAATTTTCTAAATGTGGCGAACGAGACATCATTGAGGAAATTTATACGTTTATTGACAAACTCGATGGCATCAGTTCAACCCTGAAAAGCGATCATATTCTCAATCTTTTTCAGGAACTTGAGGGCCGCTTCCCTGATGACAAAGACGCACTGCTATTACTACTTCACGAATTTATTACTTTGCCGAGAAAGGAGCAGATGCTATTTCAGGTCGGCCGTAGAATTGGAGTGTTTCATCACTTCAGTGATTTGACTACACCGGATAAAAGGCATCATGTCGAAACAATCTGCCAAAACAATGACATTTCCCCTGACAACGTTGACAAGGCGCTTGAAAATGTTACGCAACAATTGATCCGATAAGCACGACGTATATTGCATACCAACGGTCTTCCCCAACTAAGGGCCGCGGAAAAAATAAATTTTCCAATTACGCTTGCTCCCTGCTCCCTCACCTTCGTTGTTCAAATGCTTACATATTCCAATATGCTCCCATTTGAACGCCTCGGTGAGAAAG
>PIVM01000192.1 GCA_003353945.1 Gammaproteobacteria bacterium
CAGCAGGTGCGTACCCTGATGGAAAATTGATTTGATGGGTTTCTTCCACCCCCACGCTTGGGCCAATATGTTAAATTGCGAAAAGGTAGCATCAATTCAATGAGACGCTGCACTAGTGGCTTAATGCGTATTGCACCATGGCGCTGAAATCGCTAGCATTGATCACCCAATAATAATGAAAGCCGTAGAGTTATGACGTGAAAAAAGCCTCTCGACGCCAACAGATCCTAGAAGCCCTGGCACAGATGTTGGAGCAAAGCCCTGGCGAGCGCATCACAACAGCCAAATTGGCTGCCCAAGTCGGTGTTTCTGAGGCAGCCCTATATCGACATTTCCCTAGCAAAGCCAAGATGTTCGAAGGACTTATCGATTTTATCGAAGACGCCATCTTTAGTCGGGTCAGCCGCATTCTGGAAGAAGAGCCCAGCGCAGCAAAACGCTGCGAGCAGATACTGGTACTACTATTAACCTTCGCAGAACGAAATCCAGGAATTACCCGACTACTCACTGGAGATGCACTTGCAGGAGAAACCGAGCGCTTAAGAACACGCATTGCACAATTTTATGATCGCCTTGAAACACAGCTCAAGCAGATTTTACGAGAAGCAGAAATTAGAGAAGGCATCAGACCCACACTACCGACTAACGTAGCTGCGAATCTGCTCTTGGCGACAGCAGAAGGACGTATTAGTCAATTTGTACGTAGCGAATTTCAGCGCAAACCTACTCACTGCTGGGAAGATCAGTGGTCTGCGCTTATGGAAGGGTTTTTTCGCAAAACAATGGCGGTCACGCCGCATAAGCCAACAAGCTCATAAAATACTAAATCCTTGTGAGAAGTCCGCGTTAGCGACGCCGATACCCTTTTACTTCGATTAGATACCTAAAGCGATCAATATCTTTCACATAGCTGGCTTTTACGTCATCAATCTCCTGCTCTCTGGATTTAATAGCCTGTTCGGCCAAATTAATTTCCAGTTTAAGCTGTTCGATATTGCCTGTTATTTTTTTGGGAACATTCTTGCCAAGACGCTCTATATCCGCCGCCTCGGCCTGTTGCACTTCGACCTGGGATTTCGTAGCCATCACATTGCCACGCAGAATACTCAACCTAATTTGCAACTCTTTGATAGCTCGATCCCTAACTGCTTCGATATCAGCGACATCACTATAACGACGAAGCAGGCTTTCATCCCACTGGCGCAGTTTTTCTTCCTCTTGTTTGCGGTGTCGTTCTCGCGCCTCCTCACTGGATAAGTTCTGGAGCTCGTCCTCAGACAATTGTCGAGGGACAATTTCAACAACTTTCCCCATTTGATTGAGTATTTTGTATCCGCTCTTTGCATATTTTGGTGGCACATGATCATCAATTACAACGGTTCCTTGATCATTCTTATAACTATACAGATACTCTTCTGCGCTAACCTGAACACCGCACAACATTATCAGAACGATAGCTGTTACCACTGGCAGACGAAACCATCGTTTATTATCAATCTTATTAATATTTTTAACTGCGAATTCCACAAAAAATCCCGAATTTCTGTCAGACATAAGCAACTAATTTACCACAACCATATGCCAAGCGCCTTGCCGAAATGGTGATGCGCCCCAACAATGTATTGCATGTATCTCAACCTTGCCACATTTCATCTGTGATTTGGCGCACGGATCAATTATCGTTGGCCAATTTCTGTTCCATATTCAGCTCTGTAAGCTTCTATTTTGACAAGCTCATCACTTCGCCCCTCTTGACGCAGATACTCAACAATATGTTCTAAATCAATAATGCTGATTACCGGCATAGCACAATCTCTCTCCAGCTCCTGGATCGCCGATAAGCCCTCATTACCACGCTCCTGTCGATTCAAGCCAACCACGACTCCCGCCACTTGCGCATCAACCGCCTCAATTAACTCAATGACTTCTCGCACTGCTGTGCCTGCGGTAATAACATCATCGATGATCAGGATTCGACCTCGAAGATCTGCCCCGACTAATTGACCCCCTTCACCGTGATCTTTACGCTCTTTTCTATTATAAGCGTAGGGCACATCACGCTGATACTCATCAGCTAAGGCAATGGCCGTCGTAGCCACCAACGGGATACCCTTATAAGCAGGACCAAACAACACATCAAACTCCACTCCAGACTGCACAATCGCAGCTGCATAGCAGCGTCCCAATTGCGCTAATGCGTTACCGCGATTAAACAAACCTGCGTTAAAAAAATATGGGCTAATACGGCCAGATTTCAATGTATACTCACCAAAACACAGTGCTTGGTATTCAAGCGCCAAATCAATAAACTGCTGTTGATGTGTCTGCATAAATAAAGATTTCCTATGAAAGTGAACAAAGCGGCAAAGCATTGCGATGAATAGTTGCCGAAACCCAATAATAAGCTAGGCTGATAGTTGTGCAAAATAATAAATGTACCAACAAGCACCTGGCACTGCCGTTTTCGCTTATTTCTTAAGCGGTATTTATTACCAACATTTTCAAAATGTTAGTAAGCAGTTTTACCATAACTGGCAAAGCTCAGGTATCATATGCACTCCAAAGTAAGGGGCGAATATGAGAATCATCAGTTTTTGTGCTGAAAGTATTGAAGAAGCAGCAAAAAGAGGTTTTTACGAGTGGGTATTAGAGCAGGATGCCGACATTATCTGTATCCAGGATTTAAAAGCCCAGGAATGGGATCTGCAAGACCCTTGTTATTTACCCGAAGGTTACTTTGCTTACTTTTTTGATTCTCCTGAAAAGAATACTAACGGGGTAGCTATTTACTGTAAGGCTATGCCAAAGGCCATCATGACCGGGCTCGGTTTTGGTGATATGGATATTGAAGCTCGCTATATTCAAGCAGATTATGAAAACGTTAGCATCGGCTCAATGTTAGCGCCTTTCTCCCCAGCAGACGATCTGCAAGGGATTGAGCATAAAGTACACTTTTTTGACAATCTGCAAGCTCATCTCGCTAAAATTCGCAACAAACGAAGGGATTTTATCATTTGCGGTAACTGGCAAATCGCACATCAAAAACGTGACTTGCAAAATTGGGAGATACACCAACAAACGCCGGGATTTTTACTCGATGAGCGCCGATGGATGGATGAACTCACCGGAGATCTTGGCTACAACGATGCATTTCGCTTATTTAACACGGACGCAGATGAATTTACCTGGTGGCCAGGAGGTGATCGCGGCCAGAGTGACGGTTGGCGTGTCGATTACCAAGTTATATCCAACGGTTTGCGACCAACCGTTGAATACGGCGCGATCTATAAAAATCAGCGATTCTCTAATCACGCACCTTTGATCATGGATTACGATTACGAACTACAACCCGCCAATTTTTAAGCAGGATGTCAGTTCGCAGCAACGATTTATACAGTTAAGGATTGTTTTTGTAGATCAACCAACTGCGTAATTCCCTGTTTCGCCAACGCTAACATCGCTGCCAGTTCACTTTCACTGTAGGGCTCACCTTCGGCTGTTCCCTGCACTTCAATAAAACCACCAAACTGGGTCATAACCACATTCATATCAGTATGTGCAGCGGAATCTTCTGCATAATCCAAATCCAGTACAGGTTCGCCTTGATAGATTCCTACTGACACCGCTGCAACCAATTGCGTGAGCGGTTCTTCCATAATCACACCACTGCCCTTCAAAGTGTTAATCGCATCCGCCACCGCAACACAGGCCCCGGTGATTGATGCCGTACGAGTGCCGCCATCTGCCTGTATGACATCGCAATCGACAACAATGGTGTTTTCGCCAAGCTTGCTTAGATCAACTGCGGCGCGTAATGACCGGCCTATCAAACGTTGAATCTCTACTGTTCGACCTCCCTGTTTGCCGCGAGCCGCCTCGCGGTTCATTCGACTACCCGTGGAACGAGGCAACATGCCATACTCTGCGGTTATCCAGCCTTGTCCTTTACCTTTCAGAAAACGAGGAACGCTGTTATCAACACTGGCCGTGCATATCACTTTTGTCTCACCAAATTCCACCAGTACAGAGCCTTCAGCATGTTTGGTGTAATGACGCTGTAGTTTAATTTCACGGAGCTGTTCGACAGAACGTCCACTGGGTCTTTGCATTGTGTAAACCACCTATTGTTGTACCATACGCATCTGGCCTAACTCGAACAAATGCGTAAGTTGGATGTATTGAATGAAGCGGGGATTATACAATATGACAGTACAGAAGTGTCTGCGTTAGAATACCCTTTCTTTCACGTTCCAATAAGATGACTGATTATGATCCGAAGTATGACTGCCTTTGCCAGACTAGAAAAAACCGATAACTGGGGGACTGTTACCTGGGAGGTCCGCTCTGTCAATCATCGCTATCTGGAACCCCATTTCAAACTCCCGGAAACCTTGCGAGTGCTAGAGCCAAAGCTGCGCGATATCCTGCGTAAAACACTTGCAAGGGGCAAAATTGAATGCGCAATGCGTTACCATATCGACCCATCGAGTAATGAACAGCTCAACGTCAACACCGTGCTGGCCCAACAATTGCTCGCTGCCGCCAATCAACTGGAGCAACATATGCCCCAGGCCAACGCCTTTAGCGCTATCGAGCTATTAAAATGGCCTGGTGTGCTGGAAGATTCACAAATAGACTCCCAGGCAATACAGGCGACTGCTCTAGCGGCTTTTCAGGAAGCTATTACCCAACTGCGAGCCAATCGAGAACGCGAAGGCAGTGAACTCCAGGACTTGGTCGAAAAACGCCTGCAGGGAATTAGCGCTATCACAACCCAGGTACGAGACCAGCTCCCCGGCATTCTGGAGCAGCAACACCAAAAACTGATAGAAAAGTTTGAAGAAGCCCGGCTGGAGGTAGACCCCTCACGCCTAGAACAAGAACTCGTGCTGTTGGCACAAAAAAGTGATGTTGCAGAAGAACTTGATCGACTCGATACCCATGTCACTGAAGTCTACCGGGTTCTGAAAAAAGGCGGTAGCTGCGGACGACGCCTGGATTTCCTGATGCAAGAGCTGAATCGGGAAGCCAATACGCTGTCATCCAAGTCGATTGTCAGTGACACCACTCAGTCGGCTGTGGAGTTAAAAGTGTTTATCGAACAAATGCGCGAGCAGATTCAGAATATAGAATAATGTTTCGTTACGTTCGAGCATGTTCCAAAACCCCGCATAAGCCCCGTTATTAGGGGCTTTTTGTTTTTACCTGTTTACTCTTGTCCCCCCATGTTTCAGAATAGCGGTGACAGAAATGGTGACAGCTAAGTACGTATTCCGTATTTTTATGTCAAGATTTCTAGCCTGTCACCATTTTGAGCAACCAGGGGCAACGTGGCCGCAAAGCTTAACGACAAACAAATCAAAGCCTTACTGCGCAAAGGCGATGCTGGCCGCTACGCAGCGGGCGGCGGACTTTACTTTCGTGTCAGCGGTGAAGGAACGGGGTTTTGGGTAGTTCGCTACACCGCTAACGGAAAGCGCCGCGAAATCACTCTAGGCCGCTATGGTACAAAACCAGGTGAGTTGCCCCTCGTGGAAGCTGCCGCAAAGACAGCGCAACTCAAAGCCGATATTAGGCGGGGGCTAGACCCACTAGCCGAGCGAAAGCGCCCGGAGAGTATAAAAATACGCACCGTAGATGACTTGGCCGCAGACTGGCTTAAGGATTGCGAGAAACGGCTTAAGCACCCCCAAATTCCTCGTCGTGTGTATGAAAAAGATTTAGCGCCACTTTTCGGAGAGTTGGCACTGGAACGCGTAAACCCCTTAGATATTCGTCAAGCCATTGAACAAATCGCAGCAAGCGGCCGCCCCACCATCGCCAATGACGCCCTCATGTACTGCAAGCAATTATTCCGCCACGGAATCCGTCTTGATCTAATGACAACCAACCCGGCGGATGCTTTTACCGTTCGCCACGCTGGGGGTGTAGAGCAAAGTCGCAGCCGTTCGCTAACGATTGACGAGCTAGCTAAAGTTTTCGCCAGCTTTCGCGACCACAGCAATCAATTCACCCGTGAAAATTATCTGGCCGCAGCCCTGCTTCTAGTACTGGGAGTTCGTAAAGGGGAGTTAATCGCCGCCAAGTGGGAAGAGTTCGACGTAGACGCGGCTCTGTGGAATATACCCAAAGAACGCAGCAAGACTGGTGTAGCCATTAGCGTACCCCTCCCTCCTGTGACCATTAGCTGGCTGGAAGAATTACATATCCGAGCTTGCAATTCCGAGTTTGTCTTTCCGAAGCGTCGCACCAGTAAACGATTTGGACACATAAGCCCTGACACCTTAAATGCGGCCATTAAAAAACTTGTAACCGTTCACAGGGTAAATTGACATATTATGTCTCAATCGGACTTCTAGCCCCCTCTCCTCTAAAAACAGTTCTTCCTAATTTTCAGTGAGATATTTTATCCCTTATCTCCCTCG
>PIVM01000521.1 GCA_003353945.1 Gammaproteobacteria bacterium
TAACGATTTATCAAGACATCCATCGCAGCACTTCACATCGCAGCACTTGACAAATTCTGCGCAAGCTATATATTTATCCAGCAGTAGAAAGCCTCCACAGCAAGGATGATTGTGATGCCAAAACCACGAAAGCAATTGGTTTCTCTCGATGCGACACCGTATTACCATTGCGTTTCACGCTGTGTACCCAAAGCGCTTCGCGGGGCAGGCCCTGCGTCGCGCCTTTCTATGCGGAATAGACAGCAACGGCAGAAGTTACGAACATAGACGGCAATGGATTGAAGATAGGTTACTCTTTTTAGCCTCTATCTTTGCCATTGATCTATGCGCATTCTCAATTATGAGCAACCATACACACACCGTGTTACATGTTGATCGAGAGACTGCTCTGAACTGGTCGATCGATGAAGTCATTGAACGCTGGCATCAACTCACAAAGGGCAACTCGCTGAGTCATCGCTATCTTCAAGACCCTTCAGCATTATGTACTGCAGAGCGTGATCGTCTGCAAGAGTTCATTACGTTATGGCGAGATCGATTAATGGACATCAGCTGGTTCATGCGGCTTCTGAACGAATCAACAGCTCGCATGGCCAATCAGGAAGATAACTGCACAGGCAGGTTTTGGGAAGGTCGATTTAAATGCCAGGCGCTGCTTGATGAGCAAGCCCTTGCTGCTTGCATGGCCTACGTCGACTTAAACCCGATTCGCGCCAAAATGGCAAACAGGCCAGAAACATCCGAACATACCAGCATAAAAAAACGATGTGAAAAAGCAAAATCAACGGAACAACCTGATAGCCATGAACAACAAGCAGAAACACTACTGCCCTTTGCCGGCAACCCGCGCAAAGATATGCCAAAAGGACTGCCATTTCGCCTGACTGACTACCTGGAGCTAGTCGATTGGACGGGGCGATGTGTTCGTGAAAACAAGCGAGGAGCTATTGACGGCAGCCTTCCCTGCGTGTTGGAGCGACTGCAGATCGATTCTAAACACTGGTTATATCTATCCCAATATTTTGAAAGCCAATTCAAAGGACTTGTCGGTACTGCCTTTAGGATAAAAGAGGCTGCCGCCAAGCTTGGCTATCAACGCGCTCCTGGCATCAATCACAGTATTCAGTTAATTGCTTGATCTCCATCTACGCATAAAAATTCAAATTCCGTTCTGGATGGAAGAATTTCTCTTGTCTACAAGTTCGAAAAAAATGATAAGCATGCAAAGCCGCTAAAAGAGTTCATGTTCTATTGAGATAGATGCAGGGTGATCAGTTTTTCAGGAGATTTCTCGACATAATGATTTGGTTTTTGCAATGCTCTTCTTGCAATGGGTGTCTTATTTTATTTTAGGTGTCTTATTTTATTTTATCGTCAGCGTTGAGTGCTCAATGCCCAGCGCAATCCATTCATCGGTCAGCTTCTTAAAGAGTTTGTAGTTTTTGATCTGCTGTTGAATATCACGCACTAAATCTTTGCGAATATATTTCGTCCGGCTTCTCATCTCATAGGTGTAACTGAGTTGATAGTACGGCCCCCCAGTCTTGCGCTTGCTATCCTTATATTGCTGGGTCAGCGATCCTG
>PIVM01000193.1 GCA_003353945.1 Gammaproteobacteria bacterium
AACCTCTGTCCATCACCAGTTGGAATCCGAATCATGATCTCTTGGACCTTGTCCAAGAACGACGATCCCGACATGTCTTTCGTCTGTGTGGTCTCCACAGCATCCCGAAAAACCGTCGATAGGACAGAACCCTTGCAGTGACGCGCGTGAAAAGCACCCTCCATCTCAGAGTACGTTTTGTTCGCCATCGTCAACGCCCAGTTCTCTCCATCCATCTCTCCTAACGCCCGTTGAAGAATGCCCGGCCATGCACGAATGTGAACATGATCTCGCCGCATACAGGCAACAAACTTCGTCCAAAACGAAGCCCTGTCGTCTTTCTTCGTCAACGTAGGAAGATCTTTTGGCACCTTATGCGTCATCTTTGCACCCTTGATGAAAGTTCCACGCACCGTACATGCCCGATCAATGATTTCGTAAGAGCGATCGCCGTCAAACATTCCCTCTGGAATAGACAAACGATGAGCAATGCTCTCAATCATTGGTTTCAACCTGGGTCCATAGTCTGACCAATGCGTTGTATACTGGATCTCCATAACGTAGCGTATCGCTGCGCTCAACCAGTCTAACGGCATTGCATCAACCTGATCGTGTTGCCGAATTAACGCAAAAGCAAGCTCTCCAACCTCTAATCGCTGTGCACTCGTACACTGCAAATAGACGGCCTCGCTTGAACACGACGGTCCCAAATAGGCTTCTAGCATCGCTAACCGCGTAACGACACAAGCCGAGTCCCATCCCTCAAGGGATTTCCAAGGACCATTGTGCGTACTGCTGACAGTAGCACCAAGTTGTCCAGCCGGTGAACCACCGCTCACAACTTGAGAAACAGCGCTACCAGAAGTAGCAGGTGCACTAGCACCGGGAACCAATGTTCCATCCGCTGCAGCAACCCCAGGGTTACCAGCGCCAATCGTAGGCTTCGCGCCCGACGATTTCGTATCCTTTGACATCGCAAACTATACTCGAACTGAATGGTCCGCGTAAATTGTTGTAAAAGTGGGGGAACCACGCTACAACCTACACTAAATCACTATGCGCTGAAGTAGAGGGTCTGAATGATGCGTTGGTGGCCAAACCAACGTCGTGAACAAACACGAAACGCCCTAGTAAACTTCACAACGAAGACTTACACGGATGATCAAACAGGACGGAGTACGACCGTCTTAATAGCCCTTATATTAGCATATATTACAATGGGTCCTTTTATACCCATCAGCTTATCTTAAGCGTAAACTCAGCTTTAAGCTATAACGTAAACTCTTGAGTACGTTCAGTTAATTTGACCAACGGACATAAATGAACATTTCTATTTTCATGACAATGAACATTTCTATTTGCCGTTGCTGGACTATTCCATTTAAATAATCAACCGTTAGCTAGCGACATTCATTCGAATGCTCGTTAGCACCGGTATACACGCGTCAACACAATGACCGTGTTCTTTATTCAAATAAACAATGTTGTGGGCTCTAATACCACAACATCTCCCCTCGCTTTAAGCTAGATACCATCCTAAAGATGTATCTACTGTCAGCTCGGTTTAGTCCAAAACCCAACACCGCCGCACGTTCATCAACGCCTTTGCGGATGGTTTAACCATTCGTCCAAACCTGGTTACAACAGGTTCGACTTGAGGAGCTACCTCAATCTCTGGTTCTAGAACATCATCTACCATCGGATGATTATCAGCCTCTTCAGTCGTTACTGACGGCTCAATCCAATACTCGCTGTATTGAATATTTTCATTAGACACAAGCTCGTCGCCTTGTCCATTCATTGATGCATCATCAATAGACTCATCGTTAACAGAATCTATTTCTTTTCTAACAACATCATCATTGACCAATGAATCGTCATCCATGTCTACTGATTGTTGTTTTCTTGTCTTTTTCCAGTAATCTGATAGAAATTTGCGGTCATTGAAGCTATCAGCAGCTTCCCACGTGTCCTCTCTCCAAGAGTACTCTTTCCATCTTACTTTATATTCTAGTTGACCCGTCACAGCATTCGGCCTATGATCAACTACTTTTTCAACTGCAAACTGTCTTGACGGATCGACATCCTCAATCAGTTCTTCACCAGCCTTTGAGATGATACCCATCTGACTTGGTGCAACATTCCGATAATACTTCGTACCATCAGCGTTTATCAGTTGATATGATCCACCTCGCGTCTGCCTCAGCACTCTGCATGGGCCTTCCCAAGCATTTGCTTTTGCATCCCACACTCTTACTATGGTACCTTCAGGGTACAAACCCTTCACCATCAGATGTGTGTTATCGTGATACTGTTCCATCTCAGTATTATACTTTTTCACGATATCTTTGATAGCCGGTGCTACCACGCGATTATACAGATCGTTTCGTTCCTGCAGTTCTTCAATACTCTCTAACCGCGATTCTGCTGATGAGAAATCCTCAAAACCAGTAAACGGCCTATTGTAGAACAATGCAAATGGAGATGACTTATGACGTCTATTCACAGTCATGTTTACTCCCAATTGCACAGCAGGCATGAACTCAGACCATCTACCAGTATCATTACCAGCATGGCGTTTTAACATTCGCTTCACCTTATTCACATGGCTCTCAGCTGTACCCTCTGCTCTAGGATGATAGCTTGTAGCCAATCGGTGATCGATTCCAAGTTCTGTACATAGCCACTTAAAGATCTTATTTACAAATTCGCTTCCTCGATCACTCTGAATGATCTTCGGAATCCCAAAATCTTGTAAAATCTTCGCGATCTTCTTAGCTACATAACGAGCTGTCTTGCGTTTCAACGGTCTCACCAAAGTAAACCGTGTGCAATAATCGGTATAAACTAATGCCCCAATATATCCATGTGCATCTATCGGCATGAAGAATAAATCTATCCCAACATGCTCATGCGGATATCTCGCATCAATAGTCTTAAGAGGATGGAATCCGATATTGCGCACTTTAGATTTCGTCATCTGACATGACTGACATCCAATGTACACTCTATCACATTGATCCCTCATCTTAGGCCAATAGAAGCCTTGCATCCACAACAGTTGATGCAATCCTCTTCCAGCCACATGTGCTATTGCATGATACTTCTCCACAACCTTCATCTGTTCTACAACAGTAGTTGGAGATATCTTTCTAGCGCCAGCATCAGCCCGATCAGCTCTCATACTCTCAGTTCCAAAATAAACTGATTTCATTCTCGCTACAGTACTGAGTGATGTTGCATCGTCTCGGTACTTCTCCCCTCGTTTTAAGACACCTGATGTTTCGTAGGCACGTGATAACGTATCTGGCAAGAACATCAGCGGTCCAGGGATGTAGTTCACTTCAAAGTTGTACATAAGAATCGTCTCCAACCAATTGTTCACAAACAAATTAGGCTGATTCTTATTCAACAACCTACTGATCGCTTCATGATCAGTATACCAGAAGAATCTTCTTCCGTACAAATAATGATGGTAATGTTGCATTGACAACATCCCAGCAAATAATTCACCCTTCGTCGGTGGATATGCTCTTTGCTGTTTATTCAACGCTTTTGACCAAAGCGATATGTATTTCAACTTGTACACAGGATGTTCATTCGCTGTCAACATCCTCATCTCATCAACTGTGATTACATCCAACAGTTTCTTTTGTACATCGTTACATACATCAGCACCCATATCATTTTTCAAGACTTTTTGCACCATTACCGCTCCTACACCATACTTGCTAAAATCGGTTAACAAGTGGAGTGGTAACTGCCAGTCCGGTTGGTTTACCGCGACCATGTCTTTTGCCACTTTGATCAACAGCTCATACGCTTGCTGTTGTTCCGGGCCCCAAATTTTGTCCAATTTTCTATACTTTTTCACATCTTGCAAAGGTGCCGTCACTTTTGCAAAGAATGGTATATAATCGGATAAAAATGTAAAGAATCCCAACATTCTGGCAACTGCTTTGCCTGTTTGTGGTCTTGGAAACGACGCCCCCACCTCACACTTGAGAGGGTCTGGCGATCTTCCTTCCGGAGTGACTACATGTCCCAATACCAACAATCGTCTATAACCGATGTGGCACTTCTCCGGTGACAACTTAAGATTCCACTTATTCAACGTTTCGATTACTTCTTTAACCACTTGTGCGTGCTCTTCAGCCGTCTTGGAAAAGCATATTATGTCGTCGACAAATACCAATACACATGGCATTCCATCAAACACTGTTTCCATTAGATGTTGGAATTGCATCGGCAAATTCTTCAACCCAAATGGACAACCCATAAACATATACTTTATTCCATCATGCACAAATGTCGTCTTGATTTTATCTTCATCCTTCACCCTTATCTGTGGATAGGCTGACTGAAGATCAAGCACTGACGCAATCTCATAATTTTGCAATCTAGCAAACACTTGACTCAATGTGTTCAACGGCGACCAATATGTCTTCGTCCGTCTATTCACACCTCGTGCATCTAGATTCACACGCACTTTAGTCTGATGTCCTTGAGCATCTTTCTTTGGTGCTGTACACAACGGTTGGTTGTATCTTGAACTCCTCGGAGCCTCAACAACACGTCCCGCTTTCTTCCATTTATCGACTTGCAGATTCACAGCTTCTTGGTGAACACTCTTTATCGGATATTGAGCATTATAAATAGGCTGTTCATCTTCAGTGTCGATAGCAAAACTAGCCAACGGATGTGTACAGTATCCACATTCAGGAATCGCTGCATTCACTTCCATTGCTGGTTTCACAATCTGCATGATCTTAGCTAATGTATCCGCATCCACCCGATCTTTATCATCCCATATCGGTGGTGGACTCTCATCAACCTCATGCTTCTCCATGTAACGATCCTCGCCGATCACATCATCAGGAAATAGCTTCGCTAATCCAATCACTTGGATTCCCAATGCTGTATCAAGATCATTACCCAATAGCATATCATCTCCACCCAAATCAGTGACGTACAACTGCCGAACCACAGTCTTCTTGTCTCTCATCTGGATTGCTACTGGTTGTCTCGTCATAGTAGTAATGGTCATCAACCTTCCATCTCCCATCTCAGCTGTTGTAGGATTACAATCAACTAAAGGAATATGGCACTGACGTGCACATCTGGACGATATCATGGTATGCGTACATCCGCTATCCCATAATGCCCAAACCCGTTCACTATTCACTAGTAACGGAACGTCATATTTACTACCGTCATCTTTAACAGGACTAGTCAACATCTGATGAACTCGTTTACGTTTGTAACTACGACTCACAGATGTCCAATCTCTGTCTTCCTCATGCATCATTCGTCTCATAGCTTGATTATAATCTCGCTTGAGTGCATACGAATTCTGAGCATGACCAACTGTATACGATGGCTCACAACTAGTGGTAATAAAACAACGTTTATTCTTCACATTGTCGTCAATCGCTATACAATCATAATCGTTACACGATGCCATTGTCAATCCCTCAGTCAAAGATTGATCGGTTGAAGCTTGAGTGTATTCATCACCCTGCTCATCATCAACATCAATCTCTACTGCTGCAAGTGAATCATACGACTCACCTCTCAGTCTGGAACGACAATAACAGCAACCGCATTCAGGATCCGCTGCTCTGCCTCTGCAGAAACAACAAGAACATCCTGCCATTGCTTTACCTCCACGGTGAAAACAACATGGGCAAGGTGTATCCCTCTGCCTCTTCACTGCTGGAGCATCAACAACGATTTCGCCGTCTTCCTTCTTCGGCTCGCTGATACCCACTAGCCTCGATCGCTTTGCTCTCATTGCAGAAGAAGGAATAAACTTTGCCTTCGAAAAGACCTGCTTCCCTCCCTTCACCGCTTCGAGATGCTCAGCCACCCTGTGTGGGCCTCCACAATATCTATTAGGGCCAACCATCTTGATGCAACCTTTTGCAGGCACCATGGCTCCCGACACTAGATCGTTCTTCGTATCTAGGTGATAGATATTGGGCAATTTCTCCCTGAAATTCGAAATCTTAGCATTGTTAATGGGTTGCCACATCTTAGCGTTATGCTTGGCCATCCCATTCCCTCTGCTCATCTTTCGATTCATGGATCTCTCTCTCGTCCCATGATCTGTCTTAGGCTGAATGCTGCCACCCCCACCAGATCCTTTCTGTGGTGTCTCTGCTGCACTCATCGCTGTTATCGCCTTTGTCATGGCCGTAACACCGTTGCCTTCCAACACACTTGCAGACACCTCCTCGAAGTGATGAGAAACCCAATCTCTTCGCGTCCGTGGCAGCATGTGATGATTCGCGATCTCCAAAACTGCGTGCTGATAGAACCTCTGTCCATCACCAGTTGGAATCCGAATCATGATCTCTTGGACCTTGTCCAAGAACGACGATCCCGACATGTCTTTCGTCTGTGTGGTCTCCACAGCATCCCGAAAAACCGTCGA
>PIVM01000522.1 GCA_003353945.1 Gammaproteobacteria bacterium
GAACCCTCACGGCCACTGGATGTTTCAGAACGTGGCCGGTCAAAGGGGAGACTCAGTGGTGTTGGTGTGTTAGCCAGCTGTTTCGTCCAATAATCCAGCTGTTGCTCTAATTGTCCCCCCATTTCAAGGTGCTGCCACTGCCATACAGCATAGTCTGCATATTCCACAGGTAGATGTGGCAACCCTTTTGGCTTCTCAGCACCATCGGCATATGCATGGTATGCTGTGAGAAGATCGCGAGGAACAATTCTAATGCTCCAGTCATCCATAGCGGCATGATGAATGGGAATCATCATCAAGTGCTTGTTGGGTGCATCAATTTCAGTAGGCAGCTTCACAAGGAGTGACCGAACCATCCCCACCCCCATATCGAACGGTGCCGCAACATGGCCTCTAATGGCACCAATGGCATCTGCTGCTGAGTCAAAACCAGAGCTCTTCCAGCCATTGCTGAAATCCCAAACTTCTAGTGGAATGGTGCCGCCTGGTTCTTCAGGAGGACGAATGATCTGAACGACACTGCTCTCGTCAGTCTTTGCCTCCTGAGATATCAATCGTGTAGCATTTTAGTTGGTTACAGTCATGTAAAACAAGCCAGGAAATTGTGGTACCTGAAGAATCAGTGCAGTACGCAACACTTGATGTCGGCGCCACAAAAATGCAAGAGCCATCTTCAGTGCTTTGAAATCTAGCTCGCCCATGGCACCGAACCGAATCATTTCATTGTAATCTGAACGTGCCTGAGAAGCTATCAGATACTCTTCCGTGTACATGGCGGTCTGCTGGAAGGAGGCAGGGGCCTGCAGTCTCATCTCACTTGGTCGAGTCGTAATTGGCATCACCCGGGATGCTTTCCCTGTAAGTGAATGAAGCCGACCAGGTGGAGGCGTTCCAATACAGTCCTTAGCTGGTGTCAGCACTTTAGTCCATAGCTTTTCCGGGCTGTTGGCCCCACCTGGGAATGAAGAGTCCATACCCACAATTGCAGCCTGGCCCGAAGAATCTCCTTTACTGCGGGTTTCAACCTTCTTTGTACTGTCCAGAATGCCACGCTTAACTTCCTCACTACTTTCAATTAACCTTCGTGCAATAGCACGCAATGTAATAAGCTCATACATGTTCATAGTGGTCACCTCCAGCCGGATTCCAGCAGGAACAACGACTTCCTCCTGTACTCTTACTGCAAGCTCCGCCAAGGCGAGAGAATCAAAGCCAGACTCCATGAGGGGTTTATGGGTATCGACACACTTTCCTGAAATACTTTGAGCAATTTTGGTCAGGATGTTCAAAATATGATTTTCCCTGACTTCATAGTTTAGCACCATTTTCAATGCATCAGTTTGGGACACAGAAGGCGCTTCTGTAGTATCCATGCCACAAGCACTGCAAACTGGACTACTTGTAAACAACCGCTCAGTCTCTTGGCGTTCGACTCCCAACTCTACCGTAGAGGACTCTTCTACGGGCTTAAAATCAACCAAGGTACACACTTGCTCGTGCACAATATTGAGTGTGCCACCAAGCAGTGCATCCCTCGTAGCACGACGCCGTATCTTTCCATTCAGCGCCTTGCATAT
>PIVM01000523.1 GCA_003353945.1 Gammaproteobacteria bacterium
CATTACACAGAGTTTACAGGCCCCAAAGCCCAGTTTCAATGCCACTTTAACTGCATTTTGCATACCACTCTCTAACACAACATCACTGCCAGTAATCCCCAGATCCAAGTTGCCTTCCCCAACGTATGAGGCAATATCTTGGGCTGGGAGGAACACCAGGGTAATGGGCAAATCCGTACAACTTGCAATGTCCAATCTCAATTGCTAGTTAGGAGGGAAAGTTGTAAAATAAAAAGAAACGTGCCGTATAATCAGCGTAGGATACAGTCGCTTCTATATGGTCAACCGACCGCAAAGACAGTATAACTTTCATAGCACCAGCAACAGCGATGACACTGAAACCTAAACCCGCCACTGCAACCACATGGACAACTATCTCACCCTTTTGTGCTGTAAGTCACTACCATTCAGCAATTCCATGGTCCGTTCGTAAAGCCTCCCTTTCTTCGGCACCCCAAACAATATGTTCCCTTCTGGGACAATTTGCCTCAAATCCATCATGACACTCATGGTGGACAAATATCCCGACTTTATAGCATTCTTTTCGATGTTATTGTCACCGTCGCTGCCCTGCTTAGGGTTATGGTTGGGATTAGGGTTAGGGCTACGGTTACGGTTCGGGTTCAGGTTCGGGTTAGGGCTAAGGGCTCGAGTTAGGATTAGGGTTAGCCGCTAACCTCTCGCTTGTGCTCTCGTTGTTGACGTGAGTGAAACTTTTGTGCGTGAAATCACAGCCGTCCCAAACCCTTACTGCTACACATTGCTGTGTGATAAATAATAACTTCCGGATGGTATGGGGTAGGATGTTACGATGTCTTCAAACAGATAAACCGAGCCTATATTCCCGGGCAGTAGATTTGTGCATCAAAATGTTCCTCCTGAAGTGGAGAGATCAAATCTAGTACAAGAGGCCTGTGAATGATTAGCGCGACCATCTCTTCTCAAGTCATGTAATCAGAGAAAAATATTTTGACATGACCGACATTCGACCCTTCTGGGGACCTCTGGCTCAGGCCGCGTCCAGGAGCCTGCGCACCTGTCGCCAGTCAGAACTCAAGCATCGGCAGGCTCTACATCCCCAAACCTGGTTCACGGCCAGACGACTCGGTCGCCAGGCCTTCAAGCCTGTATCTAAACCTCCTGCTAAGCACAAGGAAGGGCACGGAAAACGACAGAAATCTCTGCCGCCTGCTGCTAAACGTCGCAAACTGGAAGGCGAAACTAAAGTGGAAGTCAAAAACAAACCCGAAGCCGCCAAGGCTCGCAAGATCCGTATCGCCCCTTCGGGACAGACCATGCCGAAACCTGAGTGGCGCAGGCAAGTGCGTCAGTGGCTGGGTACGGTGCGCTGGACCTGGAACCATGCCCTAGCAGCGTTGCGCCGAGGCGAGTGTAAAGGTACTCTCAAGTCCTTACGTGCTCACGTCACCAACCAAGACTCGCCTATAGCACAAGCCCACTCCTGGAGTCTGCAGACCCCCAGTGACTTGCGTGAAGCTGCCATCCGCGACCTGCTCAAGGCCGCAAAAACGGAGAATACGCTGTGTCGAAAGCGCAAACAAAAATTCCCCTG
>PIVM01000524.1 GCA_003353945.1 Gammaproteobacteria bacterium
CGGATCGGATTTATAAGAAAAATAAAATTCCTCCTTTGTGCGAAGTGATGGCATTTAAGATGACTGAGTCAGCCGAATCGATATATTCATCTCACCACTGACTTTTTGGGATCTTACGTTAAGGCCTGGACTGAGTCGTTTAATTAATTGGGCAATCCCCCGGCTTTGCCGGGGGCATTTAACTTCTATTCAGTTTCCCGGGTGTAGAGTTCGCCGAGGAACATAAAACCCTCTATTGTGACTGAGCCATTTCCGTTTTGTTGCAGCACAAGGGTAAAGGCGTCTCCATTGGTGTGGTTATAATAGGGACAATCTTCCGTGGTAAGGAGTTTTTCATCTTTAAGAGCGGGTATTAGAGTCCAGATCGTTCCCGCTTCGTTTTCCCATCGCAAGTTATTACCAACAATGGAGATAGTACCGGTATGCCACGAATTGGCAGGAGGTAGGCGAACATATTGGCCAGGAATATCATTGATCGTTAAACCACCATCTGCAGTAGTCGTGGTAATAATATTATATGGCTGCGATCCGTTCGGACAAATACATAGAACCGCAATATCATATGTTGTGTTTTCAGTTAAGCCGGTAAGCGTGTAATTCGTATCGGTCAGTCCTGACGCGGCGATTGACCAAGTTCCATCCGTTTGCTTGTAATAAACAGTGTAATTACTAGCGCCTGTATCGTTCCATGACAGAGAAATGCTATTTGTAGAAGTAGCGGATACGTTAATGTCCGGCTCAGTACAACTGCCACCGGAACCTTGGGAAAGATTCACCGTGTAGTCCTCTACCTCTCCGTAAGTAAACATATCACAGGATTCCGCGTAGGAATTGTATTGCATGGATACGCGCATTCGAGTTGCGCCTTCGGATGAATCTGAAGGGATCGTGAGGGTACCGGAGATCGCGTCATTTGCTGCGCCTTCAAACACCATCTCACCTGAATCTTGAAAGTCGTTGTCAGTATTCAAGTCAATCCAAACTCTAAAGGCAATGGGATACGATGCTCCGGTATATCCAGGTGTCAGAGTGATCGAATGATCTTCTCCGATATTCATGGAAACCACCATTGAGGTAAAATCGGAATATATACTAGCACCGGATGAATTTGAGAATGATCCAACTTCCACCTGTTGAATGAATAAGTAATCACTATTGGCACTTTTTGACTCACAATATAGATCCCCTGGTGGTGCGCTTTCTTGCCGTACAACAATGGGGACATAGCCAATCGCGTAAGCTGAAGGTGGCATTACGATCAGCGCTGAGTCCAAAGTGGCGAGAGTACCGTCGCTGGGTGGAGGCATGTATTCTTCGTTAATATCCCAATAGGTATGGATCTTATCCACTAGCGATTGCAATTTTTCTTTATCCTCGGAAGTCCAATTGTATTGCTGAAACGTTGGTTGATCCACAAAGCGATACCAACGATAGGTGACTTTTGTACCATCTTCCAAATAAGCGTAATATTCCGCTGAGGCTGGACCTGGCTGTACCCATGCCCCAGTCATTGAGGCTTCATACGGTGAGCCAGAATTAGCTTCGGGGAAGGTCATGCTCTTGAGTCCCGTC
>PIVM01000008.1 GCA_003353945.1 Gammaproteobacteria bacterium
GAAAGGATTCCGATTAAGACCATAACCGCAACCAACTCAACTAGAGTAAATCCCCTTGCTGCTGTTTTGCACTTATTCTTGTTAGCCACGGCATATGGATTCTTGATTTGGAATTCGAAAAACACGGGCTATCCCCGTCACTTCGTTTTCCTTACAGAGATAGCATGACCACCATACTATCTCCATGTCAGAATTAAAATATGATTAGCCTTAGCAACCCGTTACCGTCGGCACAGCCGTCGCTGGCGTACTGGCATTCGCAGCTTCCGTATAGAGAACGAAGCAATTGTCATCAACAACAGATGCATCACCATCAAGATCGTAACCGAGATAAATAAAATCCGTTGCAGTAAGATCTTCGTCATCCCAAGATAAGTCACTGTTCGCTGTATCGACTCCAGATAGCAATTGCACCGACAATACGATTGTTTCTAAGTAACCAAAAGCAACTTGCGTCTCATCAGTCCCATCACCATCAATATCAATCTGCGGATTCGTTCCTGCATCACCATCAACTGTCGCGACATTCTGTATCAATGCCTTGGCAAAGGCCTGCGCATTTGCCCCTTGAATAGCACCCGCAGCACCCTTGACGGTTGCTGCCCTGGCATCACCCTGTAAATTAACAAACCGTGGTAATGCCGTTACTGCCAGAATCCCAAGCAACACAATCACTGCCACCAATTCTATTAATGTAAAACCTTGTTGTTGTCTCATTATTTTTCACCTCTACTTAAAAGTATGCATAAAAATTTAGTTTCTGTTCGGATACCGCGATATCACATCTCCATTGGACAAGCGATAGTCGATATAATGTGTCGCCACAGCATTTTCCGATTGATTGATAATTAATTCGTAACGGCAAAATATGTCGCCAGAAACGGCTTCGGCGCTTGCAAAGTAACGGTTATCCGGTCGTTCGCTGGATACCGTTGTCGCTGGCGGCGAACTCTGTAACACATTGTCCCAGACCTCCAGGCACTCTTGATCACTGGTGCCATTCACGCCGGACTCCAACGCGGAGCTTGCATTGGCAGGCCAACCGTTTTCGTTCATATAAATAATCTTTCCATCCATATTGATTTGCGTTTTGTTATTCGCATCTGTTGGCGCTGGTGCCTGATTTCCTTCCGCTTTCCATTGCGCATGCGCCATGGCAATCGCTGTTGCCAGTCCACCACTTACACCCTGCAGCGTAGAAATCTGCGCATCATCGGCAACTTCTAAAAAGCGCGGCAAGGCAACCGCCGACAACAAACCGATCAATACAATCACTGCAATCAATTCAATAAACGTAAAGCCACGTTGTGTTACATAATTTCCTTTATTTAACCTATGCATGTATCACCTTTGCAATAAGTGTCTTTAAGTATAGAACAGTTATTATTAATCAATACGCTATAGCATGCGGTTGTTATATTAATTAAATTAATTGTGCGGCAACGCTAGATCATTTGGGAATTACCGTACTTCATTATTGACCTTGCATCACATTCATCATGTCCCACATTGGTAGGAATATTCCCAGGGCCAAAATCGCCACAATCCCCGAAATGCAAACTATCATGATCGGCTCTATCTTGGCGGCGAGGCCCTTTAGCTCATAATCGACCTCATCATCATAAAATGTCGCCACCTCTTCGAGCAGCTCATCAATCTGCCCGGTCTCCTCGCCAACGGCCACCATTTGCAAAACCAGGGGCGTAAACATGGCGCTGGCCGTCATAATGCGCAGCAAGCTTTCGCCATGCTCAACGCCATAACGCATATCCTTGATTTTTAAACCGAGGTATTCATTCCCTACGGCTCTGGAGCAAAGCTCAAGCGCCTGAATCAATGGCACACCGGACTTAAGCATCAGTGAAAACGTGCGAGCAAACCGAGCCAACATGGCTCGTTCCAGAATGGTGCCGATAACGGGCGCACGCAATTTATAATGGTCCCACTTAATCAAACCCTGCTCTGTGCTAATAAAATATCGGAAAGAAAATATGCTGGCTATAATTAGAGCCAACAATAAAGGCCATTGATGCTGAAAAAAATCCGACGTGCCAATCAGTATTTTTGTGGGTAAAGGCAACTCTGAATTGAATTTACTGAACATATCTGCAAAAACAGGAATCACAAATATATTTAAAATAACAATCGCTGCAGAAATCGCGATTAAAACAAAACTGGGATAACGCATGGCACTGCTGATACTGCGGATGGTTTCCTTTTCTCTGCCAAGATATTGGGCTAACTGATAAAACGCCAAATCCAGTCGCCCTGTGTTTTCACCCACATGCACGATATTGACAAACAAATCATTAAAAATATGGCTATGGCGGCGCAATGAAGTAGCCAGATTAACACCTGCATTCAGGCTTTTTTCAATATCGTAGAGCGCTTTTTGCAGCGTGGAATTTCTGGACGATTGAGCCAGGCCCCGCGCAGCCTTATTAACCACGACACCGGCACGCATCAAGCTGTGCATCTGGCGACACAACATGATGAGATCATCAAGCGTGACCTTGGGTGCAAAATATTTTTCTTCTAACGCTTTAAGAGGATCGTCTTTTGCGAAAACCGCATCTATCGCCACCGGCACAATGCCATTAGCCGCCAGTTGATCGGCGACTCCTTCAGGACTGACTGCCTCTATATGGCCGTTAACACTTTGACCACTGGCGTCACGGCCTCTGTATTGAAATTGCGCCATTAGAGTTAACCCAGCTGTTCCTGTTCAGCAATCACATGCTGCAGTGTTTGTTCTTCGCCGGATTCCGCGCCCTGCTCTGCCACTCGCAACACTTCCTCTAGCGAGGTCACACCTTTCATTGCGTACTCCAATGCACAGATCGCCAGTGGTCGGAAACCCGATTGCTCCGCTGCAGCGCGAGTAAACTCTGCTGTATCTTCACGTCGCAACGCATCAGCCAATTTATAGTCCATAACCAACAACTCAAAAACACCGACACGCCCCCGATACCCAGTATTGTTACAGTGTGAACAACCACGCCCGTATTTGAAATGGACATTATCTGCTGCCTGCCCGAGAGATGATTTCAACCATGCCTTGTCCTGAGCTTCCAGCGTGTAATCCGTTGAGCAACTCTGGCATATGCGCCGCACCAAACGTTGCGCCACTACAGCTCGCAAGGCGCTAGCGACTAAGTACCCTTCCAATCCAACATCAATCATGCGCATGGCCGAACTGATCGCATCGTTCGTATGCAGAGTTGATAACACCAGGTGGCCTGTCATCGCAGCACGCAAGGCAATTTCTGCAGTTTCCTGATCACGTATCTCTCCAACCAGCAAAATATCCGGATCCTGACGCAAGCAGGAGCGCAGAACTTTGGCGAAATCCAGACCGATCTTTTCATGGACCTGTACCTGGCTGATACGTGGCAGCCTGTATTCAACCGGATCTTCTACCGTAATAATTTTTTTCTGCGGCTTATTAAGCTCCTTGAGTGCACCGTAGAGCGTGGTCGTTTTACCGCTGCCTGTCGGGCCGGTCACTAGAACGAGACCGTGTGGTACGTGAATTTGCTGGCGAAATCGCCCTATGATTTCCGGCGGCATACCAACGCGCGTTAGGTCGACAACGCCATCAGTTTGATCCAATAAGCGCATCACGACGGATTCACCATACTGGGTAGGCAGCGTGGAAATTCGCACATCAATACTATGCCCTTTAATCTTGATACTAAAACGTCCGTCCTGCGGCAATCGTTTTTCCGATATATCCAGACCTGACATCAGTTTCAAGCGAAGCACCAAGGCTGGTGCAATACGCTTTTCATTCATAACGTGTTCTTGCAAAACACCGTCTACCCGCTGCCTGATACGCAACACAGACTCATCGGGTTCAATATGAATATCGGATGTCTTAACCTGCACTGCATCTTCAAAAACGGTCTGCAATAACTTGACGACTGGCGCATCTTCGGCAGCTTCTGTTTCGATCGCCTCGATATCGAAGCTCTCATCTGCCAATTCGTCGCCCAACTCTTCGGCGATCTGCTCAATTTCATCGGTACGCCGGTAGATAACATCCAACGCATCCAGTAGTTCGGATTCGCGCACCACCGCCACTTTAATCGGGGATTTAAGCACACGCCCAATTTCATCATAGGCAAAAATATCAAGGGGGTCAGCCATGCCAATCAACAATTCGTGACCTTCTTCCGACAAAACAATGGCACGAAAACGACGAGCAAGTGTTTCAGGTATTCGCAAACACAATTGAGCATTGAACTGAAAGTTACGCAACTGCACAAATGGCACATTGAGCTGTTCAGAGAGCAATTGCAGCAATTGGTCCTCTTCAACCAACCCCATCTCTATTAACGCACGGCCCAGTCGCTGACCCGTTTTTTTCTGCTGGTCGAGCGCCTGCATCAGTTGCGGCTCATCAATGATACCGTTTTGAATCAGCAGGTCACCAATACGAATCTTTTTCGGCTGCATGCTTAGGGATCTTCCATTGTAGATTCTGTGGATGACGCCTGACTGGCCTGCAGCTCGGTTTCTTTAATCGATCGCATGCTTTCCAAAACTCTCAGGCGCTGTTGCACGTACTGCTGCACTGTCGTGCTTTCCAACGGCAGATTAGTGGCTCTTACATAGGCCGCTTTCGCTGAAGAATACTGCTGAAGTGCTTCCAGCGACACGGCAAGGCCAACCCACCAGGCGGCATTATTGGCCTTATGTCGGACCAGGCGACCGTAATACTGCGCTGCCTGATTGTGTTGTCCCAGGCGCTGTTGCACAGCTGCCATCAATTCAACATGCTCACTGTCAGCTTGTAGATTGACCTGTATTTGCTCCAATACCCTTAAAGCGGATTGAAGCTCACCTTCGGCCATCAGGGAACGGCTCTGCAGTTTTAGCAAACGCCGTTCATTGGGATATCGATCAAGCGCCTTCTGCAACAGGGTATCTGCCTGCACGTAACGTTGCTGGCCCAGTAATAAGGTAATTAATGCGATCTGGCTTTCCCTTGCATCAGGATAGCCGTCCAGCAACCGACTCAGTGTTTTCTCCGCTCCATTGTAGTCACCAATACGCATGGACTGACGCGCTTCGATACTGGCCTTTTTATCCAATTGTTCCGGTGTCAGAGGCAGCGGTTTTTTAACCGTATCAACCGGAACTTTACGGGGTAGATTTTCTGGTGCATTGATTTTCTCTTCGGACTTGGCACTTCTCGAATTATCCTTTGGTAAGTTGCTTAACTTACCCGAAGAAACATCACTAGCTGCAAGCTTACGTGTATTTTCTGTAGTCATATCGTGGGCTATATTTTTGTCCCTTTGTTTAACGATCAAGCGCAGACGCTGCAGTGTTTCAGTTTTGCTGCTTTGTGATTGCAACTGCAGAGGACCTTTACCCAAAAGTGTCAGGATGGCCTGACCGGCATTTCGTTGCGTATTCACCGCTTCGATCCAGTCCGGCAATGCATAGGTGTTGTTCGGTAAAACCGCATCGTCAAACCGCAACAATAACTGTGCGGAATTGTCCTGTTCAATTCGGTAATTAAGCTCGCGCGCACTGATCGTTATTTGATACTCATCGCCCACAACCGTAGCTTCAACGTCCAATTGCTCTGACGATGTGAGAGGCATTTTTTTTTGCTGACTGGACGGGCTTCCCGCTGACAACGGCGTAACAACCGCTGGCCCATGCTGCTCGGCATGCTCTATTACTTTTTCACCCGTCGCCCTCTGCCCACTCCACCAATAGAGCAGTACAGCAAATACGACAAGCATGCTAACTGATAACAGAATGAGACGCTGATAGGGCGGCTTATCGCTGCCTGTTGGCCCAACCGGCACAACATCCAACTGCGGTTTCGCTTCACCCTTACGTTGGCGCTGCTCAAGATCATTGAGCATATCATTCACCAGGCTCATTGCAGCACCTTGGTCAGCATCTCCAATTGCGTGATCAATAACAGACTTGCTGTGGTGCTAAAAAGGCTTGTTTTTCTCAGGGTAGTAAGCAGAGTTGGCATGCTTATACCCTCGGTATCCAACACAGCAGCCTTAACATGCTGACGACACACCCGCTTTTCTCCTTTCCCATACGCCGACATCAAAGACTTATGCGCTAGAATATTTAGCAGCCGTGGAACACCACCGGTACTGTGATAAAGCAATTTCAGCGCTTTATCATCGAACAATTGTGTTCCATTAAATCCGGCCGTGCGCAGACGATGCTGCAGATAGCTACTGCTTTCCTGTTGATCTAATGGTTGCAATCGATAGGAGAAAGTAATGCGTTGAAGTAGCTGGCGCATATTATCTCGTGAGAGCATGACATCCAGTTCGGGTTGTCCGAACAGAACCACTTGCAGCAGTTTTGACCGTTCTGTTTCCAGGTTTGTGATCAAACGCAGGGCTTCGAGCGTCTCCGTCGGCATTGCCTGCGCTTCGTCAATCACCAGTACCACGCGCTTTTCTTCGGCGGCATAGCTTAGCAACTTATCTGTCAATCGCTGCATCAGTAAATGCTGGCCGCACCTGGAACCGTATTTAACCGACAACTCATCGGCAATCGCGAAACGTAAATCGTCCGGCGTTAAATAGGGGTTCGGAATATAGGCTGTGACAAATTCCTGAGCTTCATCCAATGCATTGAGCAACTTGCGACACAACATGGTTTTACCTGTGCCAACCTCACCTACAACCTTGATAAATCCTTCAGCGTTTGGCAAAGTCACATTCAACAGGTTTAGCGCTTCCTGATGCACACGCGCATTTAAATAAAACTGAGTGTTTGGCGTCAGGCTAAAGGGTAACTCATGCAATCCAAAATGCGTTTCGTACATAAGCTAGAACCGCCTATCGTCACGTTCAGGCAATTGTCCGCGAAGATTCCTAAAACTATCCGCACTTTGCTCGATTTGCTGATTCCAATTACCTGCCTTCATCACCACCGGTTTAAGCAATATCACCAACTCGCTTTTCACACTTTCCTGCCGCTTTTGCTTGAACAAACCGCCCAGCACCGGCACTTTACTTAGAAAAGGCGTCCCGGCATCGACATCACGACTGATATTCTGCATCAAGCCACCAATCACGATCACCTGGCCGTTTCTGGCAAATACAATACTGTCGGCTTCACGAATCGTACTGAGCGCCAATGGCAGTTGCATAGTCGAACCGAAAAGCTTTACTTCTTTTTGTTGGTCTTTCACCTCACTGACACTGGGATGAATATGCAAAATCACTTCGTCATCTTCACTGATCTGCGGCGTGACATCCAGTGAAATACCGGAGAAAAACGGGGTAAGCTCAACCGATGGCGTACTGACAGTACCGACACTGCTGCTGGTTGTGGTATTGGTCACTTCAGTCACAAAAAATTCATCGGTGCCGACTTTTATGACGGCTTTTTGATTGTTCACTGTGGATATCCGCGGACTCGATAACACCTGCACCACACCTTGCGTCTCCAATAATTCCACTATTGCCGTAAAATCATTAAGACTTGCATCCAGGCTGAATATGCCGCCAATCTCATCAACATTACTCAGTGGTGTATTCGTGGTCGACAGCAACACGGATTTACCACTGCTGGGATTCCCCAGTGCAGTCCAGTTAATGCCAGCCTGAAACCCGTCTTTCAGCTCCACTTCCATAATCTTGGCTTCAATAATCACCTGCCGACGCAATATCATCTCAGCCTTTTGCATATATTCGCGCACACTTTCAATTTCATCCGGCATCGCTCGCACCACCACAATACCGGCCTGTGGCGTGATCACAATACGCTGCCCCTCTTCATTACTGACGAGTATTTCCAGCGTCGACTGCAACTCCTGCCAGAAATCTGAACGGCCTTCAGTTCGAATCATGGTGCCAGCTGTACCACCCTCACTGGTCCCGCCACTGCCATCGTTTTCATTACTGCTGTTATTACTATCATTGGAGCTGGATGAACCACTACTGCCGGCATCCGTTACTCGTCCAGCGCTCACCTGCGTTTCGGAGATGCCTGCCCTTTGCACATTGAGATAATCGATTTTAAATACTTCGGTACGCAAACCGCTGGGCAATACCTCATACATATTCCCTTTTTTTCGGTAGGCATAACCGTATACGCTACGTACCACGGACATGACTTCATCAAGCGTCACACCGCGCAGATTCAAACTGATTTCACCGCTGAGCGCAGGATGCACCACCATGTTATACGCTGTGTCTTTTACCAGGCTCATAAAAAATTCTTTGGCAGGGGCATTATCAACGGAAATATCAAACTGCTCTTCCATTATTTCAGTGCGGGCACCACCGTATTGCAAGGGCGGTAGTAATGCCTGACTTACTTCAACGGGCGGAAAGCCCGGTTTGTCAACGCCTCCTTTTGATTCCTGTGCCGCATTCGTTGTCAGGCTTTTATCGACCGTTTGCTGAATCTCATTGATGCTGGAAACATCACGCACGGGACCTGTTGATTGACAGGCTGTCAATGCCAAAAACAAAACGACTGTCAGGGTGCGAATAATGAATGCGTTTTTTTGCATCGTCTAATGTCCACGTTGCTGTTTAAGGCTACGATCAAGTTTGAAGCTACTGTCAAGTTTGAAACCACTGTCAAACAGCTCCAAAACTGTGCGTTGTAACCCCTTCCGCAGGGTTACTTTGTTATGCTCTATACTGATCAGCTCTGCATTGCCGACACGATCACCTTCCTGATAGCTTTGACCGTTAATGATTGCAAGCTTTCGCCTTTCACCGATCAATACGGATTCCAACCGCCATTTTTTCTTTGCCGCTTCTTTGGGCGCTGTGTAGCCGCTTGGCTGAGTCGGATCATTATAGGACCAGCCGCTCAGCTGCCAGCAGGCAGCCAACAACCCGACAAAAAGCGTTATCAAAGCTGTTCTGCTCATACTCTACATCCCAATCCAATCGCGTTGCATACTCAGAGTATAGACGTCCAGTACGATCTGGGCTTTAGGGTACTTGATGACTTTGTAACGCAATTCCTGCCAGAAAAGCTTCCATGGCTTTTCTTCCAACGCTTTAAAGAAAGCAAGCGTCGAACGATAATCCCCCTCCAGCGTTAGCACAAAATGATGCCGATAGAGCGCCTTCGAATCATCATCTGTCGATGGCGCTTGCTGAGTTTGCTTAGCGCCGATATCCGATGAACCACCAGCTGCCGCCTTCGCTTCAATCAAGGGAATAGCCTGACGGTTTTCGAAGGCCATCAAACGAAGCCCCTTGACCTCTGCCAATACTTCCTGCAGCACTTCCGGCATCAGGGTGGGTGGAATCAGTGCGACTGTTGATGCCTGTAATCGGCCATCCAGTCTGGCAAGCTGCTTTTGTAAATCACTCAATTCTTTTTCACGCGCACGATTTGGCCCCGCCGCGATGACAGCCGATAGCAGCTGTTTTTCCTGATCCAGCGTACGCATTTGCTGCTGGATATTTTCGATTCGCAAATCAGAATTCTGATGTCGTTTCAACATCGGATCAAAAAGACTCCATTGCACTACGGCGTAAACCACCGCGAATACCATCGCAAACACAATCGCACGCTCACGCTTTTGCAGCGCATCAATTTTCTCGCAAACCTCATCAACGCGCTGTTTAATTAGTGGATTCACTGTTCACTCGGTTGTCTCTGTTGCTGGCTGCGTACTTCAAAATCATGCAACCACGGTTGTTTTTCCGGCTGACTCAGGCGGAACACATTAAACTGCTGCCCAGCGTAGGCGGGCTCTTGACCCAACATACTGAGATATTGCGGCACCAATGCCGGACTGCGTACTTGCCCACCCAAGGCGATATGCTCACCTCCCTGATACACTTCCAGCATCGTAAACCACAATCCCTCCAGATGCTGATTGGATAAGCCGCTCATGTATTGTGAAAAACCTGCCTGCACCGTCATCGGCATTTGCTCCAGCCTGGCCAACACCGTACGCTTCATCTGTATCTGTTTTTTCGCCTGATCAATTTTCCCTTGCACTGGCCCTGGATCACTTAGGCGATCACGGGTCGCACGAAGCTGATTGACAGAATCCTGCAATTGCTGCTGCTGCTGTTCCAGCACGACCACGCGTTCTGCCTTGTTTTTCGCGGTGTAGGCAATCACGCCAGCTGTGAGTAACAGCAGCACAAACAGTACGATGCAGGCGCTCATTATTCGCCGCGCACTCAGCAAGTCTTGTTTTGGTCGTTCAATCTTAAGATAAAGATTAATTCGCTGTTGCACCGGCCTGCCTAACGTTTTTTAATCCAACTTTCATTATTTGTACACTAAACCCCATCAGCCTGTGGCTGCCAGAGTGTTGCTGCGGCAGCTTCAAAACAATTATGCTGCGTCTGCATATCCAGCAACTCTTCTGACTCAAACACATCATTTAAATCAAGACTGTGCACTCTGGCTGCCAGGTTCTGATCTAGAAATTTCACCAGACGCTCGTGGCAATCACCTAACGGCACTACATACAAATCGCTGACAGCCCCTTTGCCCAACTGACTTTCGTAATAGTCCAGTGAACGCTGCATTTCCAACAGCAGATTATCGAGATGCTGCCCTCCACTGAACTGCTCAATATCGTCTGGCAGAGTACTGATAATTGCCTGCAAGCCGATATCGATACTACGACTGAGATACATGGCTTGATTTTGACTCACTGTCATATAACCACGCTTTCCGTTCAGACACAGCACCGCCACATTAGCTGCCTGCGAAGCAAGGGATTGCATCAAGTTATTTACGACGAGTTCCGATATGTCGATACTGTCCAAGCCCACGTTCAAGCCCTCGAGCAAGCTTGCCCATTGCGTTAGCTCAACCTTTTTTGCCGCTACTGCATAGAGCATTTTCTGGCGCCCCCTATACGCATCTTCAGGCAACAGGAAATAATCGACCAGCACCTCAGTGAGCGGGTGATGCAGCAAATCCTTTATTCGCCAAGGCAGGGCTGCCGCCATTTCCTCTTCGGCTACAGGTGGCACTTCTGCCAGTAGTAACTGATAATAGGCGGGCGATAACACCACTGAGCAGGGAATATTCTCAATCGCCAGCTCTTCGATAAGGGCCTGCAAATTCTCACATAGAGCGCTTGCTGACTCCTGCGGTAATGCTCGCTGCAAACAACGCTTGATCACGCCATCATGGGCATAGACCAAGGCAATATGGCATTCACCCAGCGCTATACCGATCCGGCCTGCTCCCTGAGACTTGCGTTTAAATTTGGGGATTCGCAACGTAATAAATCCTGCTGACTATTAATTTCAAACCAAAGCAACCAAGCCCACTCAGCTGCTGGTCATTAATCAACCACAAACCAGCACTGCACAGCCGCCCCCCCTTGGGGGAATTTCAGCTTTAAGCTTAGTTCAATTACCTGAAAAGTTGTGATTTATGAAGTTATTACTGATATTTAGCTATGTAATCTCAAGTGAATTATGATAAACATCTCATAATTGAAGCGGGAAATTCTCACAAAAAGCGACTAACAATAATTCCGATAGAGTCATCCTATACCATGCCACTAAAAGGAGGCGAGGCACAAAAAACTGCCTCAACATGGACTAATCTAGTGTGGGGGAATCCAACTGATCCCATCATACCGCCCTGTGAGGCATGTTTCTTGCACTCTGCAATACCGGATAGTATCTCGACAAACTTTTAAACACTGGAGTGTGAACACAAGCAAAAAAGGCGTGAATCAGTTGTAGCAGGCCTATTCACTACATGATTTACGTATAACGCCATAAAAACAGTGAGCGTTCACATTACAGGAGATTATATGCCTTTCCCGGAATTGAGAATAAAGTTCCCGAATGTTGTAAGACTTGATGTCGAGCTAGGCCTATTAAACGACAACTCTTCATCTTTTCCTCAATGGTCGTCTTTTGACTTCATGAACTGCCCAGGCAACATTGAGCATGGACGCGATATCGATTACTGCCGATTGGGCGCTGAAATGGATTTGCTGGTTGAGCATTTTTCTGAAATTCACTCAACAGACAACGGCACACTAACTATCCTGATTAACAATACGACGGAAGTGCATATAAACGCTGACGCCCAAAACTTATTTTTTTACTCGATATGGTACGTCTTATTGTTTTCTAAATGCCCCGTTTTCACTTATAACCAGTGGGCTCGTAGCAACTACTTACCTAGCACCAATCCAGAAAGAATGTACTATACGCTGTTTTCAATTTTTCTTGCAGAAAACTACTTTGTGAATTCAGCCGCCCCACCCGATCTTGACAAGTTTAAGAAAGAAGTCAAGATGCTGCAGATGGTTTCAGTTAATCTACTCCACAGAATACGAGATGGCGCGGGTACCGTTTCCGATTCGGTAAGTAATGGCATGGCCTTATTCGACACTTTATTAATGTATCTTCTAGAAATGATTGATGAAGGCCGTACCAGCGTGGAAGAAAGGATAAAACACACCTCCGTACTGGCTCGCTGGGAATAATTATTCTGCACCAAGGTTTTTGATTCAACCTCGCATTTCGTTGTTCTTTATTTCAACTTCGCAGTGCGATTAACCAGCCAATAGGCAAACGTCGGAGAAATTCGATGAATCCACTTTAGATAAATACCTTCACCGATCCATATCACATCCCCGCCCTTTTCCAGCTTACGCAATAACTCGTCGGCAAACTTGTCCACACTCACCATGCGCAGATCCACATGCTCCATCATGGCGGTATCCACGGAAGGCGGAAAAACCTCAATGACCTCGACCTGCCCTCTAAGCTGGTAGCGCAGTGACTTACTATAGGAATTTAATGCCGCCTTCGTCGCACAGTAAACCGGCACATTCGACACCGGCACCACACCACCCGGCGAAGTCACATTAATGATAACAGGTGCGCGTTGTTTTAACCTTGCCTGCTCAATCAGCGCGGGCAAGAACAATGTATTAAGCGCAATCGGTGACAGTAAATTGATTTTTATATCACGCTCGATGCTATCGAAATCCTCGTCACAAAGTTGAGCGAACTGATAGAAACCCATTACCGCTGCGTTATTAACAATCACATTCGGCAACATGCCATCTTGCTCCAATGCCGCCAGCAAATTCTGTCGCTGCTCCTGGTCACTGACATCACACCGATAGGCTTTTAAATCCGGATGCTTTTTGCAAGCATCGTCCAGCACCTGCTGACGCCGCCCACATACCGCCACCTGATTACCTAAGGACATAAACCGGTGTGCCATCACCAATCCGATACCCGTTGCACCACCTGTAATAAGAATTGTATTGCCGCGTAAATTCATTTATCTTCCTCGGCTCTTTTTTCTTTTATGTGTTCAGTATCCATAGCCGTTTTCCTTAGCTGCCAAGCCCACCATCCAAACAGAGGCGTCGAGAGCACAATGACCGGTAACGTGGACAAGATCGGCTCCGGCGTACCCTTTAGACTATGCACAAAATAGGTCGCTGACGTGGTGACACCAGCGGGAATCAGAGTCGCCAAAACAATAAGCAACAAATCAGGTCCAGGTCGCGCCGCCAAATAACGGCAGAGCTGTGCAATAAGCCCTCCCATAAAAAAAGTATACGCAGCCTGCTTCATTGCAGCGGTGGTCGCAGGCCAAGGACCATGACCGGCATTGACAAACCAGACAATTACCGACATCAGCGTCGCAGATATCAAGCCGGAAACCGGATCAAAATACTTCTTTATCATCGGATGCATCAAACACCACTGGCCATTGTGGCTTGCACGGCTGTTAGGGATTTTTGTATCTCATCGAGCTGCTGCTGACCAAGCGATCCTGAGCTCTCAACCGCCGCGAATATTGTCTGGATTATTAACAATTGCTGATTCACCGCTTCGAACTGCGAAGACGACACACCGCCTTCATCACCCAGTTTTTTCAATATCTCAACAGAAGTGTCCACCTGCAGCCTGCAATTTTTTAACTGCTGCACAAGCAATTCAGTTTTGTTGTTATTTAAATCCAGTGCCAACTGATCTAAGCGACGCTGCAACCAAGCCACGCTCTGACGCAATAAGTGGCTGCGTGACAAAGGCTGCAACATTAACAATCCGGCCTTTGGCTCAAAAGGCACTTCCAGATACTGTGGCAGCAATGCATTCAGGCTATGATAAAAAATAGAGGAAATGGCACCCGACAAGGTAACAAGCAGATTGCCATTTGCCATCGGTAAAATAAAACCCTCGCTGGTTTCTGGGATTCTTAAAGGCTCACTGTTAACCACACCGTTATCCAAATTGACAGAAACAATAAATGAGCGATTGGGAATAGGCACCAAAGTACGCTCGGTATTACTGGCAAGCAACTTGATATGATAACCACAGATAACATTCATCCAACCGGTATTGTCGGCATCTACAGTAAACAGGCTATCCAGAAAGGCCACGGGCTGCGATAAAAACAATCCAGCAAACCAGCCCGGCTTCTCGATTCGCTCGGCACAGAAATCATTATAATAATGTTCAAACTTAAGGGAGCCATCGTAGTGAAATCCAATCAGATGACCCTGAAACAGGGTATAGATACTTTCATCCGGACCGACACTGGGAGATGCCGCACCCCCTCCTTTTTTATCACTCGTCCAAAGGTGTTTACCACTGACCGCATCGATCGCAATCATATGCCCGGCCTCATCCAGCGCATACACTTGCTGGCCGTTTTGCGATATCGCAGGGCTGGTGCCACTGCCTTGCCCCATCTCCGCCTGAAAGGCAATCGCCAAATGATCATCAAAGACGTCAATACCGTAAAGCAGGCCGGTACCCGGCTCTACGCCGTAGGCAGTAATATAAACACGCCCAGTTTGCGGATGCAGCGCGGGTGTATTGGCCACTTCCATTTCCCAGCCCTGGATCAGGTTAAACATAATCGCCTTCAGTTCCGGCTCCATCAGTCCCTTCCAAAGGTCGGCAGTCGGTTTGTCCTTCGCTTGCGGTCCATCACCCCCAGGCAGGTCCAACACCGGCATGGCCAGCTTGCCACTATCGGCGTCAAAGAAAATCACCTTGCCATTACTGGAAATCCCGCCGATATAACCCTGGCGACTGATGACCACACTCATAAAACCGTAATCAACTCCGTATTGTGTTAACTCAACAAGCCACTTAACCCGCCCATCCGGCTTATAGGCCCATAGCTGATTCTGATCACCCACATAGATATCACCATTGGCGGCCACTACCGGTGCATTGATAATGGCCCAACCATCCAAATCATCCAGTGATTGCTGCGGTTTACTTTTCCACAGCACATTGCCCTGCGCATCAAGGGCATGCAAATTACTGCTGCCCTTGCCTTTGCCTGAAGTCACATAATAATTGCCCTGCGGACCCGTTGTCGGCGCCCAAAAAATCGGGTATCCCTGCAATAAATGTTTTGCAATTTTATTCTGCTTTGACATCAGCACGGGCACATAATCGGTATTGGCCGCATCGCGATGCCCGGCCGACCAGACTGTTTGTGCATAATTGACATCCAGGTTATACGCACTTTTTTCTGTCGCCCAAACGGGCATGGACAGAACAACAGACAATATGCCCAAAACCTGCTGAAACATCTTGAATTGCTTCATTCATTTATCCTCTTTACATTCCAACCTTGCTGGAACCTTGCAGGGAACCAAAACCGGTGCTGTGAGACCGCCTTCGACAAAATCCAGCAATTCATGACTGAATTTTTTCACCTGACGAGCCCGTTGAGTAGACCCCATCCCCTCCATCTCAAAATCTTTAGCAGCCGTCGTTTGCACAAGCAAACCCGCCATGAATTTCAAGCGCTGATTAACAACGCCACTTGGCAAGTCTTGCAACTGCCGTTTGATCATGCGGAACAACTGACGTTGCGTACCTGACTCCAGCTGTGGGTCCGAAAGCAAGCTCACTCCCCGCCCCTGCGCAAACAACTGCGCAGCAAAGCGCAGGTAGTAGCGCCCACCCGATTCGTCCAGCAATAACCGTAAGAAAGGTTCAAACAACACCCCAAGCATGCTGCGCAAATCCACCCGATTCTGAGCAATACACTCATCCAGCATTTGCTGACGGTGAGCATTAATCACCGCCATACGATTATGAAATATCGCCTTGATTAGCCCTTCTTTGCTACCGAAGTGATATTGTGCTGCTGTTTTATTACGCTGGCCCACTTCAGTGGAAATACTGCGCAAAGAAACAGAATCAATGCCTTGCAAGGCAAACAATCGTTCTGAGACGCGTAGAATTCGCGTTTTGGTATCCATTTCATTCATGACAAACAGATTAAGGCAGTTGACACAATTATGTCAACTGCCTTAATCTCCTATTTAGCTTCTTACATTTACAACATGAGACAAAACCACATGCCCCAAGCTCCCGCTCCGCATCGCCCCTTTTTCATCAGGGCCATTAATGCGTCAGGCAAGGCCCTCAATCGCGTAGTCCCTGATCTACCCACATTGAATAATGAGAAATTGATTGCCAAAGCCTGCAAGGACACTGGTCTAAGTGATTTTGGCAACGAAAATTTCAGAGAAGGTTTGCAGCAGTTCACGCAGGCACTGGAGCAAGAGGCACAGTTAAATACCATGGGTCGCATGATGATTAATACGGAGATCGTGCGTTACCTATCAAACAAACTTCGATTCGAGGATTTCGCCAAGCAACATCCTGACTTGCGCCAACAGGAAGTGGCACGACCCATTTTTATTCTCGGCCTACCTCGCACTGGCACCACCATTTTGTTTAACCTGCTGGCCATGGACCCCACTACCCGAGCACCGCTTAGCTGGGAAATGCAGGATCCTTTCCCCCCTCCCCGACAGAAGAGCTATCGCAGCGATCCGCGCATTGCCACTTGTCGCAAGCAATTCGGGATTTTGGATAACCTGGAACCCAGACTGAAAACCATTCATGAATTTGACGCACAACTGCCGCAGGAATGCGTGCCGATGTACCGCCATGAGTTTCTCTGTATGGAATACAATATCAGTTATTTTGTTCCGGGCTACCACGAGTGGCTCAAAAACCAAAGCCTGATTCCCGCACTGGAATTTCACAAAGCGTATTTACAACATCTGCAGTACTACTACAAAAAAGAACGCTGGATATTGAAATCCCCTGCGCACCTGCCATCCATTGAGGAAATTCTGGCAGTCTATCCCAACGCCTGTATTATTCAAACGCATCGTGATCCGACCAAGGTAGCGCCCTCACTGACCAGCCTGGCCTACGCCTTACAGGGAATGGGTTCTGATCATGTTGATCCTCATCGCGTTGGCAAACAGCAAATGGACCTTTGGGAATATTCACTAAACAAAGCGATGGCGGCGCGGAAAAAATTGACCGATAAAAAAGACCAGTTTATCGACATCCAATTTGAGGAAACGATTCGCGACCCCTTTGCCACCATTCAGCGTATCTACCGACACTTTGATATCCCCTATACAAAGGAAGCGGAACGGCTTATGCGCAGCTTTTTAGCCTCTAATCAAGAGGGTAAACACGGCAAACATCATTACAGCCTGGAAATGTTTGGGCTGGATGAAGCCAGCAATCGTGAACGCTTTGCCGATTATTGCGAGATGTTTGACATACCCACCGGTGGTTGACCGACCCGCGTCTCACGTCCCAGACGTAAATGCATCACACCGCCAAAACTCGGGTAGATCGGATCACCGTTCGGCAGTATTTGCAAGGCCAGCATAATCGGATTGTAACGCTCACTGGCACCGAGCGTGTAAAGCGCTCTGGTTTGTCCACTATCCCAGTCAATGGTCTCCAATCCCCACTTGCCTTCTTTTAATCCAACCGCATGTAATTGTCTGTTTTGCGTGGAGACAACCGGCGTGCTATTGGGGCTGGATACGTCGGCCCGCACCCACGCGATTTCTAATTTGCGCAGCTTTTTGTTCCACTGAAACTTTTGTAACCCGTAGGGCGTACGCTTGGGATCTTTCATCTTAAGCTGCACATCAAGCATCATCTTTTCAAGAGTTTTCACCTGATTGTTTCCCAGTACAGCCCCGTAATCAAAAATGGTAGCCGAATTTTCCGAGTAGGAATTGCTAATGGAGTCATCACCAAAATTGACCGGCAACAGACCGGCAATTCGACGACTGCTCACGCCTGGCAGCTGCTGCCAAGCAGCCGGAATTTCATCACGCCAATAAAGCACCAGATTGTTGACATCGGCGCCATCGGCAATGACGACAAAACGATCCTTGTCCTGACTGCCGCCCATTAGGGCCGCCGTGGTACCAGAGCCGCGTTCAGCCCGCAGGCTTTCATCCAGCTCACCCAGCGCATAGCTTTCAACCCAGGCGCCGTCACTCGCCTTATCGCTGAAACCCCAGCCTGTCCAGATCAGCTTGTGCAGCTTTTTATTACCAACCACGTAGATACCACCGTGATCATCAATGGCGATACTGTTCCAAATCTGCTCATCCGGTAGTTTGTAGTACACAGCTTCACTTAAATCCGGTTTGATGCCGATGACCGTACCGTCAATGGTCACCGCTACCAGATGGCCATCGGGGGTGATATTCATGCCGATCATAATGACCAGTGGCATTTTAATCCCCAGCTGTAATTTGCTTTTATGAAAGCCGTACTGGCCAAGCTTGACGATACCCGAATCAGCTTTGCCCTGCTGCGCATCGCCGTAGGCAATCACACTATCGCGGTTACCCACATAGAGAATACCTTCGCTGTTGACCATCGCATAGTAGGCCCGCAGCCCCTCTAATTGATACCCTTCCCATTCACCGGCCAGCAAATCATAGTGCTTTGTGCTCAGCGGGGTTTTATCCAGCAAAGCGATTTTCTCCTGCATCGTTTGCGGTGAAAAGCGCGGAAAATCCTTGGGTTCAAGCGGCAACTCGGCAATTTTCTCTAATTGGTTTTTTTCGTTAAGCCGCAGTTTCATTATGCGATCAACCTGCGACACCCAAAAGACGGTACTTCCATCCTGATAGGTATAATCCAGCACTCCGCCGGCAATGGGCGAAGACCAGAGATGATCAATCTGATGTTCATTCAGTTTTTGACTGGGTAGCTGCGGGCCTGTGACGGGCAGAGCGTCAGTCTGGTAGGTATTGCAATGGATAATCGGACAAGTGCCGTCACTCAAACTAACCTTACCGGCCATAAGGCGCTCAATGGGTTGCGTTGGCTGACTGCAACCACAAAGCAACACCAAAACCATTAGCGTGCTGATTACATTTAACTGTTTTGTATGGTGCAGCTGCATTACGTTCACCTGATCACTGTTGAGACTCATCGCTTTATACTGTTTTTAAGTATCGACCACCATACGCAATTTAATGCAGTCTCACATCAACATCAGACTTCAGCCTGGCAATATCCATCCACTTGGGGCCTTGGCATTAAGGGCTGCGGAAAAAAGAACCTGATTAGACAGCTCGCATTCCATCACCCATACTAATAAGTGGAAAATAAACCCCTCGCCAGGGATAGTCTTTGAAAGCATGGGCCGATAATTATCTTTACCATACCGCTTAAAACCATATTTCTCGCTCTGTGCCTGCTATTCGTATTATCTACAGCACAGACAGTTACCGCTACTGAGAGCCCCAGAGGCGAATTTAGTGGCAATCTGCCGTTGGATGAGCTGTTCAACTTGTCTCTTGAGCAATTATTAAATCTCTCCATCTTATCCGCCACATCCAAAGAAAAAGATAGCTTTGTGAAATCACCCGGTATTGTCAGTTATATTACTGAGCAGGATATCAAGCGTATCGGCGGCAACAATCTACTGGACCTGCTGCGACGACTACCCAATATCGATTCACCCTCGCTATATCTGTTCCGTGACAATGTAGTTTCAATTCGCGCCCAACACTCCGACGCCACCGACACCCGCGTTCTGATTCTGTTAAACGGGCGTCCCATGCGCGAAACCTATAATGGCGGTGTCAATTCACCCATTTATTCCGGCTTTCCCATTTCAAGCATCGCCTGGATTGAAGTGATACGCGGCCCCGGCTCTGTACTGCACGGTTCTGGGGCGTTTTCCGGTGTAATCAATATTGTCACCAAACCGGCAGGCGCTTCCACCAAAGTCAATAGCAGTGTTTCCTATGGTTCGTTTGGCACAAACATTCTTGAGGCCAGCGCGTCGACTCAATCGGAGGACCTGGCTCTTAGCGGAGGTGTCAAATTATTCACTATGGATGGCTGGGAATACGAAGCCAATGACGGTGTCATTGGAGACGATTTTATTTCACATTATGGCAGCAACAATTATGCGCGGGATGTTAACGCCATTACTTTCAACATGAGCTATCAATACCTAAGCCTCGATTATTTTGAAAGCCATCACGATAACGATGTACTGGGTACCACACCCGACTGGCCTATGATTGAGGCCGAGCTGGACCGGCGTTTTCTCAATGTCGGTTTCGAATACCCAATCAACGGACACTGGAAAATCGACAGCTATATTACCTACAACCGTTTTGACTCCTTTACCGGCAGTGAAAATAAAACCGGCAGCGAAGATTATCTTCTGGAAATCGACGCACACGGCAAATTGACCGACACCTTATCCACGATTATTGGCGGCACCCGCGAGAAACTGACTTGGTATCGCCATAACGAACCCAAAGAACACGGCACAGATTTCGCCAACCGGGCGTATGCTGAACTGATTTACCGTCCCCTGAAAACGCTACGTCTGGCAGCCGGCATGCAATACAACGAAGCCCCGGGAGCCTCCGCCAACACATCCCCCCGGCTGGCAGCCACTTTTCAGATTGACGAGAACTGGGGAGCCAAACTGCTCTACGGCGAAGCCTTCAGAGCAGCGATCCAAATAGAGCGCTTCGCGAATATACCCGGTACCTATGTTGGCAAAGAAGATCTGCAACCGGAAACCATCAAAACAACCGATGCCCAGCTATTTTATTATACCGATTGTATTTTCACCGCCCTGACCCTCTACCACAGCAAAGAGCAGGATACCATTGCACTGGATTTCGGCGTCACCCCGACCAGCCATAAGAACGCCAAAGGCTACATCTATCGAGGCGTCGAGTGGGAGCTCAACTGGCATACCAGCAAAACAATTCAATTTATCAGTTCGGCCAGTTATCAACAAAATGAGAATCGAGAAACCGATGTAAAAAACCAAAAATTGACCCCACAGAGAATGTTTAAGCTGGGCTTCAACTACAGCGGCACAAAAGGCATCTCACTAGGCTTATTTAACAGCTACTTCAGCAACTACACACAACGATCGTTTACCGTTGTCACCAATCCTGCAGTCAATTCCCGCAGCAGTGCTTACCATCATTTAAGCGCCAACCTGGTATTTAACCTTAATCATTTGCTGCAATATCACTCACGCTATGAGTCAACCATCAGCCTTTTTGGAGACAATCTGCTGGAATCCGACTCGCAGTATGCTCCTGATCTTGGCCGCTCATCAATCGATATCAACACTCTGCCCATTCGCCCGGGACGCTCGCTTTACCTGCGCTATCAAATGCGCATGTAATTTACATCTTACGGCAACCCTCATAACGCCTGGAATGTATCGCGCCATTAACTGGCACACCTTACCAATTCGTCATGGCTAATGCTTGCCTGATATCCAGCCTAGCGCTATTCTCCGATTCCGTGTCGAGCCGGAGATAATGACCGTGTCCTTTATACTGATTGAAAACCCACACCCCCAAGTTGCCCAAATCACCTTAAATCGCCCTGAGCGAATGAACGCGATGGCCTTTGATGTCATGGTGCCACTACGTCAAGCACTGGAGGAGATCAGTTTTGACAATGATATCCGAGTTGTCGTGTTAACCGGTGCAGGGACTAGCTTTTGTTCTGGCGCCGATTTGCAAGACCCTGGCTATTTGCCGATTTTCGATGGCCTGACCATGCCCGGCATTTCTCGTCGCGCAATGAAGGTGATGGATGACGTCATATTAGCTATACGCGACATGCATCAACCGGTCATCGCCGCCATCAACGGTCCCGCTATCGGCGGTGGATTCTGCCTTAGCCTGGCTGCAGATATTCGCATTGCTGCAGAATCAGCCTATTTTCGACCCGCAGGTATCAACAACGGCCTTACAGCCGCAGAACTCGGCCTGAGTTATATTCTTCCACGGGCCATCGGCGCTTCACGCGCCTTTGAAATTATGCTGTCGGGTCGAGATGTCGATGCGCTTGAGGCCGAGCGCATTGGTTTGATATCAAGGTCTGTCGCCCAGGAAAAACTGCTGCCCGAATGCTACGCCCTGGCCGAACGCATTATCGGCTTCAGTCATCTGGGGGTCGAGTTAACCAAGCAAATGCTATGGGCCGGTCTTGATGCAGGCAGCCTGACTGCCCACATGAACCACGAAGGTCATGCTCAATTATTTATGCGTATGACCACACAGAATTTTGAAGAAGCAATCAGAGCAAGAAGGGAAAAACGAAAACCTGAATTTAAGGATTAATTAGACCGCTCTTCACCCATTGTTGAGCTTGCTCCAAGGTTGGGAACACTTTCAGTTCCCACCGTGTTGTAGCAATAATGGAGTGGTATAGTGATGAAAGCGCCAACACTTCTTCATTAGTGCTTACAATCGCCATATTGATTTGCGGATTAGTGATGGCCCCACCCCCCATATCCATATGGCCATAGGCTTCTGCATCATCAACACTGTAGGCCAGCTCAGTCACTGCCAGAAAATCATGTATTTCCCAACACAAGCTGTCATATAGAGGATTATTATTAATTTCTCTATAAACGCCCTTGAGATCATATCTGTCAATCTTTCCGTACATTCGGACATAGACACATCTATCTTCCCACTGAATTTCGTAGGGCATACACCCCCCTATATGAACCGGCAATCACCTTATTATAACGTGATCCTCACAAAAATCACTTAGAATTACTTAGGACCAGAATCACTCAGGACAACCAGTGAAAACTAATCACCACTTCAGGCCGTAGCATGCAGGTCAGCTGAAGATATTTTTTTACCCCGCGACTCAAGAAAGCGTTGAATGAACCGGATATCTTCTATCTTACTGCAGTTTTCCACCAAAAATTCCAGTGACAGCAATTCTGCAGGCACACTTAGCACATCACGCGCATAATAATCAGAGGTGGCAATTTTGCGTATATGTCCCAGGCGGTTTTCTTTTTCAAACAAAACCGTTATAAAAGGATCCAAGCGAACACCAATCAGTGTCAATTTTGGTTTTCGATTTGATACCACCTTCATAACAGGTTCAATGGTATCAACTCTCCCTATAGTTTGTTCGGCAGAAAAGCGGTCTCTTCTCGTCGTTTCCTGCACGGGATGTTCGACAACTTTAGAGCCTCGGGATCTGCGATCCCTGCTACCAGGGTCCAGCGTACCTGCTGCTGACTGAGCCTCAATCCAATAGGAGCCAAAGCTATCTAATTTGCCTTTCTTATCCATTGCTACTTTCCTCGGACAACAAAACCACTCATCGAAATAGCTCATTGCCTACTTTATTATTGTTATATCGTTTTCACTTGTGAGATGAACTCACGATCAACACTACTGACCTTACCCAATTAGCAGGTGCTACCAATTTGCATGATTGTGACAACTCAGGCCCTGGGCTGCAATAGCAAAGGTATCTCTCTCTAACCTGCACGAATCGATATATTGGCATTCTCTGCAGGCTGTCGCCACTTAACATCACGTATATTCATAAACGGTCGTTCAACAAACAAATAGGTAAACAGGCAAAATACACCGGTCAGTACAACTGTCAGCCCCGTAATCTGCCATAGATGCCATAAATTATACGTTTCGCCTTCTAGCAAGGTTTTTTTAACCGCCGATTCTGCCATGAGTGTCAAAATCGGATGAAACAGATACAGACCATAAGCCATCTGGGAGATGAACAACCATATCCGCCATGATAAAAACCATCTCACCGGGCGACAAAGCGCCTCACCGTATAAGGTAGCCATCATAATGTAAGCCACAAACGCTGCAATAATATTACGACTGCTCGTATGATACAGCCCCATCATAGTTGCCTGCTCTTCACCTCCCCAACGAAATACTGGCAGATTAAGAATCCAGATAAGACCAACGATTGATATGACTAATAGGCTGTTGGCAATAAATGCCCGTTGCAGAAAAAACTGCTTTACTTGATCAGAATGGTAACAATGTAAATAGGCTGCAATAACGCCAGCAACCAAAGCACCATAACGCGTATAAAGATTATCGTAGAGGACTGTGAAAAACTCGCTATCGTAGACTAGTGCGACATAATCTTCAGTGGCAAAAATCGGATTCTGTAGAATAAACCAATGGCGCAATGGAAAAGAGAGCAGAAACAATGCCACCAACAAAGCCAGTTTATGCCGTGTTTTAAAGAAAAAGAGAGACAAAAGCAACGGAAACAACATGTAAAACTGCTCCTCTACAGCCAAAGTCCAGGTCCAACCTGCCAGTAAATTTTCCGGCTCAAGAAAATTCTGTACATAAAATAGATTTGCCAACAGATAGATCTTGTCCTTTTCGATAGGGGCTATCAAAATCAGTAGCAGCAGTATCCAGTAGGTGGGTGATAACCGCAAAAAACGACGATAGTAGAAATCGCCGTACTGTAACTTACCCCCAGAGCGCATCCCTTCTTTCATCAACATACAACCGATTAAGAAACCACTGAGGACAAAAAACATTTCCACGCTTTTATCTCCCTGCAATAGCCAGCGCATAAACCAGGGCAGGGATTCCAGATAGACCTGAAACTCCTCACGACTAATTTGTCCGGCAATTGATATCAGGGCATGAAAAGCAATAACCATGAGAATCGATATGGCACGTATACCATCAAGGGCCGCGTAGCGACTGGTCTGATGGCTCCACAAGGTGCCAAGGTTATTTCTCAAATTAAAACAAGCAGTTATTTGCGGTAGCAAGTAACGAAAATTCGTCATATCGAACTTTTTCCAACAGTCTGATGAAGCTGGGCGCTACATGATGCTTCACTACCTTATGAATACAATCGATTGGGCAGCCCATTCCTCTAATTATTTTTGTATGATATGGAAACCATTAACCATGACAGTATGACATAAGGCATCAGGCATTTGAAGACTACTCAATCCCATCCAAAAGCACCTATCCATCATATAAACCAGCCAAATAGCAACCAGAAAACCCTTTAGCTCACTTGTTGATATTTTCAGTGAAGCTGCCAAGCAAACACATTGCCAGGTAAATTATTGTGATACTTGTTTGTCAGCATACAAAATCTGAACTCACACCTACAAAATAAACACGTTAATTATAACCATTTTTTTCTACCAACAAGCCCAATGAACAGGGCTTTTTTTGCATAAATATGGCTATACTAATCACATTTATGCAATCGCCAGACTCAACAGATGATTAAAAAATGAGACACAATATAAAAACGCTAAAAATACTTCTGTTGCAAATAAGGGATCAAGTCAGAGTTCGACAGGAAGAGCTGGACAGTTTTGTTCTGTACAGCAATATAACAAAAAGCAATATTGATGTTTTGAATGTTTTTGATAAACCGACTTTCGATTACGATGTGCTAACCGGCTATGACGCCCTGTTTGTCGGCGGAGCCAGCGAGGCTAGCGTGTTAGATCCCGCCACTTACCCCTTTGTGCCCGACTGTATCAAGCTGCTAAAAAAGTGCATAGAAACACGCTTTCCTGTTTTCGCATCCTGCTTTGGCTTTCAGTTGGCCGTGCTGGCGCTAGGCGGCAGTATTGTTCGCGACGAGGTAAACTTTGAAATGGGTACTATCCCCATATCTATCACAAAGTCCGCTTTACAAGATCCATTGATGCACGACACTCCTGATGGTTTTATGGCAGTATCAGTGCATCGAGAACGCGCACCCACGCTACCCCAAGACTGTGATCTGCTGGCATTTACACCCTCCTGCCCTCACGCCTTCAAGCTAAAAAATGCTCCTTTTTGGGCATTCCAATTTCACCCCGAAGTGGACAAGGCAACGCTGGTGGAAAGGCTGACAATTTTTAAAGCGCACTACACTGAAAACGACGAACATTTGAATCAAGTACTGTCAAATGCACAGGAAACACCCCAGGCAAACCTGCTTCCTACGAAATTTATTGAACGCGTATTACTCACCTCTGTCTCTTAAACCAATTACTTTTACGTAACAACACAACGAGAACATCGCCAAGGTTATTGTAAATGACAAACCTGACTACTATTCCAAAATATGTTCCACCTAGAATTGAAAGTACCGATCAACAAATGATTCCAAAAATCATTTGGCAAACAATGAAGACCAATTGTATTCCCGTTAGCATGAAAGGGTTTTGCATGTCGTGGATAGATAAAAATCCAGAGTATGAATATAGATTTTTCGATGACAATGACATGGTCAACTTCATTAGTGAAGAGTTTCCCGAGTACTTCGAGGGATTTAAAAAGATTTTATACGGTGCATCCAAAGCAGATCTATGGAGATATCTAATTCTATATAAATACGGTGGTGTGTATGCCGATATTGACTGCAAGTGTAATAGGCCTCTTAAAGAGTGGGTAAATCCAGATGCTAAATACGTAACACAGCTAGGTACAAATAGGGATGTTTGCCAATGGCTGATCATCACAGTACCAAAGAATGAAGTATTGTTGAGAGCGGCTCAGAAGACTTTACTAAATTTGCAGAAAGGTACTTGTAGGGCAGAATACAAAGGTTTTTCGCTTCTGAATGATAAGCTGACTATAAATGAGGGGCCTGCAATAAAAGTGAATCACCAAGTAATGGGATTGGGCGGCCCTCCCATTTTACAGGAAGCGGCGGAGGAATGCTTATGCGATGATTCCTGCTCGCATATTTTCGAATTTACTCAAGTAGTTTGTACTTCTGGAAAAAAATCCTGCCAAATGAACGGTCACGTTACCCATGATTATGGAAACACCAATTATCTTGAAGGACTAAAGCAGTTGGGAACACGACACTACAAACACCACTACAAAGAACATCCAATACTACTCAAATCACTAGCCAAAAAATGTCTTCATAAAATTACGGGGATTCATGTTTGGATTGCAAAAACTGCACGCTTTTTTAAACAAAAGTAATCCAGATAGGCAAGGTAGACAATCTGTTCATTCTTGGCACAACAGAAGCTGTATGCGCCTCAGGTTGTTTAAAATTGGCCAGAAGCGAAGATTATTCAATATGACAAAATTTGATTATATAAAAATCAAATGAGAAGACATCGAAGAGATTCCACAAAAATGGGTGCCACTGACACGAAAAATAATCAAAGCTTACTCGCTACTTAACGTATGTATATATAAAGTTAGCAAGGGTCGTTTGATGAACAGCTTTTACGGTGACCACCCAATTTGTATCATTAGGATGACAGGATACAAATCGGGAAATCCACGTATTCCTTTGCAAACCCAGCATATAGAACAATGAGCAAATCTGAGCAATCAACGCTACGAAGAGCCAATACGAAAATAAATGGAAAACAACACCATAATTAACAGAACAGCGGGCATCAATATTTTATGGACAATTTCCCGACCAGTAAAAGCCAGCACTATCATTATCAGCACTAACAAGCCACCAAACAGGTTTGCCACGGATAAAAGCTGGCGATCCAACATCATTGTCACCGAAATATTGAGCTCCACTATTACAAAAGCAGCAATACCAAAGATATAACGACGCATATCGTAATAATGTTTTTGTAATGACACCTTTACCATTGGAAAGGGGTACATAAAACGCGCGATTAAAAATGTCAGTATCGGTGTAAGAATAAAGAACAGCAGCTCAAACCCAGTCCAGGCGACCTGTTGCTTATATATCCAAACACCAAACCCCCAGTTCAAACAAGCCAACAACTGAGAAATTACAAACAAGGTATGCGGCCAATATAAGCTTACTCGTTTCATCCGCAGGGAATCGGCAAACCCCGTCAGCAGCTGCGCTATCGCCAGGCCAAGAATAATCGAGCTGGTGATCATAATATGTTCGAATATTGTCATGTTTCGTATCCGTAAGCTGGGCGGCGTACCACAAACTCAATCTACTAGCAGTGGATGATTTTCCGGTAATTGCCGGGAAATCCACAAGGCCAGTTTGTGGCGCATATTCGGTTCCGATTCCTGCCCCTTGGCCAGCGGTTGTACCAGCTTGTCATGCACTAGCAAACGGTATATATATTCGACTTTTAATTTGCCGGAATCCGCCGTTTCAATCTTTCCAACACCCCGCTTTTCGGCATAGACAGCGCCGACACGTAGCGCCTCCTTCACCAACGCCGCTTCGTTTTTTAGTTTTTTCATGCAGTCCCCAAAACTTTTTGCCTTACTGGCAATCAACGTAAGAGACTATTCTCTAAAGCCTGCCAGGGAATAGCCCATTATATTCGCCAATAAGGTTTGACTGGTTTAGAATATCCGTCAACTTTTTCAAATGCTAATAAAATAGAAATGACACCCTATAATAAGAGCAAGAGCCTGATCGGCGCAATATGCCTGACTTTGTTTTGTCTGCCTGCGCTCGCTAATAGTGATACGCAACCGCCTTTTTCTTTTCTTCTGGATATCGGCGCGCACCAATTGAATGGGCATTATGACTGGACTGTTCTTGGCGATCTTGAAGGAAGCGACGACAGTATCGTAAGCGCCAGACAAAAATATTCACAAATCAAGGCACAAGGCACTCATCTGCACACAGCTTTAGGCTTTGCAGTCTCACACAACGCGTCGATCCTGCTGGACCTTGAGGGTTTTGACAGCGACATCAGCAGTGGCGAATTCAGTGCGTCAAGCGCCATTACCACAGACGACGAGACCACCGAAATCGTCAGTCAACGACAAGGCGATGCGGAGGATGACGACATCACTCTACATCAAGCTTCCTTCGTCTTTCGCTCCAGTATGGCTCAAGCACCTGAGCTTCTCTATAGCTGGCATTTGGGTTATTCAGATCATCAGCAATCCTTTGTGCTAAATAATGCCCTGCAGACTATGCCCCAAGATGCGGCCGGTCCGATTGATAACTACGGTGCCACCTCTGAAATTCAATGGACTGGGTATTGGCTTGGCCTTGAGATGATGGAAACGCGGGGAGCACATACATTATCAATCCGCTATCAACATTACGTTTCCGTTGATTTTGAGGCAGAAGGCGACTGGGAGCTAGCTAATTCACTACAACACCCCGTCAGTTTTGAGCAAACCGCAAAGGCCGAAGCTGGCACTCTGCGCCTTGAATATCGCTATGCGTTAAGCAATTATATTGAACTGGGCAGCAGCTATCACTGGAACCGGTTTATTGCCGAAGATGGCGACTACACTCTGTTTAACACGGATGGCTCACAAAGCAAGACACCCCTAGATGAAGTCAATTGGAATTTTTACACCATCAGCATTGGCCTATCGATAAAACTCTGAGACAACAGGAAAGAGCGGTGGCAAAAGGTTTCGACAAACACCAGCAGCGACATTACATCTTATCCGAATTTGGAAAAGATCTGGCTCGCCGTTCAGGGTCACGATGTGAACTGTGCGAGACAGCCCACACGGCATTGCGCCCATATGAAGTTCCACCTATTCCCCACGAACCACATATCGATCAGTGTATTTTTATCTGTGACGACTGCCGCAAGCAAATAGATTCACCCAAACACCGCGACAATGATTACCTCCGCTGCCTAAATAGATCTGCCTGGAGTGAGATACCCGCTATTCAGGTGATGGCAATCTATTTGCTACAAAGCCTGTCAAAAGAAATTTGGGCAGAGGATCTGCTGGATCAACTCTATCTGACACCGGAAGTCGAGCAGTGGCTGGACCAACTCAAATAGACGACTAAAGGGATGTTAAACCTGGCGCGTCCTGCGCTGAGAAGCCATGATATAACGACTCAACACACGCTGCTGCGACATATTTAGATCAATAAATTCACTGCCAATCGTTGTCACTGGCTCATTTTCACCCAACATCTGAACCCGACGCACACCTAATTGACAGTCCATATTCAAACCAACCAGATCAATTCTGCTGTTAAAAGTCATACCGACGGGTGTCTCTTCAAGCGTATCGCCTTCAATCCGCAAACCCACGCCTGTTGTTGACAGATCATTGATGTTAGCCAGAAAACGTCGCGTATCATCAGGGCTGATGACCAAATGGCTACCCTGAGTCCCAGTATCAATCAGCAAACGATACGCTTCACGCCGCTGATGATTGCTGACCTCCTCAGGTAGACGCAAAGTGTAGATTTCCGAATTATCTTCTGCCTGTTTCGCAATCACATAGGTATTAAATTGAAAAGAACGCCCTTCCTCTGCTTTGACGAACACCGAAACCCGCTGTCCCGGAACCGCTGACATGTCCCGCGGAAACAACTCATCAATCAGCAGTTGACCATGTTGCGTATCAATATCCAAAATCATGCTCTGAAAAAGTGCTTCTTCACCCTTGATCATGACATAGATAAACTGATGTTGCCGATAGGCTTGCCAGAGAGGCTGATGAGATTCTAAAACTTGCTGACGAATGTCGGCCGACGTTCTTTGTAGATTTTTTAAAAAAGACATAATTGCCATAAAAACACCTCTAACAACCCTTCACAATCCAATACTCAAGCCCTGCATGCTCCTATTATTTTCGATAAATTCCCACCGTCTGATAAATATAGGCCGAATGCAAGAAATCTTGAGCATATATTGCCATCACCCATATTCATTTGCAGCATATAGAGAAACCAAAAATATGCTGTTTTGAGATATGTTGCGAAAAATATGGGCTACCATATCACTTAACAGTAAAATGCTGCCTCCCCCATCAACATAAGCCGTTAAACCCAGACACCTTTGTTGTGAGTAAACTGCAGACCCCAGCCCCTGCCACCCCCCCAGAGTCGCTGCTTATCCTGTTGATAGCAGCGGTCCAGTTTATCAATATTGTCGATTTCATGATGGTCATGCCCCTGGGGCCTGATTTCGCCCGCGACCTTGGCATCAGTACCGATCTTGTAGGCATGATTGGTGCCAGCTACACATATTCTGCCGCAATCAGCGCCATTATTGCCGCCCAACTGCTAGACCGCTTTGATCGGCGCAAGGTGCTTGTCTTCGCGCTACTGGGGCTAAGTATCAGTACCAGCAGTGCAGCACTGGCCGATTCCAGTGTGGAATTGATTGCCTCGCGACTGGCGGCCGGTTTTTTTGGAGGACCATCAACCTCAGTGGCCATGGCCATACTCATCGACCACATACCAGAAAACCGGCGCGGCAGAGCCATGGGCTTTGTTATGAGTGCTTTTTCGCTTGCCACTATCGCCGGTGTACCCCTGGGTTTACACTTTTCACTTTGGCTTGGGTGGCAGGCGCCATTTTTACTGAACGGTGCCGGAGCCATCGCCGTGATGTGTTGTTGCCTGTGGCTACTACCGCCACAAACTGCTCATTTACTAGACAAAACACCCCCCCTGCAACTGAAAACGCTGGCAAATAACCGCACTATGCAGCTTACGTTTCTAGTCACCGCTTGTGCAATGTTCAGTAGTTTTTTACTGATCCCTCATCTGTCGGCTTTTTTTCAGTTTAATCTTCAATTTCCCCGGCAAGATATTGCCGGCCTCTATATGCTCGGCGGCGCGGTTAGCTTTTTCCTTTTACATATTACCGGGCGATTTATTGATCGCTACAGCCCAACACCGGCAGCCGCATTAGCTGCCATTATTGCCGTTATCATCCTGGGGGGGGGGTATATCGCTCAACTCAACTGGCCAGTATGGTTGTTATTTATTGGTCTGATGGGTTCCAATGCCATACGCAACATTTCTATCCAAACCCTTGCTACCCAAGTACCGGCTGCATCGCAACGAGCCGGATTCCTTTCAGCACAATCAGCAGTACGTCATATTGCTTCTGGCACCGCCGCCGGATTAGCAACCGCATTACTCAGTCAAGGCGTCGAGCACAACCTATTGAATATCGAACTTGTTGCAGGACTGGCCGCATTAACAGCACTGCCTATACCTTTTTTAGTTTATTTCCTTCACCAACGACTTCACTCTGGTGATAATTCAACCAAAGCCAGGGCAATTACACTCTCCAGCCCAGATTTATAACCTCAAAACGATTTAATTCCACCGTAATAAAAAGCGCTGTTGTGACAAATTGCTGACCGATTTAATAAAAATTTAATTGATCTATCTCGTTGCAGTGACAAAAACGGAAAACTGTTTGCACCAGGGAAGAGTAAAGGCTGATCGAGCAATGCTACTATAGTGCATCATATTTACATCTTTCAATATTCGACTCTACCTCTCATAATTTGGGCGGGGTTTTTCGGATATTTACTTGCACAGCAGTCTAATCAATAGGTAAATTTAAGGAACCTACAGATGACCAAAAAACTGACCTCAACGACAATACTCACGCCACTGGCCCTTGCCTGTACTTTGGCAAGCACGCAAGCTATCGCGGACTCAGAAAGCATTACCGACGCATTTAAAAACGCAAAAGCCAATTTGGCTTTTCGTCTGCGCTATGAAGAAGTCAATGCTGATGAGCCCTCCGGTTCCGTTGCAAAAGACAAAGGGCACGCTGCCACTTTGAAAACACGTATGACTTTTAATACCGATACCTATAAGGGCGCCTCCTTTGGTCTGGAATTCGATGATGTCAGCGCCGTTGATAAAAACGACTACAATATTGACGATGGTAATGGTGAAGGACCTGTAATCAAAGACCCCGAATATACCGAAGTTAACCAGGCATTTATTGCCTATACCGGCCCTGCAGAAACGGCCTTTAAGTATGGTCGCCAACGGATTTTACTGGACAACCAGCGCTTCGTAGGCGGCGTGGGTTTTCGTCAAAACGAACAAACCTACGACGGATTCACTGTCACAAACAGCGCCATCCCCGATACCAAAGTCTTTGCCTCTTATATCTTTGCCATTCAACCTATCACCGGCGAAACCAAAGACATTCGTACAACAACCTTTTTGTTAAATGCAAAATATAGCGGTCTGCCATTTGGCGCTTTTTCCGGCTACTACTATAAAATTGATCATAAAAACGACAGCTTTGCCGCCTCCAACAAAACGGTGGGTATACGTTTTAACGGAAAAACAGGTGACGATAATTTAAAATGGTTGTATGGATTGGAGATGGCCAAACAAACCGAAGTGGGCGATTTTGAATCCGGCTCCATCAACAGCTATGACGCCAATTATCTATCCATCGAAGGTGGCGCTATTATATCGGGTATTACTGCCAAACTGGGTTACGAAACCCTGGGATCGGATGACGGCATTATTGCGTTTCAGACGCCACTGGGAACCAAACATGCCTTTCAGGGCTGGGCAGATCAATTCTTAAAAACACCCAATGAGGGCATCAATGATCTGCAACTCACCGTTGCGGGCAAGGCCGCAGGCATCAAGCTGAAAGCGGTTTACCATAGCTACAGCTCCGATGAGGACAATGCCTCCGGTGATAACGATCTAGGCAGTGAAATCGATCTGATCGCAGCGAAAAAATTCGGCGCCTATGGACTTAGCCTGAAGTATGCGGCGTACAGCGAAGGTGATGAGACATTCGGGAAAAAAGATACGGATAAAGTCTGGCTGACAGCCACTGCGAAATTTTAATTCGACTCCCGTACAGTACCGCTGCCTTGCAACGGAGACGGCGGTACTATTTTCTCTTGATTTAGGGCTGCAGAAAAAAGAATTATTCCAAGATTACAGAGAATTTTGGGATAGTTTTTTTCTGCGGCCCTTATTGTTCCAGTGATTTAAGCCCAAATTGGCAACTCCTAAGCAATTTCACACCCTGCCCCCCGCCAGTATGATAAAAATTGATCTATCCGCCATAGTTTTTACCCGCCCTAGCGCTCGAATTGTTCTATAATTAGATCCTGTTGTTAATCACACTTTCACGAAAGTCCAGCAAGAGAAACGGATGCACACGCTGTTCGAAGTCCTTGGCAAGATGGCCATAAACCACCATGACCAGGCACTGATTGTTACTTGCCACGAGGGAAAAATTCACTACCTGAATTCTCGGGCAGAAGAACTCTTTTCCACGGATCTTGCCAGAGCAAAAGAAAATGGCTGGCGTGAGTTACTGTCATCTGCCGACAGCCAACAGATCGACAAGCTTGAAAAACAACTATTCACAAACAAAGAGAATTCTAAACAAGATCCCAAAAAAACCAAGCAGCTTCTACCCGATACAAAACTCATGGTACATGCTCAGGCAATCGATGAGGATAACGATTGCCTGGGCATTTTGTGGACCCTAACATCAACTCAAGACACTCCCGACGAGCTAAATCCACAACAAAAAGAGCAGCGCTACCAGCAGATATTCCACACCAATGAAAATGCTCAGTGGGTAATAGACATTCGCCCATTGCGTCAGTTTCTGCATGATCAAAACGTAAGGAATGTAAAATCTCTCAAAGCTCAAATCAAAAAGCAGCCTGATTACCTGAGCAGTTTAGTGCCATACATTAGATTCCTGGACGCAAATGAGGCAACCGCTCGTCTATATGATGCAAGTAATCGCACTGAATGGATGTCTCTTGCGGTTAAAAAAATCAGCAAAAAGGATTTATTTAATAGCGCATATGCAGCCCTGAAAGTCGATGACGGTCCTACCACCAATGTGTATTTCTCTGATGTTGACACCTTCACAGGTGAAAAGAAATCCTTGCGCATCAGTGCCTGGATTCCCGGTCTGGAAACACTGCATCACGGCATTTTAGTCAGCGCTATCGATATTAGCGCCATCAAAGCAGCCGAAACGGAACTGGAGGAACGCCAGCAATTTCTGGGGGCTATTCTCCGCACCGTTCCAGATTTTCTATTTGTCTATGATTTCGAACGCGAAGAACACATTTTCGCTAATGTCGATATCGGTGCATACCTGGGGTACAGCAAGGAGCAGATTGCCGAAGCCGGAGACAAACTGCTGAACTATATCATCCATCCTGAAGACCGCTTCAAACGCGACCATATGTATCAGCTGCGTCATGCTCTGGCCGAAGAGAAAGTCTATGAGCGTACGATGCGCATTCAGGACAGTGACGGAGAATGGCATTATTTTTATTTTCGCAGTGCGCCTTTGGAATTCAACCAGCAGGGGGAGGCACTATACGCCGTAGTCGTCGCACGGGATATTACCCATATCCTGAAAACGGAACAAAGCCTGAATGAAAAAGAACGTCGATTTCGCCTGCTGGAGGATAACTTCAGCGATGTCATCATCACCGCAGACGAACATTTAACCATCGACTATGTCAGCCCTTCCGTCAGCCAGCTGCTTTCCTGTTCGCCTGAGGAATTCCTGGCCATGACAAATCCCAACCGGTACAAAACCCTGGGGCTGTCCGCTCATCTCGGCACCTTGGTCAGCGATTACGAGCAGGCCCTGCGACAATGCAGCAAACTGGCCTATGAGGGCGATGAATACCAACGCATTATCGAGAGTGACATTACTCAAACAGATGGAACACGCCTACCCGTAGAGCTAAAAATCTCTCTACTCATCGGTCAGGAACATCAAGAAATTCAGGGCATTCTGATTATCTGCCGCGATATAAGCGAACGACGGCGTGTAGAGGCAGATATGCGTCTGGCAGCCAAAGTATTCGAAAACAGCCTGGAAGGCATTTATATTACCAATCGCGAAGGCTGCATCGCCCAGGTTAACACCGCGTTTAGCAGCATTACCGGTCATAAAGCGGAATACGCCATCGGCAAGCGCCCGGCTTTTTTAAACTCTGGATGGCATGATCATCATTTTATCAGCGAAATCAAACCCGTATTAGATGACAGTGGTTACTGGCAAGGTGAATTGATAAACCGGCGAGCCAGCGGCGAAGTATTTCCCGCCTGGGTGGGTATTACCGAAGTACGCTCAAAACATAACGAATTCCTCGGTTACATCACCACGTTTCGTGATATTACCGAAGCGAAAGACAGTGAACAGCGCATTCGCAAACTGGCGTATTTTGATCCACTGACAGACTTGCCCAACCGTAGCCTGTTCCAGGACCGACTCAACCAGGAACTGCAGCGCTGTCAGCGCAACAAAAGCCATGTCGCACTGCTTTTTCTAGACTTGGACCGTTTTAAAATCATCAACGATTCAATGGGCCACGCAGTAGGCGACCGCTTGCTAACAGAAGCAGCCCGGCGATTGCGCGACAGCATTCGTGGCGATGATACCGTAGCACGCATGGGAGGCGATGAGTTCACCATTATTCTCAGCGATCTGTCAGATCGCGAAAACGCCGAATCTGCTGCAGCTCAAGTTTCCCTTAAAGTGATGCAGGCACTGACTGATCCTTTTCTCCTACAGGACAGAGAATTATATATCAGTACCAGCATAGGTATTGCCGTCTATCCTGAAGACGGCCAGGACGGCGAAGAATTGCTAAAAAATGCTGATACCGCCATGTACCACACCAAGGCAGCCGGCAAAAATGGTTATCAATTTTACACCGATGCCATGAATGCCCGCTCGCTGGAACGACTGGAATTGCATAACAAACTGCACAGTGCCGTAGCGGAGAAACAGTTTGAACTGTGCTTTTTACCTATTCATAGCCTGGCTGACGAAAGAGTCACCGGTATTGAGGCACTGATTCGTTGGCGTCAGGGTGATAAAACTCTTCTTAAACCCAGTCAATTTATGTCGCTAGTTGAGGAATCCGGCTTGGGCGGAGAAGTCGGTTTGTGGGTATTGCAAGAGGCCTGCCTGCAAATGGCTGATTGGTTATCGCAAGGCTCACAGATCGAAAGGGTGGCAGTCAATATTGCCCCTTCACACTTTAGTGATGGCGATTTAATCGATCATGTCATTCAAGTGCTGGATCAAAGCGGGCTGGCGCCTTATCAACTGGAGCTAGAGCTAAGTGAAAACCTGCTCATGCACGATATTGGCTATACCCAGGCCCTGTTGCAAGATCTTCAGGCTTTGGGTGTACGTATCTCGGTTGATGATTTTGGCACCGGCTTTTCATCTCTACACTATTTAAAGCAATTACCCGTCAACAGCCTGAAAATCGATCGCAGCTTTGTGCGCCACCTGCCACAATCAGCGGAAGATACACGGATTGCACAGGCGGTTATTGCAGTAGCGCAAAGTTTTGAACTAAACGTTATTGCGGAGGGGGTTGAAAACAACTTACAAGTCAATTACTTAGCCACTCTTGGGTGCCAGGAAGCCCAGGGCTATTATTTTGGCAAACCGCAAACTATCAACCAGATCAACAAGGTACTGTCGCTACAAGCAGGATAGCTCTGCGTCGACGGCAAGCAAATCTGCTTATTCCATTAGGCCTTTATTGCCCCGCTTAACCTGGCAACAATGCACTTCAATTACCCTCTTCACCGAATGATCGGTGCTCTCTTTGTCCAGATCATGTAAAATGCGCGCTTTTCTCACGTCGTAGAGTACGTACACCTGAAGGGGACGTTGATGTTTCAGAAAGACATGTGCATTGCCGGATTTGATGACGAAATCTGGGCCGCAATCCAGGCCGAAGAAAAGCGCCAGGAGGAGCATATCGAATTGATTGCTTCAGAGAACTATACCAGCCCCCGCGTCATGCAGGCGCAAGGCTCTGTGCTAACCAATAAATACGCTGAAGGCTATCCAGGCAAGCGCTACTACGGTGGCTGTGAGCATGTCGATGTTGCCGAACAACTGGCGATCGACCGAGCCAAGGAACTGTTTTGCGCCGATTACGCTAATGTGCAGCCACATTCAGGCTCACAAGCTAACGCTGCTGTTTACATGGCGCTATGCCAACCGGGTGACACGATTTTGGGTATGAGCCTGTCCGATGGAGGCCACTTGACCCATGGTGCCAAACCCAATTTTTCTGGCAAAATCTATCAAGCAATACAGTACGGACTTAACCCCGAGACGGGAGAAGTCGACTATGAACAAGTCGAAGCACTGGCGTTGGAGCACAAACCACGCATGATCGTAGCCGGATTTTCCGCCTATTCCCGTGTAATGGACTGGCAGCGTTTTCGTGATATCGCCGACAAAGTAGGCGCCTATCTGTTTGTCGATATGGCACACGTAGCAGGTTTGATTGCCGCTGGCGAGTATCCTAATCCAGTACCTGTTGCCGACGTGGTGACAACGACAACGCATAAAACCCTGCGGGGTCCACGCGGCGGTCTGATCCTCGCCAAAGCCAATGAGGAGTTGGAGAAAAAATTCAACTCGGCCGTCTTTCCCGGTGGCCAGGGCGGACCATTAATGCACGTTATCGCCGCCAAGGCAGTGTGCTTCAAAGAAGCCATGTCGGATGAATTTACTGCCTATCAGCAACAGGTTGTTAAAAATGCCCGCACCATGGCAGACGCACTGATCCACCGTGGTTACGATGTCGTCTCCGGCGGTACCGATGACCATTTATTCCTGTTGAGCCTGATTGGACGTGATTACACCGGTAAAGATGCTGATGCCGCTCTTGGAAGAGCCAATATCACGGTCAACAAAAATGCCGTGCCCAACGATCCACGCTCCCCCTTTGTGACCAGTGGCTTAAGAATCGGTACACCTGCAATCACTACACGAGGCTTTAAAGAAGCCCAGGCACAACGACTGGCCAACTGGATCTGCGATATTCTTGACGATATCAACAACGAATCCACGATAGAGTCGGTGAAAAATGAGGCAATTACACTGTGTCAGCAATTTCCGGTTTATCGATAAACCAGTGGGGTTTCACTGTTATGAATACCATGTCATGAATACCATTGAGGTTAGATAATGCGTTGTCCGTTTTGCGCTGCAGAAGAAACCAAAGTCATCGACTCACGCCTGGTCGCCGAAGGCGATCAAGTGCGCAGGCGCCGCGAATGCCTGGGCTGTTCGGAACGATTCACCACCTATGAATCCGCCGAATTGTTGATGCCGAGAGTGATCAAGCATAACGGTGTACGCCAACCATTCGATGGAGACAAACTACGCAGTGGTATTTTACGTGCTTTGGAAAAACGTCCGGTCAGCATTGAAAAAATTGAAGCAGTCATCAGTCAGATCAAAACCGCCATTCAGGCAACCGGCGAGCGGGAAATCAAGTCAATGGTGATTGGCGAACGGGTTATGGAGCAGCTAAGAAAACTCGATCATGTAGCATTCGTGCGCTTTGCCTCAGTTTATCGGGATTTTCAGGATCTGAACGAATTTCGCGCCGAAATTGATCGCCTTTCCCAGGAATCACAAACGGAAGATAACGACTAACATCGTCATCCTCTCGGATTTGCAATCCCGGCAATTCAAGTAGTAAAGCCAAACCATGACAGAAACAATGACCGAACCATCCCAACAGCACTCTCAGCGGCACTCTCAGCAGGACATCCGCTACATGGCGCTTGCGCTGCAATTGGCCGCCAAGGGTCTTTACACTACCGCGCCGAATCCGCGAGTCGGTTGTGTTCTGGTAAAGGACGATCAGATTGTGGGTAGTGGCTGGCACCGAAAAGCCGGTGAAGCTCACGCTGAAATCAACGCCATCAAGGAGGCAGGCTCTGCCGCAAATGGAGCAACCGCTTACGTCACGCTGGAACCGTGCAGTCATTACGGACGCACACCTCCTTGTGCGGATGCACTGATCAAAGTCGGCGTCAAAAAAGCCGTTATTGCCATGCAGGACCCAAACCCCGTTGTTGCTGGCAGGGGCATCGAGCAACTCCGGCAGGCAGACATAGACGTAAGCTGCGGTCTTATGGCTGAACAATCGCAAGCACTGAATCCCGGCTTTATCAAACGGATGGAAACAGGTCAGCCCTGGCTGCGCTGTAAAATGGCCATGAGCCTAGACGGTCGCACTGCGATGGCTTCGGGAGAGAGCCAATGGATCACGGCAAGCGCAGCACGCCAGGAAGTCCAACGCTTGCGGGCTCGTAGCTGTGCGATTGTCACCGGTATCGATTCAGTGCTGCAAGACGACTGTTCTCTGACAGTACGTGCAGACGAACTGGGTATCAGCGAGGCAAATTTTATTACCCAGCGCCAGCCACAGAGGGTTGTAGTCGATTCACGCCTGAGAATCCCCTTATCGGCTAAAATACTCAAACAAGCCGGACGCACATTGATTGTCACTGCCAACGAAAACAAGACATTACACAGCATTATCCAACAGCGCGGCGCCGATGTAATCTGCCTGCCAGGAGAAGACGGCAAAGTCGATCTGGCGGCCCTGATGGATTACCTTGCAGAAAAACAATTTAACGAAATCTTGCTGGAAACCGGATCACGCCTGGCAGGCAGTGCCTTGCAGGCCCGCTTGATTGATGAGCTGCGCATCTACCTGGCACCCAAGCTGCTTGGCAGTGAAGCACGCCCTTTGTTTCAGCTACCGCTGCAATCGATGGCCGATCAATTACCCGTGGATATCGAACAGATCCGGGCGGTGGGACCAGATTGGTGCATTGAAGCAAAGCCCCGTTACCAAAACGAGGAGGGTTAAGATGTTTACCGGCATTATTCAGGCCCTTGGCCATATCGAATGTATTAGCCCCAAGCAGGGTGACTTACGCTTGCATATTGCTTGCAAGGAAACCGATTTTTTTCATGATGTGGTGCTGGGAGACAGTATTGCCACCAATGGCGTCTGCCTGACCGTTAGCGAATTGCCAGGCAACAGTTTTTGGGCCGATGTCTCGCTGGAAACCCTTAACTATAGTACCCTAAAGGAATTGCGCGCTAATAGCCCTGTGAATCTGGAAAAAGCACTCACTCCCACATCTCGCCTGGGCGGACATATTGTCAGCGGGCACGTCGACGGTGTTGGACAAGTGACAAAACGCTATGACGATGCACGTTCAGTCCGATTAAGTATTGAGGCACCGGCCAAACTGGCAAAATACATAGCACACAAAGGCTCTATCTGTATCGATGGTATGAGCCTGACGGTCAATGCTGTGCAAGGAAGCAGTTTTGAGCTGAACATAGTGCCACATACCATGGCTCAGACCATTTGCACGCATTATCGTCCAGGAACGCGGGTCAATCTGGAGGTCGATGTGATTGCCCGTTATATGGAACGCCTGATGATGGGCGATCAGGCTTCAAATCCGGATGCAGAAGGCATCAGTGAGACGTTTCTTGCTGAGCACGGTTTTCGTTGACACACTAACATTCAAATCGCATCGTTAAACATGCAGTGGTTAATTAAAGGTAAACACGATGGAATTAAATACGCCTGAAGAGCTGATCAATGATATCCGCCTGGGCAAAATGGTTGTCCTGATGGACGACGAAGACCGGGAAAACGAAGGTGATATTCTCATCGCGGCAGAGTGCGTCGAACCCGAACATATCAACTTTATGGCCAAATATGCTCGGGGACTCATTTGTCTCACCCTAACAGAAGACCGTTGCCGGCAACTGCAGATACCACTGATGGTTGAGGAAAATGACTCTCAGCATCATACCAATTTCACCCTATCCATTGAAGCAGCCGAAGGTGTCACTACCGGCATCTCCGCAGCAGACCGGGCCCTTACCGTTCGCACTGCTGTTGCTCTGGGCGCTAAAGCAGAGGATATCGTTCAACCCGGACATATTTTTCCGCTACAAGCTCAGCTCGGTGGCATCTTAACACGAGCAGGCCACACTGAAGCCGGCTGTGATCTGGCACGCCTGGCAGGTTTTGAACCCGCTGCAGCCATTGTTGAGATTATGAACGATGATGGCACCATGGCGCGCCGCCCCGATCTGGAAAAATTCGCCCAGCAGCACGATCTGAAAATCGGCACCATCGCTGACCTGATTCACTATAGAGTGTTGCATGAAAAAACCATTGAGCTGCTCAACTCCGGACCCGTCACAACTGATTATGGTGACTTTGTATTGCACACTTATCGAGACAATCTGCACGAAGACACCCATTTTGTTCTGGTCAAAGGTGATATTCACCCGGATGAACCCACCTTGGCACGAGTGCATCTGACCAATACCATACGGGACGTCTTATCAGTACATACTCCCGGTGTGTCGGGCTGGAATATCAGCCGAGCGCTGCAACGAATTGCTGAAGAAGGTAAAGGCGTTATCGCGCTGATAGCCAATAGCGAAAGCAGCACAGATAAGCAGTTTAGCGCTGATGTCGCGCTGGGCAATAAGCCAGCACCCGTTTTTCTATCAAGAACAAACCGGAACATGAACCTGACCGTCGGGCTTGGCTCTCAATTGTTACGAGAAGTCGGAGTCGGAAAAATACGCCTGTTAGGACAACCCAACAAATACAGTGGCATTTCCGGTTTTGATCTTGAAGTGGTTGAATTTATTGGCAGTGATGAACCTGAATAGAAACACAGAAGTCTCAATAACCATCCAAAGTATCCAGGAAAAACAATGAATAACATACAGACAATTGAAGGCGCATTGACACCAGAGGGCGGAAAGTTTGCGCTGGTAGTAGGTCGCTTCAACAGCTTTATCGTCGAAAGTCTGCTCGCTGGCGCCATTGACACGCTAAAACGCCACGGTGTCGATGACAGTGCTATTACCATTGTTCGCGCACCCGGTGCTTTTGAAATTCCACTGGTCGTTAAAAAAATAGCACAACAAAATAAACATGATGCGATTATTGCTTTGGGGGCTGTCATTCGAGGCGGCACTCCGCATTTTGAGTATGTAGCAGGTGAATGTACCAAGGGCCTGGCACAAGTAGGTCTGGAATTCAGCGTTCCCATTGCCTTTGGCGTATTAACCGTGGACACCATCGAACAGGCTATTGAGCGCGCTGGCACCAAGGCGGGCAATAAAGGGGAAGAGGCTGCCATGTCTGCTCTTGAAATGGTCAGCTTGCTAAAACAACTCTAATGAATGCATCTCTAATGAACACAACGCCGCCAAGAAAAAGCCCCCCCCTAGTCGCATTGCGGCGCCAAGCTCGCCATTATGCGGTACAAGCGATGTATCAGTGGCAGTTGGCTGGCGCTTCGTTAAATCAAATCGAAGCAGAATTTCGTAGCGATTATGATTTCAAAAAAGTCGATGGTGATTACTTCCACGAACTCATCCATGAAGTACCAGCCCAACTGGATGAGCTTGATAGTTTGATAGCGCCCCTGCTCGACCGCAATATCAAAGAACTCGGCAGCGTTGAGCTGGCGGTGCTGAGACTGGCCACTTACGAACTCAAGCAACGTATTGACGTACCGTTTAAAGTGGTGATCAATGAAGCCGTTTCTTTAGATAAAAAATTCGGCGCTACCGATAGCCACAAATATATCAATGGCGTATTGGACAAGCTTGCTCATCAATTGCGCAGCACCGAAGTCAACGGATCGAAATCAACGGACAATCCAAATAAACACTTATAACAATTCAGATCAAGATGGCATTATCCGAATTTCAGCTGATTGAAAAATATTTCCACTGGCCTGAATCCCATGCCGAGGATGTCACACTGGGCATTGGCGACGATGCCGCTGTTTTATCTATCAAACCCGGCCACAAACTGGTGGTGACGGTTGACTCCTCTCTTGGCGATGTGCATTTTCCTGCCCATGCAGCGGCTAGCGATATCGGCTATCGCTGCCTGGCAGTCAATTTAAGTGATCTGGCCGCCATGGGTGCACAACCCCGTTGGTTTACACTGGCGCTCAGCTTGCCAGAATCGGACGAAAGCTGGCTCGCTGAATTTAGTCACGGCCTAGGCGAACTTGCCCGTGCTTATGATTGCGCGCTGGTCGGTGGTGATACCACACGCGGCCCGCTCTCAGTTACTATTCAGGCGCATGGATTGGTCGCACAGAACCAATATCTGTGCCGACGGACAGCACGCCCCGGCGATTTGATTTATGTCTCCGGCAGCATTGGTGATGCCGCCGCCGGTTTACAGGTTTTTCAGCATACACCACAGCAAGAATTAAACTCAGATCAGCAATACCTTATTCAACGTTACCTTCGTCCAAGCCCTCGCGTATCACTCGGTAGCGCCCTGTACGGGATTGCCAATAGTTGTATCGATATTTCTGACGGACTGCTCGCTGATTTGAATCACATCGTTACCACTTCATGCTGCGGCGCTGACATTGATAGCGCTGCTCTACCTCTATCGGCAGCTCTCAGTCACCAATATTCCCAGGACGCACAGCTAAAATACGCTTTACACGGGGGTGACGATTACGAACTTTGTTTTACCGCAGCTGCTGACAACGCCAGTAAAGTACAAGAACTATCCGACTCACTGGAGATCGCCCTGCATTGTATTGGGCACATCACAGAAGAAACCGGTATCCGCTGTCGTCATGGAGATGGCCCAACCTTCGCCATGAAAGCTCAGGGCTATCAACACTTTTAAGCAGGTTTTGTCCATGTCACCTAATCTAAAAAATCCTGTTCACCTGCTGGCATTTGGTTTTGGCAGCGGCCTTTCCCCAAAGGCACCCGGCACCGTTGGCACAATTGCGGCCATTCCGCTGTATGGACTGCTACAATTGCTGCCTCTATCGTATTATTTGGCCGCTCTACTTGCAGCAGCGCTTCTAGGCATCTATTTGTGCGGTAAAACCGCCCGGGATCTGCAAGTACATGATCATCCTGGCATCGTCTGGGATGAATTTGTCGGTTTTTGGCTGACCATGTTGGCAGCACCCGCCGGTTGGCTATGGATCGTGGCTGGCTTTCTTTTTTTTCGCCTGTTTGATATTTGGAAACCCTGGCCCATCAGCTGGCTGGATAAATCCGTTGAAGGCGGATTGGGCATCATGCTGGACGACATTCTGGCTGGTATTTATGCTGCCATATGCCTGCAACTGCTGGCCTATGGCATATCATAATAAACAATCCCGTTCGACAGTCAGCACATCACACTATTGTTTAGGCCAAGCTGGCCGATATACTTCCTGACCTTTTTCAGGTTTAACGATTTACAAAGGGATGGCACCATGCACAAACCAATAGTTTTCCTGTTGGCAGCAGCTTGTCTGGGACAACTGTCAGGCTGTGCCAATACGCAAATAGCCTCAGATATCCTGTTGCAACAACAGGCAGAGACTTCGGCAGCAAATTCGAAGCTCGCGCCGGAAAAAATCATTATCGAAGTCAATCAAGATATACATGATGCATTATTGGGGCAACTGCAACTCTATGCGCCTTTGCATATAGAGTCCGCACAAAAGAATCTGCTATTGGCAGAAAAGGATTTGCGGCAGGGAGAACCGATTAAGCATGTGCTTGAGTACGCCTACAAAGCGCAGCAACTGATCTCCGATGCCTACAAAATCAGGACGCTGGTCGCCTCGACTCTGTCCGAAGCCTATAACGAGAGAGATATTCTTCTTGAACTGGAAGCACATAAGGCTCTGCCATTAACCTTTCAAACACTTATGAAAGCTCTACGTGATCTGGTTGTCGAGGTAGAGGGGGGATTTGTCGAAAATGCGAGTTCTGCTCAAGCGACCTTACTGGCAAGCATGCAGCAGCTTCGCATTGATACTTTAAAGAAACGCTATCTTAGTGATATAGAAAATCTACTCGAACAATCCGATAAGCTGGAAGCAAAAAAATTCGCAAGCCAAACGTATCAACAAGCTCAAGCAGCCTATCTTGATCTTATCAATACTATTGAACAATCACCTTTGGATGATTACAAGGCAATGGCGACAGCTGCCCAAATTACTCGAACCGCAGTGCAACGAACCAATTTCATAGCAAGGGAGTCTGCAGCTTTAACGGCCCTTAGTGCTGAAGAAGCAGAGCGCCAAGCCCTGTATATCGCATCACTCATTGAACAATTGGCGGCAGGTTTGGGAGAAGAATCACTGCCAGGGCAGTCATACCATGATCATGTGGATTTTCTATTGAAGCAATTGCCAGTAGCGGTTTCTGCTTCTAGCGAGAAAAAAACCGTTTCCACCAGCAATACGTCAAAAGCAAGCAAACCGGCCGATAAAAACACAGCCATTGCCCACCCGGTCCCCACTGAAAAACCAATTATTCAATAGCAAAACAAAACTGGCGTACAGCGTCGATTTCGCCAGTGGCATCAAAGTTTCGCTCCAACATATTGACATTACCGTTATACCCTACAAATAACAGACTACTGGCTCGGGTGCCGTAAACCTGCGAATGGATAAACCGTGACGATAGCAGGCGTTCTTTTTCTAAACCAATTCCGGTATCTGGCAATTCACTATCACAGGCTCGCTGCTGATCCAGTAGAATAGGCCATAAATTGTCGGGACTGGGCTTTGCAAGTTTTTGCTGTAACTGTGTTTTTCCGATAGCCACTTTAGGCCAGGGAGTATCCAACAATTGATTGCTCAAGCCATAAACACCTGGCGTGAGCAAGCTCAGTTCATTTTGGCGGTTTGAAAAATAATAGATATCGCGACCATCATCCAACAGCAAATTAAAGCCAGTGTAATCATTCGCCTGCGGCGACAATACTTCCAGATACTCTCGAGGACCCTGCGTACCCATGAGAAACCGACAGGTTAATAATCCTCGGGTTTTCTTTGCCCGTTCGCCCTTCACACCGACGATCTTAACATCAGGTGGAAATTCCCGAAAATTGGTGATGGCTGCAAAACGACCCGTACGGGTGATGCCCATCCAGGTACCACCACCCTGTAGATCCTTGCCTGCCAGCAGCTGCGGCTGTTCCGGCCAAAAATCCGCCGCACAGCTGGGACGATCGTAAAACTCATCACGATTGGCCAATGCGATAAGCCGGTAATCACGGTGAGCTTTATAAGCAAACAAAATCAAACACATCTGATTCACATCCTGGCATCTTCACCATTATGATTCTAACCCGAATCATTTGGAGGTTGCCATTTACTCTTAGAGCGAAACTGATCAATGGGTTCCGATTGGAGAAATCCTGCAACCTCGCGCATAATAGGCCGCTTTGTTAATCTGCTGGGCATAACTGTATGGCTTTAGGACTTTATTTACTGCTCGGCGCCTTCGCCGGATTGATTGCCGGTCTATTTGGCGTCGGTGGCGGTGTTGTCATCGTACCCGCGTTGGTATTTGCGTTCAGTCTGCAGAACTTTTCTCCTGAGATTCTAACCCATATGGCTGTAGGTACCTCCCTCGCCACTATTTGTGTCACATCGGTTAGCTCGGTCAAAACTCATCACCAGAATCAGGCCGTGATGTGGCCGATCTTCTGGATGATGGTGCCGGGTATATGCGTGGGTGTTTGGCTGGCGGTTAAGATGGTGGTACAGATTAATGGTGCACAGCTGCAATTGGCGATCGGCTTGTTCCTGCTTGTAATATCGGCACAAATGGCATTTGGTCTGCGTCCAAAACCACACAGGGAATTGCCAGGGCGCACGGCCATGTTTGCCGCAGGCGGCATCATTGGTGGCATCTCTGCACTGTTTGGCATTGGCGGAGGCTCTCTGACGGTGCCTTTTTTAAGCTGGTGCAATATTCGCATGCAAAAAGCAGTCGCCACATCGGCGGCCTGTGGTTTACCAATAGCTTTGGTGGGCGCCTTTAGTAATATGGCTGAAGGCTGGCAACACGCTGCACTACCCGCCGGGAGCAGCGGTTTTGTCTATTGGCCTGCATTTGGAGGCATAATACTGACCAGCGCTTTGTTCGCCAGCATTGGTGCCCGACTTGCTCATAAGCTTCCCGCCCAGCAGTTGCGGAAATTCTTTGCATTGTTTATCTGTACGGTTGGGTGTTATCTAATCATCAGATCTCAATGGTGATGGTGAGTAGCAACTCGTTTTTGGAGATATTAATAACATTATGTTGAGCTACCCAAACTTTGATCCAGTGGCATTACAGTTAGGTCCATTTGCCATTCACTGGTATGGCATTATGTACCTGATGGGTTTTGGTTTCTCCTGGCTAATCGCTCAAAGGCGAGTCAAAGCCGCTCACTCACCGATTAACCGGGAACAGATCGATGATTTGATTTTTTATGGTGCCATGGGGGCCGTGATTGGCGGTCGACTGGGTTATGTTTTTTTCTACCAGTTCGACAAATTTCTGGCCGATCCCATTTGGCTGTTACGCGTATGGGAAGGCGGCATGGCATTTCATGGCGGTTTATTGGGCGTCGGTGCAGCCATCGCCTGGTACGCCCGAAAGATAAACCGCCCTATCGGTGCAGTATTTGACTTTGTCGCACCACTTGCAGCCATCGGGCTTGGCTTGGGCCGTCTGGGTAATTTCATCGGACAAGAACTCTGGGGACGTCCGACGGATCAGCCATGGGGCATGGTATTCCCCAATGACCCACTGGCTCTGGCACGTCACCCCTCTCAGCTATACCAGGCTTTTCTTGAAGGTATTGTGCTTTTTATTATCGTGTACTGGTTTTCCAGCAAAGCCCGCCCCCAACTCTCAATCACCGGGCTATTTCTACTGATTTACGGCATTTCCCGGTTTTTAGTTGAGTTTGTCCGTGAGCCTGATAGTTTTATCGGTTTTGATATATTGGGTTGGGTGACCCGTGGGCAGATACTGTCACTTCCCATGATTATCGGCGGCATGTTATTAATGCTGTGGGCCTATCGCCAACAACATGCACAAACGAAAAACCAGGGTAAGTGAGTCATGAAACAGTACCTTGATTTAATGCGCCATGTGCGCAACAACGGTGTGGAAAAATCCGATCGCACCGGCACTGGCACGTTGAGTGTATTCGGCTATCAAATGCGTTTTGATCTAAGCGATGGATTTCCGTTAGTCACAACAAAAAAACTTCACCTGCGATCCATCATCCATGAGCTGTTGTGGTTTATTAAGGGCGATACCAATATTCGCTACTTGAATGATAACAATGTATCGATATGGGATGAGTGGGCCGACGAACACGGTGATCTTGGACCCGTATACGGTTACCAATGGCGCTCCTGGCCCACGCCGAGCGGCGGGCATATTGACCAGATTTCACAGTTGCTACAACAAATCAAACAAAATCCAGATTCACGGCGTCATATTGTCAGTGCCTGGAATGTCGCCAATGTTAACGACATGGCCTTACCTCCCTGCCACACCCTGTTTCAATTCTATATCGCCGAGGGTAAGTTATCCTGCCAATTGTACCAACGTAGCGCTGATATCTTTCTGGGTGTTCCCTTTAATATTGCCTCCTATGCATTACTGACCATGATGATCGCACAGGTATGCAGATTGGAAGCAGGAGAGTTTATTCACACGTTCGGCGATGCCCATCTGTACACCAATCATTTGGATCAGACTGATTTGCAATTAAGCCGACAACCCCTGCCTCTACCCACAATGAAACTCAATGCGTCCATCGAATCGCTATTCGATTTTACATTTGATGATTTTCAGTTGTTGGATTATCAATCGCACCCACATATCAGCGCACCCATTGCCGTCTAGGAGCTAATAAATATCGTGAAACTGGCAATGATTGCAGCCCTGGCGCAAAACAGGGTTATTGGTAACAATAACCAACTGCCCTGGCGCCTACCAAACGATTTGAAGTATTTTAAGGCGACCACCATGGGTAAGCCCGTCATTATGGGTCGCAAAACATTTGAATCGATTGGCAAACCCTTACCAGGGAGGAGCAATATTGTCCTTAGTAACAAAAAGGACTTCTGCCCCCCCGGCGTAGAAGTCGCCCATTCAACGGAGGGCGCATTAACGCTGGCTAAAAAAGCGGCCTTACACAACATTGTTGATGAACTGATGGTGATCGGTGGCGAACAACTTTATAACAGATTTTTACCTTATTCGGATCGTTTATACCTCACCTTGATTCACGCCGATGTTGAGGGTGATGCGTACTTTCCTCTGCTGGATCACTCACAGTGGAAGGAACTCTCTCGGGAGGATTTTGCGGCATCGGGCGACAATCCATATGATTACAGTTTTGTGGTTTTGTCCCATATGCACAGATGATATGGCCCGATAAAAGCGGCTACAGCCAGGATTTAATACCTCAAATTTTATACGCTAAAACCTGTCATGGCACTATCGTTACATAAGGGTGAACAGCAGTTTGTCGCTTGTGTTTTTTACTGGCGTTTCCGTTATTTACGGCTAAACTTCACGGGTGTCATTTATACTTAAAAGCCCATAATAGGCTCAGCTAAAAATAAAGCCGATTTGTGATGTCATTCAGCTGCCTTCGCATGCATATGCAGCACAAATCAATTATGAACCCAGGCATGAACTTACGATAACGCCTGCTCTGCTTAATGTCTCTACAGGAAAAGCAATCCCCATGAACACGCATCGAATAAAAGCGATGACCCTGGCATTCAGCCTATCAGTTGTTTCTCTCACTGATATGAGTTCCGCCAATGCCGACCCCTTAACGGATGTACTCAAGGTCGGACAAGCCAAGACTCAATCTGCACAGAAATCGCAGCTTAAAATTGATCGGCTGGCAGACGAGACACGCGACAGCCTGCAGAAATACAAGCAGTTAATCAAATTGGTTGAAGACCTTAAGGTCTACAACAAGAAGCTGGAGCTGCAAGTAAAAAACCAGAATGAACGCATGGTAACTATGGAGAAGTCCATTTCTGAAGTCACTGTTATTCAACGCCAGATCACCCCCTTGATTCTGCGGATGATTGACGGGCTAGAACAATTTGTCGCACTGGACATGCCATTTCATATGCAAGAACGCCGCAGTCGTGTTGATTTTTTGCGCGCCAATGCGGATCGTTCGGATTTAACGATAGCGGAAAAGTTTCGCCAGGTACTCGAAGCCTACAAAATCGAAAACGAATACGGCCGTAAGATAGATACATACAAAGATAAGATATCCATTAATGGCCTTGACCGAGATGTGAATATCTTGCGAGTCGGACGCATAGCGCTAATGTTTCAAACCACAGACACTGAAATATCGGGTACCTGGGATCAGAAATCACGCAGCTGGGTAGAGCTTGGTCCAACTGAATACCGCAACGCCGTCATGAAAGGTATTCGTATCGCCAAGAAGCAAGCATCAATTGACATCTTAAACCTGCCTGTCGCGGCCCCGGAGGCCATTCGATGAAACAGACTCTCTCCTTACTGAGCACCATCGCACTGACTCTGGGTTTAAGCTTGTCTTCAGCGACTATCGCCCAAGAAAAAGCCAAATCACTTGACGAACTTCTGCGCTTTGTGGAACAAGGCCGAATCGAGGAAGGCAAGGAAAACAAGCAACGCGAAAAACGTTTTTCAAAAGAAAAAAATCAGCAAGCATCGATGGTAAAACAGGCGCAATTACAGCGTCAAAAGGAAGAAGAACGCAGTGCCGTACTGGAAAAGGAATTTGAAGAAAACGATAAAAAATTGATAGAAATTGAACAACGGCTTCGTGAACGTCTGGGTAGTCTCAGTGAACTATTCGGTCATATGACATCTGCAGCCGGTGATGCCCGCAGTAATTTTGAAACATCCCTGACCAGTATTCACTACCCTGATCGAGGCCTGTTTCTGGATGAATTGGTAGCAAAAACTGCCAGCGGTACAGAATTGCCCAGCATCCAAATGATCGAGCGACTTTGGTTTGAATTGCAGCGTGAAATGGTTGAATCCGGCAAAATAGTTGCTTTTGATACAACAGTCACCAAGCCCAACGGCAAGCAACTTAATCAAAAGGTGGTACGCGTTGGTAATTTCAATGTAGTGTCAGAAGAAGGCATGTATTTAACCTTTGAATCTGGGAAAGACTCCCTTGAAGAATTGGCGCGTCAACCCGATAGTCAATATACAAGTCAGGCGGCAAACCTGGTTAATAGCGCTGACGGCTTTACACGGTTCGGTGCGGATCCTACTGGACCTTCCGGTGGCTCATTTCTCTCTGCATTGATCAACAGCCCTACGCTGAATGAACGTTGGCACCAGGGTGGCATTATCGGTTATATCATTACCGGCGTTGGCGCCTTTTCCGCCATTGTTGCCGTTTGGCGCCTGATCGCACTCACGGTTATCGGTTTAAGAGTACGCTCGCAGCTGAAGTCTGATAAGGCCAATCCCAATAATCCCTTGGGTCGCGTACTGTTGGTTCATGAAGAAAATCCTGGCATGAATGCAGAAACCATAGAATTAAAACTGAACGAAGCTGTACTCAGGGAATTACCATCATTGGAAAAATATCTGAATTTATTAAAAATCATTGCGGCAGTTGCACCGCTGCTGGGACTACTTGGTACCGTCACCGGTATGATTATTACCTTTCAGGCTATTACCATTTTTGGCGCGGGCGACCCCCAGGCTATGGCCGGTGGTATATCCGGCGCACTGGTCACAACCGTGCTGGGATTAGTAGTAGCCATTCCTACCGTGCTGTTCCATACGGTGGTTAATGGTCGCAGCAAAAAGATTATTCATGTACTTGAAGAGCGGACCGCAGGCCTGATAGCGCAACACAATGAGGGCAACAGCTAATGCTGTTTGCGCTACTGGAAGCAATGAATCAAATTCGGTCATTTATGTTTGCCGGTGGCATTGTTCTGTATGCCATCGCCGGACTGACATTTGTTATGTGGACATTGATTTTTGAACGCTTCTGGTATTACCGCACGAGCCTGAAAACAGATATCGACCGTGTGATCAGTGAATGGGAAGCTCGATCAGAACGCAAGTCATGGAACGCGCGCATGATTCGCCGTATGAAAATTGCGCAAACCAGGGAATTGGTCAATGCCAACTTGGATTTAATCAAAACACTGGTCGCACTGTGCCCATTACTCGGGCTTTTAGGCACCGTCACAGGCATGATTGAAGTATTCAATATTATGGCGGTGACTGGCGGCGGCGAAGCTCGCGCCATGGCCGGTGGCGTATCAAAAGCCACTATACCCACCATGGCAGGTATGGTTGCGGCAATTTCTGGTGTGTTTGCCAATACTTATCTCAACCGGGCTGCCAGTCGTGAAAACACGCTCTTGGAGGACCATCTAACGATGGACCATTAACAAACACCACTACTTATTTCATATTTCAAATGATAATTGACGGCGAATAAATAAGAGACGTATCGATGCAAGCCAAATCCAGACAGACTGAAGAAAATACCGGTGAAATTGATCTGACACCGATGCTGGATGTGGTGTTTATTATGTTAATTTTCTTTATTGTCACAGCCTCGTTTATTAAGGAAGCCGGCATTGATGTCAACAAGCCAGAAGCGGTAACCGCGAGCAAAGTTGAAAATCAAAATATTCTCGTTGCCATCAGTGCCAACAATGATATATGGATTGACAAACGCCAGGTAGAGCCTCGTGCAGTACGTGCAGTGATTGAACGCATGCATACTGAAAATCCCAAGGGCGCGGTTGTCATCCAGGCCGATGGAAAATCCACTGCGGAGATGTTTGCTATCGTTACCGATGCATCACGAGAAGCAGGTGTAGCAGATGTTTCCTTGGCGGCGACGGAAAAATAACGAATATGAGCCCGATTAGATTATTTACCGGAGCAATCTTTTCAGCCTGCATGACTTTTGGCTTGCTGGTGCTAATGTACACGTTGATTGCAACCGAAGATGTCAGTCTGGATAAAAAGAAAATCCGCAAACTGGCGGATATTCTTATGCAAAATTCAGAAATCACTACTCAAATGGCCGAACGAAAACCGGACAAGCCCGACGAACCAGAGGAACCACCCCCGGAAATGGAACAACCGGAATTACAGCAACTTGATGTTTCTATGGAACAGGTTTCGGTGAGTGCGCCTGCAATAAAAGCAGACATTAACATCAATGCCGGTTTAGGTCTCGGCGCCTCGGATGGAGAGTATCTACCCATCGTCAAGGTCGCCCCCATCTATCCACGTCGAGCGCAGTCAAGGGGCATTGAGGGCTATTGTACGGTGGAATACACGGTAACAAAGGCCGGAACTGTTAGAAATCCAGTAGCCATAGACTGCAAGCCTAAAGGCGTGTTTGATCGCGCCTCATTAAAAGCTGCGAAGAAGTTTAAATACAAACCCAGGGTTGTAGACGGCAATCCGATCGATGTCGCTGGTGTGAAAAATAAATTCACTTACCAGCTGGAACAATAAAGGACTGCGTGTAACTCCAGTCCATTGTTGAGCGATGATATGCATAAAACCAGATTGTACATATTTATAAAACAGATTGCTAAAACCTTGTCGATAGCTCTGATGGTTTTCATCATGCCTGTCGTATTTGCGCCTTTATCTACGTCAATACTAAAACCGGACACAGGTTTATACGTCTGTCTTCCCACAGCTTTTGCTGAGGAAGACTTTGAAGAGGAAAAAACCCGCAAGACACCAGCACTAAGAAATTACGTTTACGAAAAACTGAGTGCCGCCCAGCAAGCGTCTGAAGCAGGCGATATAGCAGCAGCGGTTAAAATTCTTGATAAACTGAAAGCACGCTCAGGCAAAAAAGCCTTAAACAGTTACGAGCTCGCTAACCTGTGGAATTTCTATGCTTTCATCTATTATTCCAAAGATCTGTACGAAAACGCTATCGACGCTTACAAAAACGTATTGAAACAACCGGATATCCCTGAAGCAATGGAGGTAAATACCAAATACAGCCTGGCGCAGTTGTATTTTGTTATTGAGGATTACAATAAAGCAATCGAAGCGTTGGAAAACTGGTTTAAAGTCGCGATCAATCCCAGCCCTGGCACCTATATTCTACTGGGACAAGCTTATATACAAACCAAACAATACGACAAGGCGCTGATTAAAATAGAACAGGCCATAAAAGTTGCCCAATCACAGGGCAAACAAATAAAAGAAAATTGGTATGTATTACTAAGGTACTTGTACAACGAGAAAAATGATAATCCCAAACAACTGGAGGTACTACAGATTCTGATCAAACAGTGGCCCAAAAAAGAATATTGGATTGGGCTCGCTGGCATGTATGGCGAGATGGATCAGGAAGACCTGCAATTACATGCAATGGAAACAGCTTACACGCAAGGCCTATTGAATCGCGAGAGCGAACTCGTTTCCTTGGCGCAAATGCTGGCTGCTAGCGGCGTACCCTATAAAGCCGCTAAAATCATGGATAAGGGGATTAAAGGCAAGATCATTGAGCCCACATCTCGCAATACAGAACGACTCGGTGAGTTCTGGCGCAGAGCACAGGAAACTACCAAAGCACTACCCAAACTGGAAAAGGCCGCAGCCGGGGCTGAAAATGGTGAGCCTTATTTTCGCCTCGCCTATATCTACTATTCACTCGATCGTTTTGCAGACTGTGTTAATGCGGCGCAGCAGGCACTGAAAAAGGGAGGCCTGCGCCAACCCATGGAGGCACAACTATTACTGGGGCAATCGTTGTTTTATGAAAAACAATACGACGACGCCCGAGATGTGTTTAAAGAAATCTTGGCAGATACAGATAAGAAAAATAGCCGAAGCCGAAAAACTGCCAATCAATGGCTGCGCTATATGGAACGAGAAATCATACGACTGGAAGAAATCGCGAAGTATCTGCAACCGTAACATCACAGACCACCAAAGGATGTGTAGTAACACTTTTTCCTATACTTTGGCATTAACACTACGTGGTACTTACGATCCCACCTTGCATGTGCAAGACTTTTATAATCTCCCATTGGTACTGTCTTATGGCTGTGGAGGCTGCCAATTTCTGGATGATTATCAGGCTCTAAGGGCCTTGGAAAATTTATTTTTTCTGCGGCCCTAAGGTTCACGTGCCTTTAGGTAGCACTTTTGCCTGGGACTTGGCCTGGGCGGCCTACGCTTTCGACTTAACGGGGATGGCGAAATTTGAAAATGATCACTATGTTTAAAAATTAAATTCCGCCGTCCCGAATGGCATTTGGCTTGATAGATTTCCCTGCCCTCCAACAAAGGTTACAAGTTGACCCCTACGCCCTTGCCACCCTTTTTATTCAGTACCTTTCTTACAATCTCGCTAAGCACCTGAAGCGGAAAAGGTTTCGTTAATAGAGCATCTACCCCCAATGTTCCGATCTCCTCTTTTGGATCCAAATCGCCATAACTCGTGATCAAAATGATTGCAATATCAGGGCGAATTATCTTTAGCTGCTCTGCTAATTGCTTTCCATTCATTTTCGGCATCCCGTAATCCATCATCACAAGATCAAAATCGTGGGATTGGTCAGCAAACTGCGTCAATGCCTCTACACAATCAAAAAATGCAGTGACCTTATATCCTAATTGTTCCAACATACTCTTGGCCAAATCGATAACCATTGGCTCATCGTCAATCAGCAATATTCTCTCTTTCCTTTCTGACAGTAGTTCAGTTTTCACCGCTGCTGGTTCCACTTCATTCTGTACAACGGGTAAATATACCTGTATTGTGCTTCCTTTTCCTAGCGCACTATCGACATCAATACGTCCTTCATGTTGTTCCACAACCCCCTGCACCACTGATAATCCTAAGCCCGAACCCTGCCCAACATCTTTGGTTGAAAAAAACGGATCAAACATGTGATCTATAGTATTTTGAATCATTCCACAACCCGTATCTTGCACACTCAGGCTGATGAAATTTCCTTGAAGTAATTTTCCATTTACGCCAATAAATTTGCAAAAGCCTTCCTTTCTCAAACGAATTATTAATACTCCACCGGCTGGCATGGCTTGACCGGCATTAATACAGAGATTGAGGAGGACTTGTTGTAGTTCGTTAGGCAATCCAAGGATTGGAGGCAAACCCACTTCAACTTCCTTATTGATGGAAATATTAGAAGGAATTGTATTTTTAATTAATCTGATTGTGTCCTCTACCACACACTCCAGTTGTACTGACTCTCTCTTTGGTATGGAGCGACGCCCAAACGCAACCATTTGTAGGATTAAATCCTTTGCTATATTTCCTGCATTCTGTATCTGTTTTAGATCCGCCAAATCTGGATCACACTCAGATTTCTCACTCATGAGTAATTCCGTAAAACCGAGAATGGGAACAAGCAGGTTATTGAACTCATGAGCAATACCTCCTGTTAATACTCCAATGGCTTCCATTTTCTGCGCTTGACGGAGTTGTGCTTCCAATTGCTCGCGTCTGGAGATGTCCATCAAAATGCTCTGCATTCCAATGATATTTCCGTCGTCGTCCTGTATTGCGGTGGAATTATTAAGAACTGTAAGAATCTTCCCATCTTTGTCTTTTAACTTATGTTCATAATTGATCAGACTCTCACCTTGCAGCAACTGATTGTGCGCTGGCAATACAGCTTGGGGTTCTGCGTCAACATCAGGGATGCTCATTTTCATCAGTTCGTCTCTGGAATATCCCAGAAGATCCAATCCTGCCTGATTTGAATCAATAAAGTTTTTTTCCACATCATAAATATAAATAGCAGAAATAGAGTTTTCGAAAACACGCCTATATTTTATCTCACTGCTGCGTAGTAATTTTTCTTCATGCATGCGCTCAGTAATGTCCCGAATGGAACTGATATTGATTTTCATCCCCTGTAAGGTAAAATCGTTCGCGGCAATTTCTACAGGAAAAACCGTACCATCCTTTTTTTTGTGACATCTAATAGGAACATGGGTTTTGCCATTTAGCTTTATGGCGGCCTTCGTTTTTTCAGGTTCATCTGACAAATCAGTTGCTTTTAATTGAAGCAATTCTTCTTTACTATATCCATACATCTGAGCAGCAATTGCATTAGCATCAAGAATATCGGCGGATTCCTCATCGACCATAAACAATGCGTCAGAGTCTAGTTCAAAAAGAGTTCTATATTTTTCTTCACTGATTTGCAAATCCTTTTCTGCTTGTTTACATTGTGTAATATCACGCATGATGGTCGAGATTGAATCTATCGTGCCATCGGGGTTTTTGTGTACTAAAATCGCTTGAGAGACCGGTATTTCATGCCCGTCTTTATGCAGTAGCGCTGTCTCACCACACCACACTCCGTGTTGTATCGCGAAAGGTATTCCTTTCTCTAAAACGATTCTAGCAGCCCAGTCTGGGTGAGCTTGCTCTAGTTGCCTGCTTGAGTGAAGTTCATCGTAATCCATGCCTAATATATCAAGGGCTGCGCGATTGTGATAAATCGGCGTATTGTCTGAATCGACTATAGCAACAAAGTCAGGCGTTGCTTCAATAATAGCTATAAGTCTGAGTCGTTCCTTTTCTTCTTTTTTTAGTTCGGAAATATCCTCGTATATAGCTACAATCTTACCGTCTGGCAATTTATAAACGTAGTTCTCTCTCCATCCGCATATTCTATCATCTACATACTTGGTGACTGGATGGCGCTCGGGATTCCCCGTTCGCCAGACACGCTGAAACACGTCGAAAAGTCCAAATTCCTTTACATGGGGGAATACTTCATGGATGCTTTTACCTATAATGACTTCCTTCTTGATATTGTCGATCTTTTCTCCCGCTTTGTTGAAGTCACTGAAGACAAACTCGTTACCATTATTCCTTGCCTCATAAACAGCCACCCCATTGCTCATTCCATCAAATAACGCTTTATAACTGATTTGAGCCACATTCAAGGCATCTTCAATCTCTTTTTGATTTTTCAGTTGTTGACGCAGTTTTTTCAACTCACTCATTAACTGCTCTTTTGTTTTGTTTTTTCCATCCATAGCAAACGCTCAGCATTATTACTTTCATTAATCCCTGATACCCATTGACACTTTCATTACCGTCTACAGTTTCTTAAGCGGTCTTTAACTAAAATTTGGAGTATTGATTGATTAATCCTGATAACACCCGCTTTGAAACTGATTATAGAATATATTTTTAGACAATTCGCTCTTCCTTGCTGTCAGCGTGAGCACAACAGATTAACTGTCTATGATTTGAATAATCCGCTTTAACCTTTAGAGCTATTATGCATAAGCTGTTACTCAATGGCTTATGTTTTTGAAGGCACAGTGGGAGTGATAGAGAAAATGGGCGCATCACTTCCTGTGATTAGCGTATTGCCTTATACAAGGCTTGCACTATTGCAAAAGGTAATATCAAATGGACTTAGGGGCGCGAAAAAGCACGATTTAATTTAGACATATTTTTCATTTTTATACTCACACCCTCACGAGCACGGAATCATTTCTTTTCACCAGAGAACCTATCGGACTCAGATCCATCCCAAACTCTCGCACAATTCGTTCAAAATCTTCTGCATGCTGCGGTTCAACAGCGACCAGCAGACCACCGCTGGTTTGTGGATCACATAATAGCGACTGACTGCGCTGATCTAGGCTTGCCGCTTTATGGCCGTAACTGTCAAAATTGCGCAGAGCGCCACCTGGAATAGCACCTTGCGATAAATAGTGATCGACATTATTGAGCAAGGGCAGTTGATTCAAATCCAGCTTGGCGGCAACACCACTTCCCTCACACAGTTCTAGCAGGTGACCCAGAAGACCAAAACCGGTGACGTCCGTCATCGCTCGAACATAATCCAATGCCGACAATTTAGCACCAATCTTGTTCAGCGTCGTCATCTGATTGACAACCAGTGCCAAATCCTCTTCATTAATCAGTCCTTTTTTTTGTGCAGTACTGAGAATGCCGATGCCAATCGGTTTCGTAAGATATAACAGACAACCAACGGTTGCAGAGTTATTACGTTTGACTTTTTCACTCTCCACCATGCCGGTGACAGCAAGGCCGAAGATCGGCTCCGGCGCATCAATACTGTGACCGCCAGCCAAGGGGATACCTGCTTCAGCGCAGATCTGCCGACCGCCGTTTATCACTTGTTGCGCCACCTCCGGCGCCAACACATTAATCGGCCAACCCAGAATAGCAATTGCCATCAGTGGCTGACCACCCATGGCGTAAATATCACTAATCGCATTGGCAGCGGCAATACGACCAAAATCAAATGGATCATCAACAATGGGCATAAAAAAATCCGTTGTGCTTACCACAGCGCTGCCATTTCCCAAATCCATCACCGCTGCATCGTCCCTACTGTCATTGCCAACCAGCAAGTTAGGGAACGCTGGCAACTCCAAATCACTGTGCAAAATCTTATCTAACACGGCAGGTGAGATCTTGCAGCCACAACCCGCGCCATGGCTATATTGAGTCAATTTAATGGACATAATGCAGGCTCCTCTCTAATGGCCTTTATTTTTTTCTATACGGTATTTATAAGAGTTAATTACATGAGTTAATAGCATGACAAAACAGATTCTGTTTTTTTGTGCAATCGACGCCGCAGCACCAGAGCCAGACGGTCGACAGCAATATTCAGCAGTGCTGCAAACGTAATCAACACCATGGCGCGATCGAAACGAAATTCGGCAAAACTGCTGTCAATATAAAATCCTAGTGTGTGGATGCCGAGAATACCGAGGATAGCGGATTCGCGCAGAATAATTTCCCAACGATACAAGAGATAACTGAGAAACTGCTGATAGACTCTGGGCAATACTTCAAAAAAATAGCGATTAATACCCCGCTCTGCATCAATACGTAAATTCAACACACTGCTATAGCGAGACATCAGATGGGCAATAATGGCGCCATTATGAATCGATAAGGCCAGCAAGGCCGGTAGCCAGGACAATCCAAAAATCATTAATGCAACGAAGGCGAGCATTATTTCCGGCACCGAACGCAATACCACCATGAAAATATGGCCAACGCCACGCCAAGGAAGCGAGACAAACAACACACTGGTGGCTGGAAACCAAAGTAATGCTAGCAAACCCGTCAGTGGTAAGGCCAGCAAACTTAACATCAGTGTATTGATTAACCCAGGCGATAACTGTGCGCTCCAGATCGGCACAAACCACTGCCAGAGCGCCAAGCCCGTGCTTGCTCCAAATTGCTCAGAGTGACGTAAAGGCAGGGGAATAATATCTTCGGTGAAAAAACGTTGTAGCAATGTCTGATCTAGCGTCTGTATTTGGAAAGGTGCCAGCTGGAACGGTGCCAGCCAATACAACGCAAGCAAACTATAAATCGGCCACAGGGATGCTCGCATCCACAAGGGTATAGTAGCGATAAGCAGTACGAATACATAAAGCAACGCTGCCGCTTCGCTATACAAGCCCTGATTAAAAGCCGTTTCCAAATAAAACCCCAGTGTGGGCAGACCAATAAAACCCAGCACGGCACTGGAGCGTAATGCACATTCGAATCGATACAAGGTATAGCTCCTCAGCTGCGGCCATGCCTGACTGATTCTCACATAGCTCCAGCGTGACAGCAGATCACTGCCGGGCGCCAAGGCGTCATAAGCCCCGGTATCAACGCTCTCCAATAATTCCTTATAAACTCGGGCAAACATGCCGGCATAGGGAATCGCTATGGCCAAAATTGCGGTCAATGGCGTCAAGCCAAACAACTGCATCAGCAACAAACCCCAAAACAGTTCATGCACTGCGCGAATAGTAGCTGCAAAAAAGCGTACTGCTGTAAAGCGCATTAGCAGGGCCATAAAAAACCCAAAGCCTGCCGCCAAAACCAAGGCCAATAAGGCAAAGGCAACTGTCATGCACACGGCCTTAAGCAAATCACTCACACTGAGCAGGCCAGCCAGGGTTGGCGTCACCATGCCCCAGGCGATGTCTTCCAATACGCCACCGGCATCCATCACCGTAATATCCAGGTCGGCAAAGGGAACTGTCAGTAGTGCAATCAAAAGAAATACTGCACTTAGGCGACGATAATCCCCAGCCTGGGTTAAGGTACCCGATACAAGACTGCCGCCGTTATTGTTTCTCATGCGATTTGCTGCTGATTAACAAAGAGGGCTGAGAGTTTGTTTTGGCTGATACAGCTGGCGCGTTCATCCATCACAATACGCCCTTGTTTAAGACCGATGATGCGATGACAGTATCGCCTTGCCAACTGCAGGTCATGCATGGCCAACACCACCGTCTGATGCTGCTTAACGATAAGAGACAGCAACTGATCAGCCTGAAACGGGTCAACCGAGGAAACCGGCTCATCCCCAATAAACACCTCTGCTTGCTGATAAAGCGCCCGTGCAATAGCGGTACGTTGCTGTTCTCCACCAGAAAGACTGGCAACGCCGGTATGCAATTTATGAGGCAAGCCCACTGTTTCGGACAAGGCACTGATGTCGGCCAGCTCTCGCCCCTGAGGTCGTATCAGGCTTAACAGATTGTAAATAAACCGATGCTGAGATAATCGTCCCATATAGATGTTATGAAACACTGACAGCTGCGGCACCAGGCCCAATTCCTGCGGACACCAGGCAACAGCATCATGCCGAGCTTTTACAGAACGTGTTGTCAGCGATTGGGACTGGCGCAACAAGCGTAACAATGTGGATTTTCCCGCCCCGGATTCGCCCACAAGAGCGACACGCTCCCCCTTATGGATATCCAGCGTAATATCCGATAGTAGCTGCTGACCCTGTCGCTCTACACGCTGATCATGTAAACGAAAAAGTAGATCTGCCATTGCAACAGCCTTTGTTATTCCATCAATCCAATGGAACGAGCGACCTGCTCAATCGGCTTATAATCACTGTTTTGCGCGGGAATAAAGGCGCTGCGCGGAAAACTGGCGAGCAAATCCGGCGAACGCATGGATAGCAATGCGTGCTGCACGCGCTGACTGAAACCCGCGCCAAATTGTGCGTCAACATCGCCGCGAATAGTCCATTGATAATCCGGATAGCTCGGCGTTACCCAAATCACAAAAACTTTGTCTGTATCGACACGCGACTCGGCGACATTCTTTTCCCATACGGCATAATTGACTGCACCAAGCTGATAGGCGCCACTGGCCACCAGCTCGATGGTCTTTTGATGATCACCACTAAAACCCACACGGGAAAATAATTTATCCGGCGACTTATCAAACTGTTGGCGTAAAAAATATTCCGGCATTAAGCGGCCACTGGTCGAACCTTTTGAGCCAAACGTAAAACGCATACCTGCTATCGAATCCGGTAACTGACTTGCAGGTGTTAATCCACTGCCCTTGTTGGCTATAAAATACGTTTTAAACATTTTATCCTCCGCACCCTGCGCCAGCGCCCTGGCACCGAGAGAGAGGCGACGTGCCTGCACGCCGGAAAGCCCGCCAAACCAGGCCAGTTGCACCTGGTTATTTCGAAAGGCGGTGACGGCCGCCGTGTAGGATTTTACCGGGATATAGTTGACGGGAATGTTTAATTGTTCAGACAGGTAAGTGGCAACTTTGCCAAATCGTTGTCGCAGGCGTGTTTCATCCTGATCGGGAATGGCGGTAAAAACCAGGGTTTGGGCATGAACCGTTAAAGAAAAACCGCTAAGAGCAGGCAACAACAAAAAACAAGTCAGGAAGGATGGGATCACCTTCCAGCAATAAAAAGATTTCATAAATTAACCTTTCCGTTCAATAGGGAAATAAAATTAACCAGGAAAAACTGTATTTGATTATGTATGATCAGATTGGGCTTGAATCCAGCCAATCACCTCCTCACGCGTTCCGCTAAATAAACACCGCCCCTGTTTTTTTGACAGCATAAAATCGTACATCGGATCATAATACCAATCCAACAACTTTGCGATCACCTCTTTAAACAAAACGACGTCATCACTCCGCCCGAACTGCTCAAGTGCGGCCTGCATCATAGGTCGCAACTGTTGGTGGCGCTCACCACCCAGGCGCTTACGAATACGGTCAAGGCTATTTAACAAATCTTCTGAAAACGCCTCAAACCAATTTCCATCATAATGTTGTTGATACATTTTTGCCGGCTGGCAAATGTACTCATCTGTTACCACTGCAATGCGCGATGCAAGGTCCTCCGTGACGACCACATAATTGGCTTGCTTGGACTTCGCCTGTAGTATGTCAGGCACATAACAATTGCCAATCAAGCGACTTTCATCTTCCAGATAAATCGTTGCGGGTTTGCGCTCATGTAATTTTAACAGAGCGATACTGAGCTGATTTTCAAAATCAATCTGGCAGGGTTGTTTAACCAAGGTTCGACCAAAACTGGAACCACGATGTTGCGCAATGCCTTCAAGATCAACCGTATTATCTATTGCGTGAATTACCCGCGTCTTACCAGAACCGGTACGACCTGCAATCAAGGCAAATCTTGAGCTGTCGATAACAGATTCCAGGTTATCCAGCAAAAAGCGGCGCATGGCTTTGTACCCGCCCTTGATCAGGGGGTAGTGAACATCTGCTTCGGCCATAAAATGCTGTGTTTTGCGTGAACGCAAACCGCCTCGAAAACAATAGAGATATCCTTCGGGGTGCGCTCGGGCAAATTCAGTCCATTGAGCCACTCGCTCGGCTTTCATCTGCTCCGTGACCAGCTGAAAGCCCAATTCGATGGCCGCTTCCTGTCCCTTTTCCTTGTAGCAAATACCGATTTTGTGCCGTTCATCGTTATTCAAGATGGGGATATTCACGGTATGGGGGAAGGCACCATGGGCGTATTCCACGGGCGCACGCACATCCATCATGGGGATGTCGTTTAGAAACAGGCTTCGGTAGTCGTCAGTGTCTTCGCGTTGCAAATTATTACCTTATTATCTAAGTCCGTAGGTTCATCGCGGTGAATAATGCAAATTATTTTTCGTAATGATATCGACAGGAAATGATCGTCAGCTTGCTATCGTCAACAACATACACCAAGCGATGAGTCTCATCGATTCGGCGGGACCAGAAGCCCGATAAATTTTCTTTGAGTGGCTCCGGTTTACCAATCCCTTCAAACGGAGATCGCTCAGTGTCAGAAATAAGTCGATTAATGCGTTTTAAGGTTTTTTTATCCTGACCTTGCCAGTAAACATAATCTGCCCAGGCCTCTCTGGTCCATGCCAGCATATCAATCATCCGTCAGCTCATGACTCTCCACGTTTCCCGATCGATATTGATCAATTGATTTAGCTAAATGGGCAGCGTTGGCAGGGCTTTTGAGCAAGTGCACGGTTTCCATTAAACCGTTGAACTGGTCGAGAGACATCACCACAGCATCCTCAGCATCTCTACGCGATATAACCGTATAATCGGCGTCTTCAACCACTTGATCTAATACGCTTTTTAAACGATTTCTGGCATCAGAAAAATTGATAACCCTCATCAGAACTCTCTCACCTGCACAATATATTGAACAAGTATAACTTGTTCAATATATTGTGCAAGTCGGGGAAAGAGTACCGGTTTCTTAGTACGGGCTCTTAAGATTTACCTTTCGCCGCAGCCGCTTTCTTTGCCCGCCGCTCAGCTTTAATCCTGACAATCTCATCATTATCAGCAATTAACCCCTGGCTTTGCAGCTCAGCAATTTCTTCTTTGCTGTAACCCACTTCTTCGAGCAACTCTACCGTATGCTCTCCAATCAAAGGTGGATGACGACGAATACTGCCGGGCGTGTTGTAAAATCGGATCGGCACACCCGTAAGGTCCACATTACCCAAGGTCGGATGTTCAACAGAGGTAATCATCTTGTTATGCAAAATCTGCGGATCTTTGACTACATCTTCAACTTCATTGATGGGTGCGGTGAGCACATCGGCGGCAATCAGTTTTTCAACCAATTCTTCACGGTTGAATTCTTTCGTGCGGGCGGAGACCACCGCGTCCAGCTCATCTTCATTTGCCAGGCGTGCGTCAATATTGTGGAAGCGCTCTTCTTTATCCCAGTCAACGTCCAAGGCAGAACAGAGTTTGCCAAAGAATTTTTCCGCCGGCGTGGTAATAACGACATGCTTGCCATCTTTGGTGGGATACACACCGGAGGGCGCAAAATACAAACTGCGATTACCCGTGCGTGGCGTAACAAAATCGGCTGTTAAATAACTGCCAATCGAACTGGCCTGCGCATGCATCAAGGCATCTAGAAGAGAAATTTCGATGCGCTGGCCTTTGCCGCTTTGATCACGCACGCGCAAAGCAGCCAGTGCCGCGTTGCTAACCAGCAGAGAGGTCATCACATCCACTGCGGGAAAACCGGTGCGCACGGGTGCTCCATCCGGTTCTCCATTCAACGCTAACGCGCCGGTATAACCCTGTGCCAGAAAATCAATGCCGGGGCGGCCCGCATACGGCCCATCTGGGCCAAAAGCGGTCACTCCGATCCAGATAATATCGGATTTATGCGCTTTGACTTGTTCATAGTTCAAACCCAGCTTACTCATTGCCGGCTCACGGATATTGGATATCAATACATCCGCAGTTTTGACAATTTTGGCAAAAATCGCCTGTGCTTCTTCCTGCTGCAGATCCAACACAATATCGCGCTTGTTGCGATTAAGGCTTAAAAAGGGAGAGCGCTCCGTACCGCGCTTTGGTCCGAGGTGGCGACTTTCATCACCGTAGTGCGATTCAATTTTGATTACATCCGCGCCCAGATCCCCCATAATGGTGGCTCCATAGGGTCCAGCCAACATAGTAGAAACATCCAGCACTCTCAGGCCAGCCAGTGGACCCGCTGAGGATTGTTGATCAGTCATATTCAGTATTCCTATTAAGCTTTGATGCGCTGAATGGTTTCGCGCATCCAGTCAGTGTCGGCCCGCGCTTCCGGCGGTAAATCCAGTAATACGGTGTTAAAAAGACCCTGCGTCTTTTCTTTCACCTTGTCGGCAAACTCGTCATAGCTGCAGATAATCGCCCATTGCTCCAACATATCATCAGTAATCAGCGCAGGCATATCCGCCCATTTTCCGTCAAGAGACATTTGATGTAGCTGTAGACCAATATCCTCCCAGCCTTGATAACGCAACACGGCATGATATGAACGGGTGGAGGCATAGAACGATATCTGCTGTCGCAAACCTGCCTTGGCTTTTTCCAGCGCCTCTTCGTCGCGACCAATTGCCAGGAAGGGCGCGCCTAACATATCCACATCCGACAATTGACGCCCCGCCTTGTCTGCCCCTTTTTGTATGGCCGGCAAAATTACATCACGGGTATAACCAAAGGTGGCGATGGGGTGCAAACGCAGGCCCTCACACAACTCGCCCGACAGACGCGCCATGTATTCATTCACCGCTGCAATGTAGATCGGCACCTCAGGATGTTCACTTGGGCCAGGATTAAAAAAGGGTGGCAGCATAGTGAATTGATAATGCTCGCCTTCAAAAAACTGTGGATTTTTAGCATCTTGAAAGGATTTGAAAATCGACTGCATACACAGCAGATATTCCCGCAAGCGTGGCCCCGGCGGGCTGGGCCAGGGCGTGCAGTAGCGGCGTTCATTATGCCCCTTCACCTGGGTACCCAAACCCAGCGCAAAACGTCCACCGGAATAGTTTTGCAAATCCCAGGCAATCTGGGCGGTAATCATGGGGCTGCGAGGAAAGGCAACTGCGATATTGGTTCCCAGACGCACACGCTGAGTATGCTCTGCGGCAATCATAAGCGGCAAGAAGGGATCGTGCCCGGCCTCAGGCGTGGTGACGCCATCAAAACCAACATCTTCCAATGTTTTTGCCGACTCTGCAATTAACTGTATGCCTTTGTTGACTTGGCCTACACCAGCATATTGCGACTTTTCCGGCCCCAGCATGACCGTTTCAACTCGAAGCGTCATGGAATTCTCCGTATAAATGTATGATTCGCAAAAGTGTACGGTTTGTCGTGCCAAGGAACTGAATATCGGGGCATCAAATCCGGTCATTCTTGTGACATATGGGGTCAGAGATGTATACCGGCTAAAGCCCTAGTTTAGACCCATGTTATAGCCACAGTTATGCCACGCTTTCGAGTCTGTTTATCGTCTCAAAAACGAAACCGAGGTCTAACGAACAATCAGCCATTCGCCGTCGATTTTGCTGAGCAGCATCGGGTATCGGGAAATACTGCCTTCATTATCGGCTAACTCTTCGAGTACGGGTTCCCCGCTTTTTGCCACGCATTCGATCATGCGATCATTGCCGCAAAGGCGAAAACTGAATTCATCGGGTTTCAGCGTCGCCATGCCCCAGCCGGGGTCATCCTCGATATAGCCACGCATGCTCAGCAGTTGTTGCGCTACGGTGCCAGGCATTTTTTGATAGGCAAAATCACCCTCTTCATTGCGGTGTTTGCTCAGTTCCACATAGCGTTCGAAGTCCAGGATGGCGAGAGAACCGTGCATGCCGATCACAAAGTCTGACACTTCTCTCAGCGTTTCATCGTCTAGTGTCAGTCGCGGCGCCGATTGCCACTGCCATGCTTTGTAAATCTCGCCAAGATCAATGGAGGCGCTGCACACCAGTGGAAAGCAGTGAGGTCGGTTGTTCTCGGGTTTCCATTCCAGTGCGACAATCTCCTCCCGGTCGGGACCGTCGATAATGGCACCCTTCGGATACGTCGACAGTGCGGCCCAGGCTCGGGCCTCTTTATCGGGCGTAAAACACTGCCGACATCCTGCTGTACCCGTCAGTGCCTCAGCGGGAACAGGCCCTGGATCGACGACGATTTCAAGGCGGTTCAAGCCATTGACCATATATTGGTTCACCGGTCCGCCAAATTCGAGCCCGTAATCGTTACCACGACGGATGATTGGGATATCGTTAAGGTAGACTTCGGCAACACAGTTTTCTACCCTGACTTCCAGCACATGAAATATCAATGTTGGCTCCTGTTTGCGATATAAAAAAGTTCTTGCCCCGTATTACCACTCACGGCGACGCAACCCATAATAGTGAAGATCCTTGAGGTATTCCTGGAACAAATGATATTGATGTCGTTGCGATCGCACATCGCCCAGAGACAAGCGCGTCTTCCTGACCTTGTTAGCACGTTTAATCAGTTCATCGGCTTCACGCGCGTGTCGGGCAAGTACCGTGGTATCCTGCTTTTCCTCTGATTCAAATACCTCGGCATAGGCATTGGCATGGGTCGTGTAGTCAGCGCGAATCTTGTCAAGAATGCGCAGTTGTTCTGCTGCGGCCTCGGTAAATGTATCAAGCTTCTTCACCCTGTTCTTGAGTCTATCGCCCACCTTGTGTGTCCAAAGAACGTTCCTGCCAGGTATTTTCCGAGTCTCCTGATCAAAGGCAGATGTAACTTCCAGCCACTGTTTTTCCCATTTATTGAAATTATTTTGCCAGCATTCATCTGGTTTTTTCGGTCGGTGACCCGGCAAAATATCCGTCCTGGGCGGTCGCCCTCCAACCATGTACATATTTAACTGCAGCGTTTGATACATGCGTAAATAACCCGCCAACTGCCGCTGTATCTTGATGATAATGGCATCGGCCAGGGTATAGAGATGCTGTATCGCTGCACGGGTTTTAGGACTATCTTCAGGGCTTTTATTTGGAGACCAGAGGCCAGTGCCACCGAATGGCAGCTTATCGGTATCGGGTTTGAGAATCCAAAATACCGTGGTTTTCGTAATGCCGATCAATCGTATCTCTACTTCAATACTAAGGCCGTCATTGTAAATCTGGAATTGAGTGAGTGGCGCTATGGCAATGCGAAACTTGAGCGCAAATTTGCCGCAGCCTTTTAGGCAACACACGCCTTCGTGAACTATAACCGCCTTGAGCCCAGCTTCTATGCGTGGCGTTATGTCGATCTGTAAGTCCTTTAGGGCGTTCTTTGTCTTCGTTTTATCTGGCGGTACGGTCTCCCCGACGCCCTTAACGGTGCCATCAATGCCCACTGCAAGGTATATCATGGCCGATGCGCCAACACCGCGAACACTGAAGCCGATACCGAAGTTTCCCTCCGCCTCGATATCAATGAGATTACAATTGACAGACCAGTATTGCCACTTGAAAACTTGGTGACTATCACACTCTTTCCAGCCCTTATAGTGCAAAATCTGCCCGTTAAAAAGATTAACACTAAAGTTAACGCCGAAGCCCCATCCCCATTTGAACTCGGCGTTATTCAAGATGCTGAAAACAAATTGTGCCAGCTTGACGAGCGTCTGCACGAGATGAAAGAGCTTCTCAAGAATCTCAGAGGCGACATTCAATTGGCCGTTCTTGCCAAAACGTATTTCGCTTAACATACCCAGCGGCAGGACCGAGCCGGCAATACCCAGCCACTTTTCTGCTTGTTCTGCTTCGTTAAGGGTGCGGAATATGGGGTTTCCCTGAGCGTCTTCTCCATCTTCGACAACTTTGGCTCCTGCCATTGCCTGCCAATCTCTCACATAGTCGTCGGCAGCGCTTTTAATATCGTTGTCAAGTTGATTAAACGAACCCGACTGCCTATCGGTTGCGCCAACCGCATGACTGCCAAAATCCTCATAGGGATTCGAGTCGAAGCCATGATTTACAGTGTCGTCATGCTGTGAAAAACTCTGTAGCGACATGCCGTCAACACCTATGTCAGCCGTGCCTAACGTTAGATAGTCATCTATATCCACTGTTTTGTTCAGTAGCCAGTCACAGCCGTTATATATATCCGTCACGAATTTGGGAGTGAGTTGCCGTTTCAGCTTCGATGCGATGTAGTCGTCGATCGGGTAAAACAGATAATCCGAATCCTCTTCGTCAACCAGTTTATTCCCGCTATCGCCGTCATCCAATGTGATGGCGTTGTAAAAAGAGAGATGCTGGCGCATATCATCAGATAGGGGCATGGCAAGCATCGGGTCATTGGCATCGCTATCCACACCGGCCATTCTCTGTCGCTCGCCAGTGAAATGATCGTAGTCATAGGGCGGTGGTGTGGGGGCCGCGGAGGGATTTTCCGGAGGGACTGATGTCTGGGCTTTCTTAACCGATCTCAAACCTTTTTTCAGTCCTTTGTCGAATCCCTTATTAGGATCAAAGCCCTGTTCGGGATCAAAAAACTTTCCACGATGCCCGATGCTCATCAAGTTGCTATCGGGGCCACCTCCGAGCTTAAGTGCTTTTTCGGTCGTTGGATAAACCTCAACGATAAGATCCAACTTACTGGTAGGACCGGCTTCACTGCCCGGGGACGACGTTCCGGGTACGCCGCAGGATTGGGCTTGCACACGCAGTTGTTCAACCCCCCAGGACTTCAGCCATTTTTGCTCATGCCGGTCAAGCTTGACCTCAACAATACCAAGACCGTTATTAGGTGGCTCTAGCGGTGGCAGCTTGCGATGCATTTCACGCGTCACATCCGGCGTAAAAGGATACCATTGCGTTTCACGGCGCGCTCTCTTTGTGATCGCTGTATTTTGACTTTGGTGTGTAGCGTCCGTACAGATATCCAATGTCTTTGCGCCGCTAATCTCGTCTTCCAGAAGGAAGAGCTTGCCGCTCTTCTCACGATTTTCCTCCTCTTTTTCCTTCTCCTTCACCTTCTTCTTTGCTTTCTTCACGTTCTCCTTTGCTTCACGGATTGCGCGCGTCCCCGCCTTCCCGCTTACTTTCCTTTTTGCTTCCTTGATTGCCTCCTTGCATGCTTCCTCGAACGGTTTCAGCCTTGCTTTCTTCCTTGCTTCGCCGGGCTTGCCTTGAAACCGCTCTTCAATTGCCAGGAAGGGGTGGTGAAGCGGCCGACTCACCTCGGGTACATGATAATGTTGAGGGCAGAACTCGTAACCCTCGGGTTGATTCAGGTCGATTTCAAGCGTTGTTAGATGGATCTTTTGGTTATCTTCATCGGGTTTGACCATATCCCGCTCCCGACCCGCAAGCACCTGTAAGATCGGAACCTTGTCCTGTGTGTAGATAAGTGGTTTCTTGGTTTTATCTTCCACCAACGCCTTGTTGCGTGCGACATAGAAAGAACCATCGCTTCCGCGCCGCGACACCACCTCCCCTCCACGTTTTACGGTAATTTTCATGCTGTGCAGATTGCACTGGGTTTCCAGTTCATCCCTGGGCACCAACTGTGTGCTGACCCTCATGGCCTGCAGTGCTTGGTCTTGCCTGTGTGGGCAGGGCATGACACTGGGATCACGAGCCTTGACGGTAACGGTAAATGATTCGCGGCTATCGACCTTAATTTTTGGATTGTCGAGTGAGCAAACGTGAATGTCGTGTCTACCCACAGTGGTCACCACAACCTCCATCTCTTCGACTTCATTCGCGGGAATTTTTGCCGTATAGGCTTGCCCTCCAAAAGCATTACTGCGAATCACGCACTTTTGCGTTTCGCTTGTACCATTTTTTAGCTCTACATTGATACTGGTACCAGCAGGCACTTCACCGCAATCGATAGCGGTCTCTAGAAATCCCTCCCCTTTCTTCTGGCCATCAATAGTTGCATTTAGCGATAGCGTTGAGGGGTGAAAACGTAAAACACCCCTTTTTTCTTCCTGTTGACTGGCATCACCAATACGCTGCAAGGTGACATTTACTTCACTGCCCGGCGTTGTATTGATATTTTCCGTTAAAGGTAGAGAGACGTAGAAAAAATCCATATCCTGTGGCACGGGAATGGTTTTATCATCGAAAAAATCACCCACAGCTTCGATAATCGCTTCACAGTCGGGTGGCGCAGCGTGCTCTAACTGCACTAATAGATTGATTGCTTCCCCTTTTTTACCCTGCGGGTAGGGCTCAGAGACGATAATCTCTTTCGGCTTTGAGACACCAATATGAAGTTCGGGAACGTAGCGCCTATCCGGTTTGCAGCAGCCTCCCTCGATGGCCTCCAATTCCAAATCGACATCTGCACTGGTCTCGGTGATTTCAAGACTGACTTTTGCCGTCAGTTGCCCCGCAGGAATACTGACACTGTTATCCCCGTGACATTGCACATACCCTTCTGTCGTGACCGGGTTCAGCTTGTAGTAGCCCCCTTTGACCTTCAGCTTGGCAGAATTTCGTGGTGCAGGAATGCTCAGCTGCAGAGTGAACTCCAGCTTGTCACCTTCTAATAAGGTACTTGTGCTGGGCACCGAGCCCTTGAGAACAGCAACGGTTCGCTCACTATAAACGCTAACCGCCTTGCTAATGGCTTTCACCTGACAGGCATCATCGCTGGTAAGCTTCAATACGCCTTTGTTATAGGTGTAACGTTTTTCCTTGCGCAAGATGGTGCTGATTTGGCCGGTGAATTCAATATCCGCGTATCCCACCCTTGCCAAAGACTCAGCGGGTTGGTCAACGTCACCCAGAACCACGGTGGCTTGCTCCTTGATATCTTCATCAATGGTTTTGATAAAGGGCGCTTTTACCTGAACATTTGAGACCGAGTACCATTTTCCATTAATGAATTGGTAGGCACCTTTTCTACCCCGTGACTTCACTTTGACAAGCTGACCTTCTGTGACGGAATCACCTGCTGTACGGCCTCTTGAATGCGTGGTGTAGTGTTTTGTTTCCTCTTCGACAACGAAGTGCTTTTTAAAAAAACTCTTGGTCGGCAGGTCATCCACCTTTTCAACAATGGCATCCAGTGTCATGGGCTCCCCTCCCCCGCCACATGCCACATCACCGCTAAAGCCAACAAACACCCGCGCCTGATCGCCGATGGCAAATACGGTTTGAGGCGGTTCAATCCAACGGTAGTCTCCTTCCTCCTGATTGATGTCTTTTCTAAATAGCACCAGAGGCTTCTCATTAAGCAAATCAACCGTCAACTGTTTAGTGCCAACCCCAATGGTGGTGGTGCACTCTATGCCGCTATCGTTTTCAGCAGATAAGACGATTACGCCGCGATCTCCTGGGGTTGAAACAAAGGAAACCGGCACTTCGATATGATTTTTAATATCTGCCATTTCCTGCCATTGGCTGTTGGCAAACTGAAAGCGTTTGTCAACACCTTGGAACACATCCAGTATGATGTCCTGGTCCGTGACAGTCCCCTGATCTTGCCAGGCAGCACCGTCCCAGCTTTGGTATTTGCCATCAATGACACAAATGTCTTCTTCTTGCATTGCACGATACTCTTTCCAGATGCCTTCGTTCTTCTGGTAGTATCTCCGGCCTTTTTCGGCACAAATAAGCTGATTCTCTGTGGGCGAGTTTGTGTTAGCATCAACCCAGTTATTGCTTACCCATTTTTTAAATCTGTCTTCTGACGTTAAATAGTAATGGTCAGTGGCCTCTACTTCACAGATCTCGTTTTTACTGGGCCATTCCAGAATAACTGCTTTTGATGCACCACCCGGCTCATCCTGCTCGATCGCGATGAAGGTTCCGTAATCTACAGGAACCTCTAGCTCCGTCCATTGTTCGCCAGCTTTTTCAGTGAAAACACCGGTATCATGAACGAGACATAAATCTTCCTTTACGACGCTACGAATGTCCTCAAATGTTATGGCATCCGTCGTATCGTCAGTGCATATCCTATACTTGTCGTTGATCACATATAACTGATCCTTTTCCGCACTCTCTGGTGGCGCATCAACGATGGCTTGCACCTGGTAAACTGCTTTACCCTTCCAGAGGGAAATGACTTCCGCGCAGTGAACACTATCCTGTGCCACCACCTCATGTTTGACGTGCTGTACACTGATTTCGTAGTGGGTTTTATTTTCTTCTCTACCCAGTTTAAAGAAGGTGTCAGGGAAGGGGTCGCCGGAGGGATCCACATCCCCTTCGGCAGGCTTAAACAGTTGGGGGCTGCTAATGGTAAATTTGCGCGGGATATCTTGCAGAGACGAATCCATCCGTTGCGGTAATGGAACGGCGGCGCTAAAAGCGATTTTGAGCCTGCCCATAGGGTTGGTCACAGAGACAATACCACTGTTCTGATCAACATCCGCATTGATGATAGGCTCATTCTCATCCAGACAGGCTTGAATACGATTTATTCTGGAGGGGTAATCTCCTCCAGTTTTATCGGAGAGCTGTATACGTCCCTTTGGATTAATGAGCTCAACCGAGAGGCGTTGAAAATCCCCCAACGGTTTTAACTCAGCCTCGAACTGGGCTAGGTACTGACCAAAGCCAAAAGTGATCTGGCGATCCTCAACAAAGGTATCGGGTGCAGAGACAGTGACTTCGCCATGAATATCTGCGGGTATGTTCAAACGCACCGTGACCAGAACGCTATCACCGGGTTTGGCGCTGCGAATTGCCTTGACCGTGTCCATAGGGAAATAGGCGAGGCGTTTTTCAACAACATGAAGCAGTATCTTTTGCTTGAACTTTCGCTTGCGAAACCACTTCGTTTTTGTCCTATAACCTACCAGATCAGATTCCCTGGGACGCTCCTTGACAACCTGATAGCCGTTAGAAGCGTTTGTGTTTCGTTTAAGGGTCACTTCTACAATATGACGGCCCTCACGCTGAATCTTGATGCCTTGTTCGGGGCCTAAACTGTTTTGCCGGACCCGTTTGGATTCGCGCTGATCTTGATCGAAGGTAACAGGGTAGCGATATTCAAAGGCACCACTGCTTAAGCGAATGCCATCCCCTATTGTTACTTCATCCAGCGTATCTCCATCCCGATACAGCTTAAACCAGACCTGATCGCCAACCGCCACCCAGCGTTCACGATGTTGGGTGCAATCATCGGTATGACTAAAACTGTCTTCACCAAAAAACAGTGCTGCCTTAGGACTGGCGCTGAATTTAACGCGCAGAAAATCCCGGTAGTTGTCTAACCTAAATTTCCTTGCCAATTCGTAGTACTGATCGCAGAGTGGGTTGGCAAATGCCCGCGTGGATAGTTTGATCTTTTTGGGAACAGGGTCGGTATTCCCCCGATTGGCAGCCAAATTGACAGCCCATTCCTTGCTCACCCCGTCAGTGGGTAAAAAAACGACGGCAAGCTCATCTTGCCCCTTGATGATGCGCTTTCGCAGGACAGAGCTATCGTCCTTGATACGGAAACAGACAATCTGTTGCGGTATAGCTTCCGGCAAACGAATGTTGAGCGTTTGTTTTTCGCCTACAACTGTGTAGTGATATTTTTCATCGGGCTTACTCTCATCTTCAATAACTTTCTTGCGAATATCCTTGATGGGCTTGCTATTATCAAACAGCGCTTTGGGGTAAGGGTGTATGCTCAGGGTACGAGCGGATATCTCTTCTGCGGTGAGGCGGTCTTCGTGGTAACTCTCGGCCTGATCGCAGTTTCCCCCTGTAGAAACGATGTGAAATTCCAGCTTTCCCGTCGTCTTGAGTTGCTGGAATTGTTCGGCATCAAGACAGAGCTTTAGCGAACGCTCGCTTTGATTCGCTGGTATCTTGTAGTCATCAGATGTCCATGTCTTTATTTTTTTCCCGTTGAAGTAAGCATCCAGGCGAAAGGCTTCCGCCTGATCAGATTCGCCGCTGCGCTGGACAGTGATTTTAATCTGATCATTACAGAAAAAGGCGCTATCACTACCACTGTATTCTGCACCGCTGTCGTTAAAAAGATCGATTTTCCAGTCGCTCTTTTCTTCGTCTTTGCCGTGTTTGAAGCTGACCTTAAATTGCCGCCTTTTCGTGGCTTTGAGCTTACCTTCAATAAAGACGCCCGCATTATTCTTACCCGGCTTGGTTGCCCTGACATACACATTTGTACCCACAGCAACTGCAGATGCCGCCTGCTTTAGCTGTAGGGGTAACGCACTGCTGCCGGTAGTAATCCCTTCACTACTGGCATTAACGGTTTCATGCAAGCGTCTAAAGGCGATAACTTTCCAATTATCGATTGTTTTGTAGGCGTCTGCACCAGTGCTTTTGCGATCGACTTTTATGGTGAACGTGTCGCCTTGTCGTTGTTTCAGTTCGCCTTCAACGAAATACTTTGTGTCACCATCAGCCGTGAATCGAATCCAATAGTCTGAACCACCGGCCTGGACCTCATCCCAACCGTCGGCATTCACCAGCTCAATGCTCATTTCCTTTAGCGCACGTCCTACCCGCCTCTTAACTTCAATGCGACTGCTTGAGCGTTTTTCATCACCTGTCTTTTCGAAGATGCGGAGGTTCCACTTGTTGAAACTGCTTGCGCCGTCACTTTCGTTAGCGCCTCCTACGCTAAAATCAATCAGCCACTGGTCCGGTTGCTGTACCTCGGCGACCATAAATGAGTTTGATTCATTCTTGTCTTCGATATACGCGATGCGCCCACTCGTAAATTCATCTTCGCTTCCTTGTAGATCAAGATCAATCACAGAGGCTTTCTGGATATTAACGGGGCTTGTACTCTCTGTACTCGCATGCAGGCCCGCTTTATTGGCCTTGATCGATTGAATGCTGAGTCTTGGCGCGAAATCCACCTCCAGCGCAATCTGCTGTTCTGCTTTTGCATCGTCAACCAGACAGCCCGTTACAGTTTCCAGGGTCACCGCAAAGTGTTTGTCTTCGCTGGTAAGATCTGCGTCAGGATCGTTTTTTATAGGCTTTAGATCGACTACTTTCTCCAAGGGACTATTCGGATCCCAGGGCCAGTCAAGTTGAGTCTCACCTCCTGCCAAAAACGGTGACGTCAATGTAAACTGTAGCGTTCCAGCGAGCTCTGATAAATAATCTGCCTGAATGGCGATCTTCAGCTCATTTAACTTGTTTGCCGCGATGTCTACGTTTTTGACTTCCCCCGCCAGGGATAGCGTGGGTTGCTGGGACTGAACGTCAAAGGTCGCGTTGGTGCTTGATAACTCAAAGTATTCGTCGCCGGCATCGGCTTTTTCAATCCCTACCGATTTGCTCTCTCCAGCGGAGTCGGTGAGGTTGATATTAATGGATGCGGTGGTTTCGTTTGCCGGAATCGTGACATTCTTGGGGCTGGGATCAAAGGCATCGCTGGTGATTGTGCATTGGATATCTTGGGCGATGGCATAGCTGAGCTTGACCTTCAGCGGGTATTCGCCTAATTGATACACACCGTTATTGCCCGGAATGGCCTTCGCTTGAAATTCCCCATCAAAACTCACTATCGGCTTTTCGACTTGAATGTCATAAGCGCTGTTATCAGCACTGATACGACATTCAGCACCGGACTCATCCCTTTGCAGCTGAATGTTGCCATTCTTTTCGAGCGCAAACGTGATGTCCGCTTCAACAGTGCCTGCCGGAATGCTGAGGCTTGTTTCTGCCTCTATTGCACTACCTGTGACTTTCAGTTTGATCTCTTCGTCAGATTTGTAGTTTTGCTTGCAGTGAATGCTCGCTTCGCTGACTTGATAAACCCCGTTTTTGCCGGGTATCAGAAGATCCTTCGATAGTCGACTAAAGCTTACCGAAGGCGCCTGAAAAACCAATCCCTTTATTTCGTGTTTGTGACGGCTCAGGCCACCGGGCCGAGTGCACTTATCCAAGGGCTCGATCTTTAACGAAGTGGTACCATCATCCGTGTCCTTAAGTGTGATGGGCTGATCAACAGCGTCTACATTGGGTCCAAAAACGATTGTATCTGTATTCCCCTGGTAGATGAGTGTAGCGCTGCATTGCTCATTTACCTTCTTAGACAGCTTGCAGGTAATTGTCGCTGCCAGTTGATAAGGGCCACTGGTTCCTGTTACATGCGTCAAGGTGGATGCATTGATGTCGAGATAAACATGCGGTTGGGACATCTATTAGTAACTCCTCTGGCCTAACAGTGAGGTGTATTTGCGTTCAGTTATTGGCTTTTTGTAGTTCTGCAATGCGGGCAGTCTGCGCGCCCTTCTCGAGAGCGGCTATTTTCAACTCTTCACTGGTGTCGTCCCAACGAAGTATATTCATTGCCCAGGGCAGTCCCGAGCTATCGTCCAGGGTGTCGATATTGAGCTGGAACATCAGCTGGATAAATCGCTTAATCATATCAGCTTGGGTTAAGCCATAGTGCCTGGCGCAGGCCATGTTTTTGCTCAGTCGCTCTTTGACACCGGCAGAACCCAGTTTTGCTGCCTGCTCCGGATAGACACTCTGTATCAAGGGTGCGAGTTTTTGGGGATCCTGAAGAAAGGTTCTGTCAAAGGCTTGGATTTGTGCCTTTCTGATTTTCAACATGCTCTGACCTTTACCGACATGACTGTTTCGGATACTTCTCGAAAAATGTGATAACTTGCCATTGTGCCTGTGTATTTGTCGCCACCCAGGCTAGTATATTCAATTGGTTATTACTCATATTACTCGATCATTTTTGTTTAATGCCGATACTGGCCTGTCTCCCCTATTGGATGGTGACTCAACCAAGGATTCATCCAGAAATAGCTTCACAGAGTTCGCGCTCAGGTTGGAGAGGGGTTTGATCGATGCGATTGAGCAAACTCAGGGTAATAACCGTCCTGTTTCGAAGATTTTTCGGCTGCGCGTAGTACACCCCCCCCCAAGACAAGATAAGATAAGAAAAGAAAATGTGAGGTTATTCTTGAACGCACCCTATGTTAAACCATCGCTATGATCTAATTGCCAGAGCATCAGACGCATTAACACCCTTTCTTTTCTGACTTTACTATAAACAGTCGGCCCATGACAAACAATTGGCCGTATTTGTAGTTGAATACCGAAAAAGCACTGACCTATTTAATCCAATTTTTTTTTGTTACCATGCCAAGAGTTCTTTTAATCCAATAGAAGCAATATTTTATGAACGAAGCTTATCCTGGAAAAATCAGCGTGCTTACGGGGCATTAAGTTGCAAAAGGTTGTTTTCGAATGATAGTTGATACAACAGTCTATGATAGCCACGGCGAGCCTTTTGTTATCGTCAATCGGCGCCTACCCTTTTACTCCCCCATACGCTTTAACTCTGATCAGTTGGCCGAACGCTTTATCAACACCATCAACAGCCCTCCCCATTTGTGGCGATCCGAGCTAAACAAAACCCGTTATCACGTCAACGTGAGAGCTTGGCGTGACCACAGCGTAATCAAGCAAGTAGTGCACGCACTGGTTTCGGGTAGTATCTCTGTTTATCGAAAAAAACAATTGGATCTTTACCAGTTAGTTGACACCATCCCTCCTCATGAAAATAAAAAACTGACGCTGGTGATACCTTGTCGTTGGCACCGAAATCCGTGGGGCGTTAGACAGCGCACCCACTCCGAAGCAGATGCCCGACAACAACTCAGCGAGTTCTCTGCCCCTGAAACTTTCTGGCAGGACGTTATTAAGCTAGTGGGAAGTCAAGGACTGAAACACAATGCGACTAATAATGCCGAGGGGGATATTGCACGTTTGCTGATTTGCGGAGAACTGTATATCCATAAACATCATCAATACACTTACAGATATATCCGCCAGGAAGTTGAACCAGAACCCATTCGCACAGCGGCACCTGTCTCGTCTCTGAGAAGTTCACCTGAACCCAAACCAGTCGAGAAAACTGAGCCAGCGTCAGGCCCAGAGCCCGATATTGCCAGACAAATCGAAACATTAAAACGAGCGGCAACATCAGGTACGCCTTTTTGTGAAAAGTGTGAAAAAGCACGCATGAAACAGGCAAGTTAAGGAATTCCGATGACACTATCTGAAAGCGAGAAGTTTGAGCAGGGGCACAGGCAAAACTATGCCGATCAGCTATTAGATACATTGTGGAGTCAATGCCCTGCGGACTATCGCCTGTATATAATCGTTGATGGCGCGCAGGATGAGCGAATCTACCCAACGCTGGCGGCATCCGAAAATCTTACAAGAAGTTTGTATCGCATGAACGTTGATGAAGCACTCAAAGCGGCTGGTCCCTGGTTACTTCAATTACACAAGGGTGATTGGTTAAGCAGTTGGTGTATTAATGAAGGACTAGAAAAAAACTGGTTTGTCATTTTTGCTTCGAAGGGCAAAACTTTTCCACACCTATTGCATCATTTCAGGCGCTTTGCAATTGTGCAGGATGAGCAAGGTAAGCATCTGTATTTTCGATACTATGACCCGCGAGTACTAGCGGCGTATCTGCCCACTTGTAATGACTCAGAGAGATTGTTTGTATTTGGTCACATACCTTGTTTTTGGGTCAAAGACGCCGAGTCAGCGCAGTTCACCCAATTCAACAGTGATGGTACCGAGGGCAGCTTAGAAGCTTTTGATATTCCAATCGAATGGCAGTTGTAATCGCAGAGTAATCTTGGTTTTGAGTATCTGTGTGTCAAATGTAAGGCACTCCCCCTTTACAATATGATTGTATAGAAAGGTGTCTGTTTTTTTATTCCCATCGCCCTTCTATCGCATTAGTTTTTACTCTGACCCCGAACTATTTAATGAGCTCTTGGCACATCCGCCCCTTTGGTCGTCCGAACAATAAGGACCGAAAGAGCTGGTTTTGGCAATCATTTACTTCGTTTTGCTGGATATATTAGGAAGTTAGGTCAATCCATACGTGGAAGGACAAACGAAAGTGGCCCATAACCCATTAACTGTTCAAAACATTCACTGCACACAAGTACACCATAAGGCTTTATATCCCGATGGCCAAATGCCTTATGAATGAGGCCGAACTTTTTTCCCTTGGGCATTTCGACGTCTTCAAAGCAAGCCTCGACCACGATAACATTCTGTCTTTGTCGTACGTGTGTCAGCTGATACATTAACGAACCTTGTTTCTGTTCGCGCGCAATGCGGCGGTGCGATGCAGGCCTGCTCGTAGGACCTTTCTTATGCTGAATGACTGCACTTGCCAGATCACCTGCCGCTGCACCGATGCTCTCTCCCAAATCCGGCTGCCCAACCACGGCCCCTACAAGGACACCCCCAAGTTCGAACGTCACCCCAGTCAAGCCAGCAGCGGTTGCAGCAGCCCCCTGGCTAGACGTAGGCGGCGCGTTACGAACCCATAAAGCATACGTTGGCACCACGTTCGCCTCGTTACATTTTGCGCATATTGTTGGCACCTTACATGTTGCAATTCCCATGGACTGACCTCATACAGTAAATAACGAAAGCTAGGAGTGATTGGGTATAAAAAGCATTAAGCCCCTTTTTTTGTCTACTTTATCCTAAACAGTCAACGTACGGCAATCACCGCGGCTATCTGAGCCACTGAAGTCGCCTGTACCTGTTTCATAGCCCGTGGTAATGCCCACCCCCGTATCACCAATACCATGATCACCCCCATCGTTGACACCGGTTGAGTTATACCATAAGTCCAATCTGAATCACCGCTGAGCCCTGTCACCGTAACATCAACTGAATAGAGCGTATCTGGCATATCATGAGGACACAGATATTTCCGCAGCCCTAAGGAAGTATTCCACATCTTAAAACCAAACGTGACATTTGGCTTTGATGACGTTGCAGCACTCGACAACTACGAGGCAATATTCTTATTTCTATCGACAATCCGCGAGTTACACCGAAAGATCTTCGAACTAATTCGTCGTCTGCACGCCAATTGTCATTCGACTATCAAAGCGGAAGAAGGAGCTTCTTGCATACTTCCATTGCCTACGCCATCCATTATGCGATAATCAACCAACTACGATAGTCGTAAAAAACTCAACACACGAGCCAATACTCAAGGAGCGAGTCGGCCCATGAAAACACTTGTCCGCTTTTTTCTTTCACTTTGCATCATTTCGTCACCACCCTTTTCTTTAGCATCAGATCTGCCACCCCCTGCATTGATGCTGGCCCATAAATATCAAGGCCAGGCACCCGTTCAAGAATACTGGATCAGTGAAAAACTCGATGGTGTCAGAGCGTACTGGAATGGCACTTCGCTAGTTTCAAGACAGGGCAATATATACTATGCGCCAGCCTGGTTTATTGCAGACTTCCCCGACACAGCACTGGATGGCGAGCTGTGGATCGGTCGCGGTCAATTCGATAAGCTCTCCGGCGTCGTCAGAAAACAAGTGCCGATTGACAAAGAGTGGCAGTTAGTCAGCTACCAGATATTTGATTTACCACCGACCACCATGGAGTCCACCTTATCTTTTAACCAACGTCTGGAAAAAATGAAACAATTGATCGCTGAGCTGAATATTGCGTGGCTAACATTAGTCCCGCAATACCGCTTGAGTGATGAGTCAGCGTTACAACACAAGTTGCAAGAGGTGGTCGCTAAAGGCGGAGAAGGGTTAATCCTACACCGCGGCAATGCACGCTATCAAAAGACACGCAGCAGTGATTTACTCAAACTAAAACCTCTGTTCGATGCCGAAGCCATAGTGCTTGAGCATTTCAAAGGCAAAGGAAAATACAAAGGCATGCTGGGATCCTTATTGGTAAAAACAGACGATGGGATTACTTTTCGAATTGGCACTGGCTTTTCCGATGCACAGCGAAGAACGCCACCAGCCATCGGTGCAACAATCACTTATGCATACTCTGGATTAACGCAGAACGGTATCCCACGGTTTGCGCGTTTTCTTCGTGTAAGAGAAGCTTATTAGAGATGACGGCAGCGGTAACAATTGAAATATCAGCCAACAGAATTCACTATACAATCGAGAGCAAGAATTGCTCTTGCCCGATGAGATGCCCTCCTCTTTTGCCTCTGCTGATTGTGTGTACAATGATGCCATCATAAAAATCACACTGCCAAAAAATACGTAAATAAAACCAAGGTTTACCCTGACCGGGGACAGGCATACAATAATCCTAGAAAACTCAGTTGAATCGTGCCGTTCGACTGAGCTGTCTAGGATAATCATGCTTTCTCTTACCCACTTTCATCTCAAAAGAACGGAGTAGTACGATGAGTGACCAGAAGCCCAAACGCGCTGTTATTTTCGGCCGTACCCTTAAGCGGCTGCGTTATGCCTGGTCGGAGGTGAGTCGTAATGTGCTTGGTGGCGATCAAATCATTAACTTTGACCCAGAATTACCAGATGAGGATATGAATCGTCTACGCGATCTCGTTGATCGCTGCCTTGAGGCGCCTGCGGGTGAAGAGTCGGCGCGAGCTCTGGCCGCTCGAATTGGGCAGAGTTATATGTCATTAAACGAGGCTGGTCGAGAGCGTTTTTTAACGCTTCTAGCAACGGATTTTGACGTTAATGAAGAGGACATTGAATTAGCTATTAGCGCCTATACACAATGCGAAGACCCGGAACTTCTGCCTAAATACCGCCGTACATTGCGGACACAGTTGGACGCCCCCAGAATTCGCTTACTAACCCAATTTAATGCACTACCCGAAGGCGTTAAGTTCCTGGTTGATCTGCGTGAAGAGTTACTCTCACTGGACACCCGCAAAGAGCCAAAACTGGCTAACCTCACCTTCGATCTAAAAATGCTTCTCTCCAGTTGGTTTGATATCGGGTTTTTAAGACTTGAACAAATTACCTGGGATTCCCCTGCCTCCCTGCTGGAAAAACTGATTGAGTACGAAGCCGTACATCAGATTGCAAGTTGGGATGATCTTAAAAACAGACTGGACAGTGACCGTCGTTTGTTTGCGTTTTTTCACCCCAATATGCCCGGCGAACCTCTGATTTTCGTACAAGTTGCCTTGGTAAACGGTCTTGCTGGCAATATTCAAGACCTTCTTGATCAAACTGCGCCCAGTACTGATGCACATGAAGCAAATACAGCCATCTTCTATTCGATTTCGAATGCTCAACGCGGTCTGGACGGAATCAGCCTTGGGAATTACCTCATCAAGCAAGTTGTGGCAAGCCTTAAGCGGGAACTTCCCCATTTGAAAAAATTTGCCACCCTGTCACCTATTCCCGGCTTTACCGCATGGCTTGATGACCAACTGGATTTGATGGCTCTAACAGCATTCAATAACAAAGAGCAGAAGGCATTCGAAGAGGTTGCGAAAGAACTTGAACTCGAGCCTGAATTACGCACTTTTTTAAGCGTACCGGACTGGCATACTCAACCCAAGATGGTTGAGGTGCTTGAGCCTCCCTTGAAACGCCTGTGTGCGTATTATCTAAATCTTAAACGAGAAGGCCGTTCAACAGCGATGAATGCTGTTGCGCATTTTCACTTGAGCAACGGTGCGGTGATTCAGCGTTTAAACTGGCTGGGTGACACATCAGAGAAAGGCATTGGCCGCTCTACCGGAATGATGGTGAACTACCTGTACGATCTCGACTCGATAAATCAACGCAGTGAAGCCTATTCTCATTCGGGAGAAATCGCGATGTCAAACGCAGTAAAAACCTCTGCCGAGAAGATTATTAAAGAGATCGAACGTATGGGTTCGGCCAGCGCCATTCCCCCCGGAGCGTGATAGAAGGCAGAACCAAAAAGAAAAACCAGAACGAGAAGCAAAAAAAAAACGCAATCAGCTCGGCTGATTGCGTTCTATAGAATGTATCTAGTGCCTGACCGAGAAATGATAACCCCCTGAAATCACTAAAATTAATCGAGATTCCATGGTCGAAGTTTTCCCTATTAATAGTGGATTGACGTAAAATAGTCGATAAATTTCGAATTT